>MKVH01000024.1:600000-951664 GCA_001899175.1 Candidatus Kapaibacterium thiocyanatum | reverse complement strand
GAATGTTCGACAGATCCTGGATACCGCCGTTGACGATGCGGCCGCGAGGCGTGAATGGACGCTTCGCATAGTATTGACCGCTTGCAGAAGGAATGTCGAGAGCGCTTACGCCCACTTCCTCATTATGCAGGGTCTGGAAGATATACGACTGCGCCGGCCTGGGCAGACAATCGTTCGCTGCCTGCTGGTCGGCGGCACCGATCAGTTCCGCGCAGATCTGGAGCGACCAGTTCGAAACCTCGGGAGCCGTGAAGTTCTTGAAATCGATCGTCATGAGTTCTCCGGTTGTGAGAGTCTCATTGACGATCAGCGTATCGCGATAGACTTCCTGTCCACCCGGGGACTGACGGATGACGGCGATGCAGCGCGCCGTCGTCATGTCGTTCAGACCCACGTTCTGAAGCTGTGCCGTCACAGGGATGGCAACGCCGCGGGGATACTTCTGCGGAATGACGTTAGGCGAACGGATGCTGCGGATGGCGATATCGTTATCATAGGCGATGTTGAATTCCTTCTGATACGTTTGCGTGTATCCGGGAATCGAATAGGTCGCCTCAAGACGGTATGCGCCGCCGGGAATCGTCAACAGATTGAGAATACCACCGGGACCCGCAGCCGGACCTACGGCATTGGTGATCTCGTACTTGTAGAGCCCGGTGGACGATGCCACGTGGGGCAATATGTTGCTCGCTCCCGCGCGTCCTTCATAGATCACGTTCGACGAAGGCAGAGGACCGACGAGCCGGTACGTCAGGTTGATGTTCTGACCGTTGTTCTGACGGAACGAAATGGACGGGCGCGGATACTCGGTCGTGGAGCCATCGTAGACGAAGCCGGACTTGAGAATGCGGCGCGGATCGACGTCATCCGGGAACGATGTTTCGATACCCGACAGCATACCGATCTTCGTTACCGGACGGATGCTGTACCAGCCCGGATACCATGTGTACGGGCTGCAGTAGTCGCCACCGTCACCGATCTGATAGGCCATCGTGGCATAGAACGTGGGCACCTGTGTGTACTCGTACTCAGGCCATACGTAGGTATAGCCCGTACGGTACGTACAGATCTCGAAGAGAAGGTGCGACGTACCATCCCACTGGAACGGCGTCGAGAACGGGAATTTCACCCAGGTCGGCGTGCCCGCGATGGGAGACCATACGTAGGAACCGTTCTCATAGACCGTCGTGAATCCCGTATTCTCGAACGGACTATTCACCGTATTCCGGTCCGTCATCTTCACCTTGATGGTGAAGCGGCGACTGGTGAACGGCGTAGCATTACGGAAGTTGAAGGAGACGGACTCCATCATACCCGGTACGAGACCGTAGTAAGCAGCTTCTTCGGCACGGATCACGAACTGGGAACGAATCGTCCACCAGTAGTCGGTAAATGGATTAGGATTGTAGCCCGGTGGGATGAATATCCGGCTGCTTCCGGCTCCCCCCGCTACTTCCGTGTACAACTGGGCCTGCGCGGAGCTGAAGACTCCCAATAGCGCAATGGCCGAAAGGATCGCCGCCAATAGATGTCGGCGTCGATGGAGGAACAAACGATTCATAGTGTTGCACCCACAACAATGAAGAAACTGAATAGAAACCTATTCTCGCTTTTCGTTCGATTCAATACGCAGGCGGGTACACGTACACACACCGGATATCCTTGTCTCCCCGGATATCTCCAGACATCGTCCCCGCCCCCGTTCCGTTCCATAAGGAAAATAGCAATTCTTTCGTGTTAGCAAATAGTGAATTTTCTACAGCGGAACATCGTAAGCTTTACCGTCGACAATGCCCGTATCTTCGCGTAACTATCATGGAGAATTGACGAATGTCCTTGTTCGAACATACATCCGAGGCGGTTTCCCATATCCGGGCCAGGACGTCGGCTGGGCCGGCCATCGGCATCATCCTCGGCACGGGGCTCGGTGGCCTGGTGGAACATATCACCGTGGAAACGGCCCTGGACTATGCGGACATCCCCCACTTCCCCCTTTCGACCGTCGAAAGCCACCACGGCCGGCTCCTGTTCGGAACCCTTGCGGGGCGCCCCGTCGTCGTCATGCAAGGTCGCTTTCATTATTATGAAGGCTATACGATGCAGCAGGTCACGTTTCCTGTACGGGTCATGCATGCCCTGGGGGTACGCACGCTCATCGTCTCCAATGCCTGCGGCGGCATGAATCCGTTGTATCGACGGGGGGACCTGATGATCATCGACGATCATATCAACCTGCTGGGTGACAACCCGTTGATCGGCCCGAACGACGAGCGCTTCGGTCCCCGGTTCCCGGACATGAGCGAGCCCTATTCCTGTCGTCTGATCGACATGGCGCGAAATGCCGCACTGAAACTGCAACGAAATGTCCATCGCGGTGTCTATGTCGCTGTGGCCGGCCCCAACCTCGAGACACGGGCGGAATACCGCTTCCTGCGCACGATCGGAGCCGACGTCGTAGGCATGAGTACCGTACCGGAAGTCATCGTGGCCCGCCACATGAACATGGAAGTCCTGGGTATGAGCATCGTCACCGACGAATGCTTCCCCGATGCCCTGGCCCCGGCACGGCTCGAAGAAATCCTGGCCGCGGCAGCGTCGGCAGAACCCACATTGACGGCAATCATTCGAGATGTAGTGGCACAACTGGATTGATGGATCATGATGTTACGTAGCGCAGCCCTTCTCACCGTCTTCTGCCTCCTCCTCGCCGCATGCAGCCCAGAGGAACCGGTCATCAATTCCTTCGAGGATCGCTGGCGTGTCCTGACGGCCGAAGATGCCGGTCTCGGAACCTATACGATGCCCGACGGCAGCCGCGTTGCCGGGCAAGCATGGCGGAACGATGCCTCCACACCGTTGAACGTCACGCGCTTCCGCACGTTCCGCGACGAGCTCTTCGTCCTTCGTGCCGACGCTCCTGAAATCGTCGTCCTCGCCAACGATACACTCCGCGAACGCGCCCGTATCGATTGCGGGGCACTGGGTGCGGCCCAGGATATCGCCTTCGCCAATGCCACGACGGCCTATGCCACCCACCCATCGTCGAACGTCGTGAGCATCATCGATCTCACCACCTATTCGATCGTGCGTACTATCCGCGTGGACTCATTACCGAACGGCATCGCTGCCGCCGGCAACCAGATCGGCGTGGCATGCTCCGGATCCGGAACGATCGCCATCATCGACAGCCGTTCCAACGCCGTCGAAACTACCATCCCCGTGAACCATGCCCCGTTCTTCATCGAGCCAGATGCCGCCGGCGAACAGTTCGTCGTGGTTTCACTGGGTGACGGACGCCTGAACGGGGGTACGCGGACCGTACCGACGCTGTCCCTCGTCAATCTGATACGTCGAATGGTGACGTCGACGGTCGACCTGACGGCCCGTGCCTCCGAAGGACCGCAACAGAACGCATCCGGACTTGTCGTGACGGCGAGCGACTATGCCTACGTCCCCGTCCAGAACGGCCTGCTGCAGATCAGCACACGAGGCCGTGGCAGAGCCAGCGCCGTGCAGTTCGAGGACTATCGTAGCATCTGCTACAATCCGAATCGTGCGGAGCTCATCTGCGTGAAGCAGGACAAGCGTACGGTCGATGTCTACGACGAGTATGCCGAGAACCGCAAGACCACGACGACAGCCACCATCGACATCCAGACGTTGCTCGGAATCGCCCCATGAAGCATCCTGTGATTGATGCGCTCCTCGCAGGCGCCTCAGTTCGCTCGTCCAGAATCGCCTTTCCCGACGCAACGGATCCACGAACGATTCATGCCGTACGCCGGTGCATGGATGCAGGCCTGTGCATACCGACCCTCGTCGGCAGAACGGCGGACATCATGCTGAAGGCATCGTTCGAAGGTATTTCCCTCGATGGTATCGCTATCGTCGACCCGACGCATGAAGACAATCTGATCGCCTGCAGCGCCTTCCTGCACGACCGGCGAAAGGACAAGGGGCTGACGGCCGACATGGCGCGGGACCTGGCCCTGAATCCTCTCTATACGGCCGGCTGGCTGTTGCACGAGAACCACGTCGATGGCGTCGTTGCAGGCTCCCTTTCCACGACCGGTGACGTGCTGCGTGCGGGAATCACGACCGTCGGTCTCGCGCCGTCGAACAGCACGGTCAGCAGCTTCTTCCTGATGATCGGCGAACGCAGTACGTTCGTCTTCGCGGATTGCGGCGTGGTACCCGACCCGACGGAGGCACAGCTCGTCGATATCGCCACGGCAGCGGCGGACAACTACCGCCGTATACTCGACGACGATCCGCGCGTCGCCTTCCTCAGCTTTTCGACGAAGGGCTCGGCATCGCATCCTTCCGTGGATAAGGTCCGCCATGCCTTCCTGCGATTCCGCGAGCGCAATCCGTCCGTCATCGCCGATGGCGAACTCCAGGTGGATGCCGCCATCGTCGAACACGTGGCGGCAACGAAAGCGCCCGACTCTCCTCTCGAAGGTCGGGCGAACGTTCTGATCTTTCCGGATCTCAATTCGGGCAATATCGCCTACAAGCTCTCCCAGCGTCTCGGCGGCATGATCGCACTGGGACCGATCGTCCAGGGACTGCGCAAACCGTACTGCGACCTGTCGCGCGGATGCACTGCCGACGACATCGTCCTGGTCAGTGCCATCACGTCCCTCATGACCGATGCCTAGTTGCGGCGTACGACGAGTTCTTCCTTCATATCCTTGAAATCCTGCTCGGACAGATAATAGTGTGCATTACAATACTGGCACACGAGCTCGTTCTGTCCGTCCGCTTCCATACCGGCCACCTCGTCGTAACCGAGTGTCAGCAACATTCCCTTGAACCTGTCGATCGAACAGCGGCAGAAGAAGTCCACCGGCGTCGATGCGAGGATGTCGATATCCGTGGGCATGACCTGGCGCAGGATGTCCTCCGGCGTATAGCCGTCGTCGAGGAACTGCGTGAGACGTCCCAGATAGTCGATCGTATCGTAGGCGCGGAAAATGTCCTCCGGTCGTGCACCGGGCATGGCCTGGATGAGCAGCCCAGCGGCCTGCTTGATGTGATCCTCTTCATCGAAACTCACGTCCAGGACGAAGGCGGATGGAATCTGTTCCGACTGCGTGAGATAGTAGCCGAGGTCCGACGTGACGTCGCCCCGACGTAACTCGACGATACCGGTCACGGGCTCGTATTTGCCGTAGAGGATACGAGAGACCTTCATGATGCCGTTGCCGAGCGCCGACGTGCTCTGTTCCGCGGGCTTCGAGTTGAGCGTGGCATACCCCCGCACCTCTCCAACTTGCAGTGCTTCGGCATAGATACTGGCGACGGGACCATCGCCTTCGAGCTGGATCACGACGCGCTCTTCCCCATTGAGGAACGATGCCATCAGTCCGGCACCGGTCGCAGCACGTGCCAGCATCAGGGCGCGCAACGGCTCGTAGTGATGTCTATCCTGCGCAGCGCGTGAGAGTTCGGTACTGCGGATACATGCCGCGCGGAACATGCCATCCTTCGTGATCGCACGAACGACCCTGTCCCGTTCCGTCCATTTTCGTTTGATTTCATCCATCGAGGGAGCCTTTCAGGTCCGACAGCGCCTTGAGCGCCTGCATCGGAGTCATATTGTCAAGATCGAGTTCCTGCACCTTGCGGCGCAGCGCATCGTCACGAACCTCGAACATCGATAACTGCCCGGCTTCTTCCAGCCGGATCCGTTCCACGGCGGCAGCACGTCCACCGTCGACCGGCCCATGATGCCCCTGTTCCAGTTGATCCAGTACGGCCCGTGCCGTACCTATCACCGCAGGAGGAAGACCTGCCATGCGTGCGACGTGGATACCGAAGGAATGATCGCTGTGCCCGGGAATGACGCGGTGGGTAAAGACGATCGAATCGCCAACTTCGCGCACTTCCACCTGATGGTTGTGTATCCGCGGGAATTGATCGGCCAGCGCCGTCAATTCATGGTAGTGCGTGGCGAACAGCGTCTTCGCCCCCGTCACCTCGTGCAGATACTCGGCGATGGCCCAGGCAATGCTGATACCATCGAACGTCGCCGTCCCCCGTCCGACTTCATCCAGCAGGATGAGACTCCGCGCCGTGGCGTTGTTGAGGATGTTGGCCGACTCCTGCATCTCGACGAGGAAGGTACTCTCACCGGCGAGAATGTTGTCCTGTGCTCCTACGCGGGTGAAGATGCGATCCGTCAGCGGTATCCGTGCCGACGTTGCCGGAACGTAGCATCCTACGTGAGCCAGGAAGACGATCAATCCTGCCTGACGCAGGTAGCTCGACTTACCGGACATGTTGGGGCCGGTGATGATCTGGATCTGCTGCTGTTCTGTATCGAGCCGTATCGAATTGGAGACGTAGCGCTCGCCCGGCGGCAGCAGCCGTTCGATCACGGGATGGCGGGCATCCTCGATGACGAGCTCCGTGCCGTCATGGATATCCGGTTCGCAGTATTCATGACTCCGTGCGACGTCCGCGAACCCGGCCAGACAGTCGATGGTCGCGATCGCTCGTGCCGTCTTCTGGATGGCGGCACCATGCACCGAAAGTTCGGCACGCAGTTCCTCGATCGCCTGCGCTTCCATGGTGGACAGATGGGACTCGGCATGGAGGAGCTTCTGTTCGAGGTCACGCAGGTGCGGCGTCGTGAACCGCTCGGCGTTGGCCAGCGTCTGCCTGCGTTCGTAATGTTCGGGAACGCGGGCCTTGTGCGTATTCGTCACTTCGATGTAGTACCCGAAGACACCCGTCATCGCCACCTTCAGTGACGTGATGCCGGTGGACTGTCGTTCGGCCTCCTGGTAGTCGGAGATCCACTCCTTGCCGTTCGTCAGTGCCGAACGCATTTCGTCGATCCCTGCATGATATCCCTGGCGGAAGATCATGCCCGTTCCCACCTGGAGCGGCGGTTCGTCGGACAGCGCACGTCGCAGGAGCGCCGTCACCTCCGTGTGATCGTCGACGGCATCGCCTATACGGGCTACGGCATCCGTCGCACTGCGCCGCAACGCCTCCCGAATCATCGGCAGGCGTTCGAGACCCGAGCGAAGAGCCACGAGATCGCGGGACGTCGCCCTGTTCATCATGACCTTGGTCAGCAATCTCTCGATATCGCCCATGCCACGCAGATTCGTGCGTACATCTTCGGCGATGGATGGTTCGAGGACGAAGCCACGGACGACGTTCAGGCGTCGGCGTATCGCCTCCATCGACACGAGAGGCGATTGCAGCCAGCCGCGAAGCAGGCGCCCGCCCATCGGCGTGCACGTATGATCGAGCAACGTTATCAACGACCCCTGACGTCCGTCACCATGCATCGACGCATGGATTTCGAGATTCCTGCGCGTAGCCGCATCGAGGATCATGAAGCCATCGGCATGATGGACGTTCATACTCGTGATCTGCGTCAGCGATGTCTTCTGCGTTTCACCGACGTAGTGCAGGACGACACCCGCGGCCGTCAGGCCGTGAACGAGTTCATCCGTACCGAATCCCTTCAGCGACGCGGTGTTGAAGTGACGCAACAAGGCATTGCGTGTGAACTCGGCATCGAAATGCCAGGTATCGAGTCTGGTGAGCGATGGCGTAGCCGGCAGAGCGTCGACGAGGGGTTGCCACCATTCCTTCTCGTCCTTGTTCACGATGAGCTCGGCCGGCGTCAGTGATTCGAGGACGCTGGCGATGCGATCGACGGGGATGTCGCCAGCGGAAAACAGGCCCGTCGACACGTCGGCGAAGGCGAGGCCGCAGATGGACGGGCTGGCCTTCGTCGGCCCCGTGATGCATGCAAGGATCGTATGACTGTTGTTGTCGAGCAGTTTGTCATAGAGCACCACGCCGGGCGTGACGACTTCCACGACGTCGCGTCGTACGATGCCGCGTGCCTGTTTCGGGTCCTCGAGCTGTTCGCAGACTGCCACACGATGGCCTGCCCGCACGAGCTTCGGGAGATAGGAGTCGAGCTGGTGATACGGGAATCCTGCCAGAGGAATCTCGCCTGCCGAACCGTTGTTCCTCTTCGTCAGTGTGATTCCGCAGGCACGGGCCGTGAGGACGGCGTCGTCACCGAACGTTTCGTAGAAATCACCGAGGCGGAACAGCAGGATCGTATCGGGATATCGGGTCTTGATCTGACCGTATTGCCGCATCAGCGGCGTTTCTTTGTCTTTCATCGCAGCGAAAAATACGAAAGGAAGATCGCCTGTAACCTTCCCCGGAGGCCGGCGTACACACTCCCGTACATTTCACGATCATATCATTTCGGAAGTCGCCATGAAATCAATCAAGAACCTGCTCGCTGGTGCGGCCCTCACACTCGCCATGTTCGCCGTGACGCAGAGCGATGTTCGTGCCGCCGACAATTCGGAAGTTCCCCTGCACCCCGTCCGGACCACGATGGTCGTATCCAACGGCGCCAATGTCAAGATCGATGCCGATGCCGGTGATGTCCGCGTCGTCACGTGGATGTTCGACAAGGTCGCCATCGAATCCAGGGGCGGTGAATACACGCTCGAACGTACCACGACGCAGGACGGCAACACGATCCTCTTCCATGCAAAGCAGATCGATCCTTCGAAGCCGCTGGACGGCAAGGGCATCACGCACACGCTCTACGTTCCGGCCTCGACCCACCTGGAGATCTTCTCAGGTAACGGCAACGTCTTCGTCAACGGCGTCTACGGTGACGTCAAGGTCGCAGCCGACCAGGGCGAAACCACACTGGAACATGTCTCCGCCATCACGGAAGTCATCTCGAATAGCGACATGGTACGGTCCGGCGCCGGATCCGCCCTTGCCGTACCTGCCCATCAGCAGGTGGCACTCGACCTTCCGGGTACGTCCTTCGCAGAATGATCGCGCGCCTCGACGCACGACAGACGGGATGCACGGAGTAAAAACCGTGCATCCCGTCTTCGTTCTTCCCGAATCGATGAATTTCATTATCTTTGTCGCTCCTTAACGGAGAGGTGGCCGAGTGGCTGAAGGCAACGGTTTGCTAAACCGTCATAGTGGTTAAGACCGCTATCGAGGGTTCGAATCCCTCCCTCTCCGCATCCATTGCCCCGCTCCAGTGCGGGGTTCTCTTTTTATGGCAACGCCCAACGAACGATCGACCCGCTCCATCATCCAGAACCGCAAGGCCCTGCACGACTATGAAGTGCTCCAGCGGTTCGAGGCCGGCATCGTATTGACCGGAACCGAGGTGAAATCCCTCCGTGCAGGCAAGGTATCCCTCGTCGATGCCTATGCCATCTTTCCTTCGAAGGCGTCGGACGAGCTGATGCTCGTCGGCATGCACATCAATCCGTACGACTTCGGCAACAGGGAGAACCATATCCCTACGCGTCCGCGCAAGCTGCTCCTCCACGAACACGAACTCGTGCGCCTGCGTACCGGTGTGGAAGAGAAGGGTCTGACCATCATTCCGCTCTCCCTCTATTTCTCCGGCCCGTATATCAAGGTCGAACTCGGTCTCGTCCGAGGCAAGAAACTGTACGACAAGCGCGCATCGATCAAGGATCGCGAACAGGAACGCGCGATGCGCCGCGATACCGACTAGCCCCCATCCCATCACGACGACATCGCCATGCTGACAATCTCCGAACAACTCGACGTGATCCGCCAGAACGTGGTGGACCTCCTGCCCGAAGAAGACCTCGTCCGCAAGCTCGAACGCAGCGTCACGACAGGGAAGCCGCTGACGATCAAACTGGGACTCGATCCGAGCCGCCCCGACATCCACATCGGCCATGCCGTCGTTCTCAACAAGCTGCGCCAGTTCCAGGACCTCGGCCATCGCGTCGTACTGATCGTGGGCGACTTCACGGCGATGATCGGCGATCCCACCGGAAAGTCCAGGACGCGCCCCGCCCTCACCCTCGAGGAGACCCGCGAGAATGGCCGTACCTACGTCGACCAGGCATCGAAGGTACTGGACATGGAGAAGACGTCGGTGGTCCACAACAGCGAATGGCTCAACGCCCTGACCTTCCAGGACGTCATCGCCCTGGCGGCCAAGTATACCGTGGCACAACTGCTCGAACGTGACGACTTCACGAAGCGATACAGGGCCGGCGAGCCCATCAGCGTCCATGAATTCCTCTATCCCCTCTCGCAGGCCTACGATTCCGTGGCCATCGGCAGCGACATCGAGATCGGTGGTACGGACCAGAAGTTCAATCTGCTGGTTGGACGTGAGATCATGCGCTCGTCCGGGATGGAACCGCAGTGCATCCTGACGATGCCCATTCTCGAAGGCACCGACGGGGTCGAGAAGATGAGCAAGTCCCTGAACAACTACATCGGCCTGTCGGATTCGCCGAAGGACATGTTCGGCAAGACCATGTCCATTCCCGATACGCTGATCCCCCGCTACCTCCAGTACGCATGCTATGCACCAGCCGATGAAGTGCAGCGTACGACGCAGGGCCTGGCCGATGGTTCCGTCCATCCGCGTAATGCCAAGGTCGATATCGCCAAGCGGATCGTCGCACGATATCATGGCCAGGGCGATGCCGATGCCGCCTTCGCCGAGTTCGAGCGGATCTTCGTCAAGAAGGATGTTCCGGACGTCATCGAAGAACGCACCATCGACGGTCCTGCCGACCAATCGCTCGTCGACGTCATGGTCGCGACCGGTCTTGTAACTTCCAAGGGCGAGGCGCGTCGTCTTATCCAGCAAGGCGGCGTCAAGGTCGATGGCGAGAAGATCGCAGACATCGCCGCAGTGCTGAACTTCGCCGAACCGCGCATCGTGCGCGCCGGTAAACTCAAATTCCTGCGTATCTCGGTACAATGATGCTCAACGCCTGGGAAGGATCCCGCAGTGGCGCTGCCAACATGGAACGCGACATGGATCTTCTCGATATGGTCCGACGCGGCGACGTCGCACTCGCCTTCAGAACCTATACATGGGAGCCGTGGACGGTATCCCTGGGCAAGCATCAGCAGGACGAACAGATCGACCGGGAGGCCCTCGTCAATTCCGGTTTCGACCTGGTACGACGCCCCACCGGCGGCCGTGCCGTCCTGCATGCCGAAGAACTCACCTACTGCATCGCCATTCCGGTCACGGATACCCGCACGCCGCGTGCGGTCTATGCCGGTATCCATACCATGCTGCTGTCGGCACTGCAACCCTTCGTACCGGGACTGTCCTTCGAAGAAGCTCCATCGGATCTGCAGCATCACTATGCCACGTCCGGAGCCCTGGCCGTTTCCTGCTTCACGAGCAGTGCCCGGACGGAGATCGTCCATGGCAACCGGAAGGTCGTCGGCAGCGCCCAGCGGGTGATCGACAACGTCATACTCCAGCACGGCAGCATCCTCACGGGACCCGGCCATCTGATGATCGGCAATGTCGTCCGTGCATCGGCGGACGAGCGAGCGCGCCTTACGGAAACGCTCATGGCTTCGTCGGTCTCTCTTTCGGAAGCATCGGACCGGATCATCACGCCGGAAGACATTGCGGAAGCCATCCATGCTACCGCTTCCGAACATCTTCGCCATATTTGAATCCTCTTCCTTCCGGAGTCCCAATGTCACGTACGCACATCGTCGTCATCACCCTGATCGTCGCAGCATCGGCATTTCTGACGGGCTGTCTCCGTACGATGACGACTGTCATCCTGAAATCCGATGGCACGGCGATAGTGCGGGACTCGATCCTCCTGTCGATGAAGGGCTCGACGGCCGAGGACCGACCCGACTTCCTGTCGGACTCGGTACGGAAGGCGATCGACAGCCTTGCGACGGCCAGCGCTGGTACACTTGGTCCCGATGCCAGATTGACCAATCTGCGTCTGGTCGACCAGGGAGAATATCAGGGATGGATTGCCGAGTATACCGTCGCCAACGTGAACACACTTCGCATCGACCAATCGCGCCTTGCGAAGATGCTCGCCACGCGCGTCATCGAAGAAGAAGAATCGGGCTCGACGGCCGGTATGACGTTCTCCTATGCGAAGGACAGGATCGTCATCACCAATGTCCCGGACCTGAAGAGCGACGCCAAGGACAAGAAAAAGAAGAAGCAGTCGAAAGAACAACTGGACATGGCTCTGGGCATGATGGAAAGCTTTCTCGGCGGCATGCGCATGACCGTCAACGTCCAGTCCGAACCGATCATCAAGAAGACGAACGCGAAGTACGTGAGCGGATCGACGATCACCATGTACGATGTCAACATGGACAAACTGATCGCGGCATTCCGCAAGAACAGGAATCTGATGAACGAGCTGGAAGGCATCGAGTCCATGGCTCGACAATCCGACTTCGAGAAGGCTCTCCGCAAACTGCCCGAACACACCGTCACCATCGAACTCCAGCCGACCATCACCATTCAATGGTGAGCTTCGGGCGGGATCGGAACGGAATCCGTCCGCCCGTTATCGTTCGTTGAGAAGTGGCTCGAGGGGACGCAGGATACTGATACCGGTATGGCTTTTCACACCGTTGACGTATTCGCTCACGGAGACGTCGAGGACGACCTGCTTCTTCTGCGATGACGCATGAAGCAGGTGCGCCACACCGTCGGCCGTACGATGGATCATTCCCGTATGGGCATAGTCCAGGCCTTCCTTGTTCGTCGTGATGGCTACGATGTCGCCGGTCTGCAACTGCGGCTCGATCACGTCGATACGATCCTTGGGAATGTAGTACCTGACCTGACCGTTGATGGCCGTTTCGATGGTCTCCATCTTCTCGACGAGAATGGAATCGTTCTTGAGCGGCGCGTAGTACTTCGGATTCCTCGACATGAAGTTCACGTCGAGCGGGAATATCACCCCGCCGAGTTCACGCGACATGTCCTTGACGACATGCTTCGCGACATTGTCCTCGATCCATTCGGCCGTATAGTGCAGACGTGAAGTATAGTCTCCGAGCTGTCCTCCACGATAGCGAGTGAAGGTCACCTCATGCTGCAGATCGGGGAACGTATAGCGCCCCTTCTTCACGATCCTCGACATGTCGAGAACGTTCTCGAAGAACGTCACGCAGTCCAGCCCCGTGAGATCGATACGGCATACTTCGGGTCCATCCCCTTCCAGCGTACCACCGACGTAGGGCGTCCCCTGGAACAGCATGGCGAACTGGCCCATCAGCTCTCCGATGGGTTTCCGGTTCCATTGCTCCGTCGATGCCTGACGCATCGCCTGGGAGAAGATGTATCGCGTCGTCGCCTGCTTGTCCGTATTACGTTTGCGGCTGCTGCGCAGGGCCGATTGCATGGCCATCGGGGCCACGGCGATCAGCGCAAGGAAATGTCGGCGTTCCATCGTGTCCTTCATCATCGTGCCAGTGCTATACCGAGATCGGCGAGTTGCCTGCTATCCACATCCGAGGGACATCCGTCCATGAGGGACAGTCCCGACGTCGTCTTGGGGAATGCGATCACATCGCGGATGTTGTCCGTTTCCGCGAGCAGCATCACCAGACGGTCGAAACCGAAGGCGATACCACCATGCGGCGGTGCTCCATACTGCAGAGCCTTCAGCAGGAAGCCGAACTTGGCATCGGCATCCTCGCGTGAGAGACCGAGCAGATCGAACATCCTCTGCTGTACTTCGTTGCGATGGATACGGATACTTCCTCCGGCCGCTTCGTAGCCGTTGATGACAAGGTCATGAGCCTGGGCACGAGCCTTCGACGGCTCCGACTCGAGCAGTCCGACATCGTCGGTCAGCGGTGCGGTGAACGGATGATGACGCGCGACGTATCGTTGTTCTTCGTCCGAATATTCGAGGAGCGGGAAGGCGAGCACCCAATGGAAGGAATACGTTCCGGCAAGACGGTCATGGATGCCGGTACGACGGGCGATCTCCTGACGCAACGCACCGAGGATGAGCTGCGAACGTTCCCACTCCCCTGCCGCGAACAGCAGGAGGTCGCCATCTTCCGCGCCGGATGCCGCGAGGATCGCATCGCGTTCGGCATCGGTGAGCATCTTAAGGAAGGATCCCGTCGTCTCACCGTTGGCATGCTTCAACCATGGCAGCCCCTTTGCTCCGTACTTCTTCGAGAACTCGGTGAGCTCATCGAGCTGCTTCCGCGAGAAAGTCGCACAGCCCTTGGCATTGAAGACGGATACGACGCCACCGCTCGCTACGGCATCCTTGAAAACGGCGAAGCCGGAGTCGGCGACGGTTTCCGTAATCGTCCTGAGCTCGAGTGCATACCGGACGTCCGGCTTGTCGCTGCCGAACCGGTTCATCGCTTCGGCGAAGGACATACGCGGGAACGGAACGGGAACGTCAATGCCCTTGATCTCCTTCCAGGCACGTGCGATGAAGGATTCGGTCAAGGCGAGGATGTCGTCCTGCTTCACGAAGGACATCTCGACGTCGATCTGCGTGAATTCCGGCTGACGGTCGGCACGAAGGTCCTCGTCGCGGAAACACTTGACGATCTGCATGTAGCGGTCGAAGCCGCTCACCATCAGCATCTGCTTGAACAGTTGCGGCGACTGCGGAAGAGCGTAGAACTGCCCCTTGTTGATACGGCTCGGCACCAGGAAGTCGCGGGCACCTTCGGGCGTCGACTTCGTGAGCACGGGGGTCTCGATTTCGACGAAACCTTGTTCGTCGAAGAACCGGTGCGTGAGCTGATACAGCTTGTTGCGGATGAGGAAGTTCTGCTGCAGGGCGTGACGGCGCAGGTCGAGAAAGCGATACTTCAGACGCAATTCTTCGTTCGTCTGGAGATCGTCCACGATTTCGAAGGGCGTGAGTTCGGCTTCGTTGATCACACCGAAGTCCTCGGCCAGCACTTCCACGAGACCGGTCGGAATGCGCGGATTCGGATTCTCGCGCATGCGCACGGTTCCGCGGATCCATACCACCCATTCGGAGCGTAGCTCCTTGGCACGTGCGGCAAGATCGGGGTGCGTCTCGGACTGGATGACGGCCTGTGTGATGCCGTACCGGTCCCGGATATCGAGAAAGATCAGGCCGCCGAAATCCCGGCGGGCATTGATCCAGCCATTGATGGTAACGGAAGTGCCGGCGTGTTCCGGACGCAGTTCCCCGCAGGTCGTTGTTCGCTGTTCGAATGTCATGATCGCAATATGCTAAAGTCACGGAGCATGTCATCGATCGCCGAAATGACGTGCTCACGTGGAATGTCCGAAATACTGCCCTGCTGCGCCTCGAGAGGACGGCACGGCGACATGTAGGGATACCACGGCATGAGTCCAGGATCGTCATGCATGAACAGCACGACGCTCGGCGTCTTCCATGCCGCGGCGAGATGTACGGACGACGTATCGGGCGTCACGATAGCGTCCATGAGGGATAACAGGCAGGCGTATTCGTGGAACGACGGCACGATGGGCACGGCGACGGCTCCCGTCGACTCCACGATCCGCATCTGCATGTCCTTGTGCGGCGGTGCAGCGAAGATGTATGGATCAACTCCCGGGTGACGATGCCGTATGGTCGTCAGCACCTCCGTCATCGCCTCCTCACCGTACATCCGCGAGATGTCGCTGCCACTGATGTTGACGCCGAGCCGTATGTGACCGTCGTCGTGCAGACCGAGGATGGACATGGCCTTCCGCCGTTCCTCGTCCGTGACCTCGTATTCGAGATCGAGCTGCTCCGTCGAAGGATCGATGCCGAACGGCATGAGCAGACGTGCCAGACGTTCCACGATGTGGACGGAAGAACGGTCGGCCAGCGGCACCACGTGCGTGTAGACGCCACTGTTGGCCTTCTCTATCCCAAGGGCCATGCGCGCACCACTCCAGCGTACGAGCATCGACGACGTCGTCGACGGATTGTCCATGAGATCGATGACGAGGTCGTAGCGCTTCCGTCGCAATGCCTTCAGCAGGCCGACGACATCGGACAGCGACTTTCGATAGACATGGATGTCATCGGTATAGGCCGCCACCGCGTGACGGACGGCGAGATTGTTCGGGCTCAGCACCATGTCGATCGTCGCGAACGGCAACCGGTTGCGCAAGGCACGCATCACGGGAATCGAAACCAGGACGTCGCCGATCCTGTCCTGCCTGAGCAGGAGGATACGCGCATTGTCGGGAAGATGCAGGACGTCGGCCGGCTCGGTGACACGCATGGCCTCTCGCGAGCCGGACAACAGTCCTGTCACGCGGCGGCGTATCGCCAGTTCGATATGTTTCAGTGCATTGGCCATGATGGAAACCGCAATTTACCGCCCAGGCGCACGACGATAAGCGTCGATCGTACGGATGGCCGTATTCTTCCATGTATAGGCATCGGCATGACGCCGGCCTTCATCGCGTCCGGCATCCGGTATGTTCCATGCTTCGTCGATCGCCGCAGCGATGGAATCGACATCGAACGGATCGGCATAGACGGCATGCGGCCCTCCCGCTTCCCGCGCGGCACCGTACGATCCGGCGACGACAGGGACGCCGCAGCGCATGGCTTCGAGAACGGGGATGCCGAATCCTTCGTAGTACGTGGCGAAGACGAGACAGGCCGCATTGCGCAACAATACCTGTGTTTCCTCTTCCGTACGATATCCGGTGAAGATGGTGTTCGTCCCCCGTGCGGCTTCGTGGATCCGTTCGGCCCCCATACTGTCCGCCCCCGCCACGACGAACGGATGATGGGCCGCATGTCGCGTACGCTTCATGGCCTCGATCATCGCCGGCAGGTTCTTGCGGATGCTCACGTGGCCGATGAAGAGTGAATATCGGCCGGCTTCCAGACCGAAGGTATCGAGAACGACCGCATCGCGATGCGAACGCACGGGATCGATGTGATCGCAGCCGAGAGGCGTCACCGTGATGCGCGCCGCATCGACGCCGAACATCTCCATGAGGTCGGATGCAGTGGCACGGCTCGGTACGCAGATGCCGTCGGCCCAACGCAGCAGTGCATTCAGTCTCCTTGCGCCACGTTCACGGAAGACGTCGGAGGTATATCCTTCGATATGCCGGGTCTCTTCACGGAAGATGGCGAGATCATGAATGGTCACGACGTGGCCGGCACCAGGAACGGTCGGATAGTAGGCATCCGTGGCATGCACGACCTGCGGTCTCCGGATGATGACCGGAAGGCCGGGGAGGTAATAGCGGACCGCATGCTTCATATCCGGATCCATCGCTCCTTCGCGTCCTTTCCGGGACGATTTGACGAAGTACCGAACGTCGACTTCCGCTTCTACCAATGCGCGGGCGAGATGGTCCGTATATCGTCCGATCCCCGTCGGTGTCGGCGTACACAACGTCGATACGTCGAGTCCGACGGACATCATCGATCCACTCCTGCAATCGCTTCCGCGTAGACGTCGCGCGTGGCACGGGCTGCTGCATCCCACGTAAGCATCGCGGCACGGAGCGATCCCTTCCTGCGCAGTTCGTCGCGCAATGCTCCATCGCGATGGAGGAGGTCGATACCATGAGCGATATCGTCCACCCGTTCCGGGTCCACGAGCAATGCCGCATCACCCGCGGTTTCGGGAAGACACGTCGTCGTCGACGTCAGTACCGGGCATCCGCAGGCCATGGCCTCCAGCACTGGCAGGCCGAATCCTTCGGCGAGCGAAGGGAACAGCAGAGCCTGGGCCCCGCCGTACAGGGCCGCGAGATCGTCATTGGATACCGACGGCAGGACGACGATCCCCGGATGGGACAGTGCCTCGGTATAGGTCGTCCTGAACGTGCTCACGTCGGCAGTCGTCCCGCTCAGGACGAAGACGAGTCGAGCTGCCGATCCATCACCGGTCCATGAACGATATGCATCGAGAATGGCAGGAACGTTTTTCCGCACATCCATTCTCGCAACGGCAAGGAAGTACGGCACGTCGTCGAGATGATGCAGCGCGGAAGGGAGACCGGCACCGGCTTCCATCGGACGGAAGGGGGCGCCCACTCCGAGATGGATGGGAATGACCTTGTGGACCATGTCGGGAAAGCGATCGATGATGGTCTCTGCCACATACCGCGAAGGAACGATGACCTTGCGCGCTCCCTCCATGATACGCCGGACCTCGATGGCGAAGCCAGGACGCCTCATCGGGAACAGGTCGTGTACGGTAGCGATGTAGGGCAGGCCCGGCAGCACCTTCGAACGATGGGACGTGTAATGGACGAGATCCGCCGACGCCAGCGTCTTCCTCATCGCCCGTGTCTGCAGGTGGCGGGTGACCGTCCCAAACGCAGAGCCGAGCATGAGGTCATGCGGAATACCGCCCTTGACGAGCAGGGATGGAGAACGTCCGATCGCCTCTCCAACCTCGTCGACCCGACTCGTCGTCGTAGCCACGACGTATCGATCGTCACCCGGCATCGTCGTCAGCACACGGACGAGCTCACGTGCATAGCGTTCGATACCGCTATGTCCCGTGATACGTGTTCCGTCGAAACCGATGATCATCGCCCGCTCCGTACGGACATCAATTCCATGTAGGCCTGCAGCACCTCTGCGGGTTCGAGCGTTTCGAGGTCCTCACGACCGTTCGTATATGCGACGCGATGAGGTACTCCGAAGGGCTGCCATTCCACCAGGAACGAGGCCTTCAGCGAGTACATGACGACGACGGGTGTTCCCATCGCCGCGGCGGCATGAACGACGGACGTATCCGGTGTGATCACGACATCCATCCTCCCCAACGTCGCTACGACGGAACGGAAATCCTTCGTCGGCTCGCAACACGATATTCTGGACGGATCCATCGAAGCCAGCCGTAGAGCCATATCCCGACGTGCGCCGTCGGAGAACAGCACGATGTGGGTGTCGGCATCGACGGCCATGAGCAGCGTCAGGAATTCGGCATTGCGCTCTTCGGACCACATCCGATAGGGATTGCCCGCCGACAGATTGAATCCGATAGTGTGATGTCCTTCGTTCCCCCTCACCTGCTGGGCCGCGAACCGCTCGTTGGCGGCGTCCAGGCGGATTCTCATCGGAAAGGATGCGGGATCGCAACGTACACCGAACAATGCTTCCACGATCCGCAACTGCATCTCGGCCATCGCGGAGACGTTCCGTTCGACGGGAACCTGGACGTCGAACCACGTCGCGTAGAGATCTCGACGTGCGGCGTTCTCGAAGGATACGGTGATCGCCTTCGAGCCTCCGAGTCTGTTGGCCATCAGTCCGGCCTTCGTCGTCTTGTTCATCACAAGCGAGATCACGACGTCGTACCGTTGGCGGCGACAGGCCTTCCGTACTGCACGGAACGCAGACCGGCTTCCGTCGTAGACGTGGACATGTCGGATACGGTCATCATCGGCCAGCAATCCGGCGTTGCGGTTCGAGGCGACGACGTCGATAGCGGCATCGGGTACGACCGATCTCAGGGCATCGAAGAGCGGCGTCGTGACGATCATGTCGCCGATGGCGTCATAGCGAAGGATCAGGATCGACCGGACGGAGCTGGGGTCGAGGGGCAGTTGCACACCGCCACGCCGCCACCGGAGGCGTGCGGGAAGGTAGAGCAGTCGTTTGATGGCATCCTTGAAGGACATGGGGATCCGTCATAAAACGAAAAAGGAGCAGTTCCCCGCTCCTTTCGTAGAATCTTTCAGTATCGACAGTCTCAGTCGACTTCGAACGACACGTCGTAGGAGACATCCTGGGCGAGAGCATAGATACGTTCGATCGCACCCGATATCTCGGAAATGGATGCCGGATCGTCACTCTGATCGTATGCTTCCTGCGAAGGATAGATGTAGACTTCCTGGAAGTGGTTGTGCTTGTTCTTGGATTCATATACGGCGTACTGCGCACCATTCCCCGCATAGAACTGCTTCAGCTTCTGTACCGAAGCGAGATACTCCGGACGCTTGCCGTCGGGGATGGAATACGAGACGCGGAACTGGACTTTCGCCATGGAATCCCTTGTCAACCGAGTGGAACGAAATCGATGCTGCAAACTTACGGAACTCCCGCCGTGCCGACGGGACGATTTTTTTACACACTCAGAAGGCCATCGTTTCACGGATGGCTGCGGCCACCTTGTCGGCATTCGGCAGGACGGCCTGCTCGAGCGTCGGTGCGAACGGCGTGGGCGCGTCGTAGGCCGCCACGCGTTTGACGGGAGCATCGAGGAAGCGGAACGCCTTGTCCGCGATGCGTGCCACGATCTCTCCTCCGAATCCGCCCGTCATCACGGCTTCGTGTGCCACGACGGCCCGGCCCGTCTTCCGTACCGATGCCAGCACGGTCTCTTCGTCGAACGGCACGAGCGTACGGATGTCCACCACTTCGACGCTGACACCGTCACGTTCGAGCTCATCGGCGGCGGCAAGGGCCATATGGACCGCGCTGCCATAGCAGATGACGGAACAGTCGCGTCCCTGGCGAACGACGTTGGCCTGACCGAGCGGTACGACGTACTCCCCTTCCGGCACTTCTTCCTTGATCTTCCTGTAGAGTCCCTTGTGTTCGAAGAACACGACGGGGTTGTCGTCTCGCATGGACGCCGTCATCAGGCCCTTCGCATCGGCGGGAAAGGCCGGGCAGACGACCTTGAGACCGGTCGCATGGACGAACCAGTTCTCGGGGTCGCGCGAGTGGAACGGATTGCCTCCCACGCCACCACCCGACGGGCCGCGAACGACCATGGGTACGGGCAGGCTCCAGCGATAGGCCGTGGTACCGGCAACCGTCACGAGCTGGTTGAATCCGTTCGTGATGAAGTCGATGAACTGCATTTCTGCGACGGGCCGCATGCCGTTCAGCGATGCGCCGATGGCGGCACCGATGATGGCGGCCTCGGAAATCGGAGCATCGATGATGCGCTTCGGTCCGAACTCGTCGAGAAATCCCTTCGTGAGCTTGAAGGCACCGCCATACGTGCCGATGTCCTCACCGATCATGAAGACACGATCGTCCTTGTGCATTTCGATACGAAGCGCATCGGCGATGGCTTCGAGATAGGTCATTACTGGCATAGGTCCTTAGAGAAACACGTTGCGATATGCTTCCTCGGCGGCAGGCCACGGCAGCTCCAGACCGCGATCGATCGACGCGATCATGTTGTCGAAGGTCGTCTTGCGCAGATCGTCGATGTCCTGCCGGGACATGATGCCCGCATCGACGATACGACGGATGTAGGTTTCGACGGGATCCTTTTTCTTCCACTCTTCGAGCATGTCCTTGGGTACGTAGGCGAAGTCGTCATGCTCGGCGTGACCACGCATACGCATGGTGACGGTTTCGATGAGGGACGGGCCTTCACCACGGCGTGCGCGTTCGACGGCACGGCTGCATGCTTCATAGACGAGTTCCACATCGGTACCGTCGATCGTCTCCCCGAACATGCCGTATCCGATCGCACGATCGGAGAGCCGTTCGCAGGCGAACTCGAGCGAGTTGGGAGTGGAATAGGCGTATTGATTGTTCTCGATGATGAGGATCATCGGAATCTTGCGCACCGCGGCGAAGTTCAGAGCTTCGTGCACTTCGCCCACCTGCGCTCCGCCATCACCGATGTAGGTCATGGAGACGGTGGTGATTCCACGCAACTGATCAGCCATGGAGAAGCCGGCGGCGACGGGAATCATGGCACCGAGATGACTGACGTTACCGTAGATGCGCTTCGCCGGATCCGCATAGTGTCCCGTACCGTCCGTACCACGCATCTGGCTCCCCTCACGGGCGAGGTGGTTCACCATCAAGGTGTCGACGTCCTGTCCGAATACGAAATGGGAACCGATGTTGCGGTGCATGGGAAAGAGTACGTCCTTCTTCGGGTCCAGCGCATAGGCCGATCCCACCGATACCGCTTCGTTGCCGAGCTGCGAATAGACGCCACCGAAGGCCTTGCCCTGACGATAGAGCCGGAGCATCGCATTGTCGAACTCGCGTGCCATCAGCATGTAGACGAGCATTTCCTTGCGCTGCGCGTCGGTAAGACCTGACGTCCGCTGGTGCTGCTGTGATGTACGTTTAGCCATTGAAGATCATTCGTAATGAGGTCGCAAAGATAGGGACAAACGCGACGACGCCCCGCCGACCATACGTCGACAGGGCGTCCTTGAGGAACGTTGTTCGTTACCGGTTCACCATTTCTTCTTGGCGCCACCGGCACGGACCTTCTTCACTTCGGCAGGCGTCACGGCCGGCCCCTTGTTGCCGAAGCTGTTGTAGACGTAGCTGATCACACCTGCCACATCCTCGTCCGTATACTTCGAGGGAAGCGGAGCCATGACTCCGTTGTATTCCTTGCCGTTAACCTTCACCTTGCCGGACTTGCCGAACACGACTTCATGGATGATGACTTCCTTCTTCGCCGACTTCAGATAGTCGCTCTTCGCCAGCGGAGGATAGACCGTTCCGAGCCCCTGGCCATTGGCCTGATGGCACGTCTTGCAGTATTCGTTATAGACCTTCTGTCCCTTCGCCATCAACGCCTTGTCCTGTGCCGATGCCGACCCGACGAGTCCAACCAGGGCCATCATGACGACCAGGCACGTTCCCAACCTTTTCATGACCGCGTCCTTTCTGAGGAATTAGTTCGTAGTACAAATATAAGACTCTTTTGTCCGAATATCAGTGTCCCGAACAGCACGATGCGGTTTTCTCATGCGACGGCGCTTCCGGACTGAGATATGGAATACCTAGGGCGGATCCGCGCAGGACGAAGACCAGGCCGAGAACGAGGGCCACGGCCGGCACGACGAGGCGATGCTTCAGCCGCACCCACTGCGGGAGGAGCCGCACACCGACGGCGAGGGCGAGCATGACCGGTGCGGTTCCCAGACCGAAGGCAGCCATGAACATGGCTCCGCCGACCGGTGTGGCCGCCCCGATCGATCCCATGAGCGCCACCGTCACGAGGCCGCACGGCAACAGGCCATTGAGCGCCCCAAGACCGATCATGGCAACGGGAGAGTGACGACGGAGCATCGGCATGATCCTCGAACGCAACGGCCCGGTCCACTTCGTGAGCCGTTCGACGGGCAGTATCGACGTGTGCCACAGCAACTGTACCACGACGGCCACGATCATGAGCGCACCGGCGATCACGGAGACGTACCGTTCGTACCCGGCGATGGCGACGATGCTTCCACCAAGGCCTGCGAGCATTCCGAGCAACATGTAGACGGCGATGCGTCCGGCCTGATACAACACACGCCCACCGACGAGGGTGACGACTCCGCCCTCCCCTCTCGGCAGGGCCAATGCGATCGGACCGCACATACCGATGCAGTGCAGGCTTCCCGCGATTCCCAGCATGAATGCCGCAAGCAGGTCCATCCGTTACCTCACGTCGATCATACGTTCGATGCGATACGTCCTGTCACTCTTCCATTCGACGAAGACACGCCAGCGGCCACGATCCATACCGTTCGATGGAATGTCCATGGTGCCACGGCCATCGACGTGCAGAGGCAGCGTCCTGTCGTCCTTCACCGAATTCGGTCTGTACAGCGTCACCGTGCCGTGCGCCATCGACGCATGCGACGAAGGGATACGAACGACGAGCCCGGCGGAATCATCGACGACGACATCGGCTTCGGCACCGAGCCTGCGGCCGTTCTCGAGTGCGTGGGCCGTAGCCTCGTGCGCCAGCGTATGCTCGTAGTAGTCGGGTCGGACAAGATCGACCTCACGGCTCGCGGCATAGGCGACGACGCCGAGCGTTCCCAGTGCGAACAGCGTATAGACGATGGTGACTCTCCAGCCCCAGTTGATCTTCATCACCTGCTCCCGTTTCGTGAAACAAGGAACGAGGTCTGCTCATTCCATACTTCGTCGTCATTCGCGCGAATGGACACACGGATCGGTATCGAACCGCGACTCGTCAGTGAATCGGGTACGATGAGCATGAAGCGTCCCTTCCGCTCCTCGTATGGACCGATCGTCGTCATGTCCGTCAGTGGCTTGATGATGACGTTCGCCGGCTCGATGACGCGCATCGATATCGTCCGGCGCTCGCTCGTCTTGTTGATCACTTCCATACGATAGAAATTCCCGACACCCTGGGATGTCGCTACCCACGTCGTTCCTTCCTGCCGCAACACGAGAATGTCGACGTCACGTCGCGTGAAGAACAGCACGGCGACGACGGAGACGAGTACGATCCACACGGCGGCATAGGCCTTGATGCGCGGCGTCATCCAGTTCGATGCACCGTCGATGATGGACTTCACACTTGCATAGCGGATCAGTCCCTTCGGACGGCCGATCTTCGTCATAACGTCATCGCAGGCATCGATGCAGGCCGTGCAGTTCACGCACTCGAGCTGGATACCGTTCCGGATGTCGATGCCCGTCGGGCAGACCGTCACGCACTGATGGCAGTCGATGCAGTCGCCAAGGCCCGAAGGACGGGGCTCTCCGGCCGCGGCAGCTTCCTTGTCTCCCCTCGTGAACTTGCCCCGCTTCTCGCCTCGACGGAAATCGTACGTGATGGCGATGGTCGATTCATCGACCAGGGCCGACATGTACCGTCCGTACGGACAGACGATGATACAGGCCTGCTCACGGAACCGCGCGAAGACCAGGTAGAAGACACCCGTGAATGCGAGCAGTGGAAGGAAGACGACGAGATGAGGAGCGATCCCTTCCCTCACGTACGACAACAGCGTATCGCTGCCGATCAGATAGGCGAGGAAGACGTTGGCGATACCGAAGGAAATGGCGAAGAAGATGGATTGCTTGGCGACGGTCCGCAGGATGCGCTCCTTCGTCCATGGCCCGTTCGTTCTCCGCACCTGCTCCGCAGGCGGGCCGTCGATCATCCATTCGATCTTCCTGAAGACCATCTCCATGAAGATCGTCTGCGGGCACAGCCAGCCACACCAGATCCGTCCGAGCGTCGCCGTGAACAACACCAGCGAAACGATGCCCGTAAGGAAGAGCAGGACGAGCAACCAGATGTCCTGTGGCCAGAAGACCATGCCGAGGATCACGAACCGTCGTTCGAAGAGATCGAAGAGCATGAACTGATGACCGTTCACCTCGATGAACGGGGACAGGACGAGGAAGGCCAGCAGCAACCATCCGAGCACCGTACGCCAGCGATAGAACGGTCCGCTCGGCTTCCTCGCGAAGATCCATTTACGACGGCCATCACGGTAGATACTGCCGAGCTCGTTCCTGAACCGCTCGTGATCCTCGACGGGTGCATCGGTGATTGACATGATTACGGCTTCTTCGTAGTGCTTACTGACATGGCACGTCCCTACCCTCTTCGACCGGCTTTGGATCGGGAGGGTTGGAACCGCGCTTGGATATGACGTAGGAGGCGACCTGAAGCAGCTCGTCGTCGGACAACCGGTTCGTCGATCCATACGGCAGCATGCCCTTTTCGGGGAATCCCGTCGTGATGTTCTTCATGATGTCCTCGATCGAGCAACCGTGGATCCAGTTGTCGTCCGTAAGATTCGGCCCAACCTGTCCACCCAGATCTTCCCTGTGGCATGTAGAGCAGAGATTGTTCGTACCGTTGAAGATGGCCTTGCCTTTCTCGAGGCTGGCGGCATCCGTCAGCAGCGTGGCCTTGACCGGACCTTTCTTCGGTGCCGATGCGATGGCCGCTTCCCAGTGCTTCACCTCGGAGTCGTATTCGTCGATCTGCCCGCGCTGCCCGAACATGGGTGTCTCGAGCACATGATAGTTCACCATGTAGACGACGGAGAAGACCATCGTCAGGTAGAACCCGTACAGCCACCATCGCGGCAGATTGTTGTCGAATTCCTTGATGCCGTCCGCATCGTGATCGAGCAGTCTGTCCTTGTCGTTCGTGGACATGATCATACCTCCCTGTTCGGATAGTGATGCCGGGCCGGTGCGTTGGCGGGAAAACGGACGTCATCAAGAGGCAACGCGGACATCCGTTCCATACGATGCTTGTCGGTACGGAAGAACCACACGATGAGACCGAGGAAGAAGCCGAAGAACAGGACGAGGGCGAGTACCGGATAGTATTCGATACCGGGAATGTGTTCGAGAACGTTCTTGTACATGATCATTCCTCCATTGCGACGGCGGGTTTCTTGATGTCCGTTCCGAGTCTCTGCAGATAGGCGATGAGAGCGATGATCTCACGATCGGCCGAGACGTCCTTGAATCCCGACGAACGGAGTCCTTCGGCGATCGTGGCCGCCTGCGCGGTGAGATCGGTCACCGCCTTCGACTCGTACCCTTCCGGATACGGCACGCCGAGCTTGCGTAGCGTGATGATCTTGCCCTCGGTATGACCGAGGTCGAGCTTGGCATCATAGAGCCACGGATAGCCTGGCATGATGGACTTCGGCGACGTCGACCCCGGCTCCTTCATGTGGTTCCAGTGCCATGCATCAGGATACTTGCGTCCGATACGATGCAGGTCGGGACCCGTTCGTTTCGATCCCCAGAGGAACGGACGATCGTAGACGAACTCGCCGGCCTGCGAATACTGTCCGTAGCGTTCCGTCTCGCTACGGAACGGACGGATCATCTGCGAATGGCATCCCACGCATCCTTCACGGATGTAGAGGTCGCGTCCTTCGAGTTCGAGCGGCGTATACGGCGTCACCGTTGCGATCGTAGGCACGTTCGAGCTGATCAACGCAGTCGGAACGTATTCGACGATACCGCCGATGAGCACGACGACGACGACGAGAACCGAGAACCGGAAGGGTTTCTTCTCGAGCAGACGGTGCCAGTAGTCGTGCTTCGCATCGGCCGCGTCCACGCGCGGTTCGCGGACGGCCCGTACTCCCTCGTCGGCGATGAACGAACCGCTCCGCGCCGTCTTCCAGAGGTTGTAGACTCCGAGGCCGGTACCGAGGAGATAGAGCCCCCCACCCACCGAGCGCAGGACGTACATGGGAACGATGCGGATCACCGTTTCCAGGAAGTTCGGATTGACGAGCGTGCCGTCCGGATTGAAGTCCTTCCACATCAGCGACTGTACGATGCCACCGAAGTACAGCGGAATCACGTAGAAGGCGATGCCGAGCGTCATGGCCCAGAAGTGCCAGTTGGCGAGCTTGACGGAGAAGAGCTTCGTACCCCAGATGCGTGGCACGATGTAGTAGAGCATGGCGAAGGTCAGGCCGCCGTTCCATGCAAGCGCTCCGAGATGGACGTGGCCGATGATGTAGTCGGTATAGTGCGTGATGGCGCTCACACCCTTGATCGACATCATGGGCCCTTCGAACGTGCTCATGCCGTAGGCCGTGATGCCGACGACCATGAACTTGAGAACGGGATCCGTACGGACCTTGTCCCATGCTCCGCGAAGCGTCAGGAGACCGTTGAGCATGCCGCCCCACGACGGAGCGATGAGCATGACGGAGAAGACGGTACCGAGCGACTGTGCCCAGTCCGGCAATGCAGTATAGAGCAGGTGGTGAGGACCGGCCCAGATGTATATGAAGATGAGCGACCAGAAGTGGACGATGGACAACCGGTAGCTGAATACCGGACGTTCGGCCGCCTTCGGAACGAAGTAGTACATGATTCCGAGGAACGGTGTGGTAAGGAAGAATGCCACAGCATTGTGTCCGTACCACCACTGCACCAGGGCATCCTGTACACCTGCGTAGGCCGAATAGCTCTTCAGCAGGGATACCGGAAGCTCGAACGAGTTCACGATGTGGAGCAGGGCCACGGTCAGGAAGGTCGCGATGTAGAACCATATGGCCACGTACATATGCCGTTCACGGCGCCGGGCGATGGTACCGAGCATGTTCCATCCGAACACCACCCACACGATCGTGATCAGGATGTCGATCGGCCATTCGAGTTCGGCGTATTCCTTGCTCGTCGTGAAGCCCAGCGGCAGCGTCACCGCTGCCAGAACGATGATGAACTGCCATCCCCAGAAATGCAACCTGCTGAAGAAGTCGCTGTACATGCGCGCTTTGCACAGGCGCTGCAACGAGTAGTAGACTCCGACGAAGATCGCATTGCCTGCGAAGGCGAAGATGACGGCATTCGTATGCAACGGACGAAGGCGTCCGTAGGACAGTTGAGGAATGAAGCCGAGGAAGTCCGGTGCCCACAGCTTGATGGCGATGATGAGACCCACGAGCATGCCGATGACGCCCCATACCGCCGTCGCGATCGCGAAGTTCTTCACGATGGCGTTGTCGTAGGCGAACGATTCGACCTGTCCCCGCCCTTCATCCCGTTCCGGTCGTGCCATGTTCATGAATCGAGTCCTTTCGTTGTACGTTGATGTTCGTCGTTTTCAATGTTCTCGATCTTCGCAGGTTCGTCGAAGAGCATGCGTATCGCCGGTGTCGACGTGTCGTCGAACTGTCCGCTCCTCGTGGCCCATAGGAAGGCGAACAGGAAGCCGCCCGAGACGAGCAGGCTGCACGGGACCAGCAGCATCATGATGTCCATACCGACCTCCTCGCATACCAGCGTGCACCCGCCACGCTCATACCGATCACCGTCAACGAGCTCACCGGCATGAGGATGGCCGCCGCAAGCGGCGTGAGCATTCCTCCGAGCGCCAGCGAAAGGCCGACGGCATTATAGACGACCGATACGCAGAACGTCGCGATGATGAGGTTCTTCATCCGCCGCGCATACCGCAGCAGGGCGGGAAGTTCTCCGAGTGCCGAGGCGTTCATGATGACATCGCAGGCGGGCACGAGCGTCGCCGTATCGTCCGTCACGGCGATCGCCGCATCGGCGGCCGACATGGCGGCCGCATCGTTCAGACCGTCACCGATCATCAGCACGGTGTGTCCCGAAGCGCGCAATGCGTCGATATGACCGACCTTGTCGGCGGGCTGCCGTCCGAACGACATCTCGTCGTCGTCGAACATGGACAGGAGCATGGCACGATCACGCAGGCCATCCCCCGACAGCAACCGTACGGAATGGCGTTCGCGAAGTCGTCCCATCATCTCCGATATTCCTTCACGCAATTCGGAGCGGAGCCGGATACTTCCGGCATACGAACCATCGACGGCGATGTGGGCCGCTCCGTCGGTCGTATCGGTCACGCGCCCTTCCGGACACATTTCTTCGACGAGGGTCGACGAGCCGATGACGACGTCGTGACCATAGGCTCTTCCCGTCATTCCCCTGCCCGCCACCTCATGCGCCGTGGCACATATGGTTTCATCGACCGGCCATACCTGGGCAAGGGATCGGCTTACGGGATGCATACTCTGTGCAGCGACGGAACGGACGGCCATCCACTCGTGATCGGCCAGGGAACGGCCATCATAGGAAAGCCCGTGCAGCGACTTCGTGAGCGTTCCCGTCTTGTCGAATACGATCGTCGAGCAGCGATCCAGATCGAGCAGAACGCCGACGGATCTGAGATAGATGCCGCGCTCGCCGAGCCTGCCCATCGCCGTGCCCAGCGTGACCGGCGTCGCGAGCGTGAGCGCGCACGGACACGCGATGATGAGGACTGCCGTCAGGACGTTGACAGCCATATGGACGTCGGGCATCTGCGCGATGGCGCCGCCCGCGGCGAGTAGCATGGCGACGACCGTGAACCATCTGCCGAAGGTATCGGACAGCGTGAGCAAGGAACTGGTCCGGATGCGCGGCGTGGCACGTTCCCACAAGGATGCCAGGTAACCGTGCGATACGACGTTCGTGGCCGCGATCCGGATGGCCGTACCGACGACCTTGCCACCGGCGAAGACGGCGGCCCCGGACGTGCATTCGATCGGAAGCGATTCACCCGTCACGAATCCGTAGTCGAGATAACCGACCGGACTCAACACCGTTCCGTCACACGGTATCGTCTCGCCATTGCGGACGACCATGACGTCACCGACGACGACGTCGTCGACAGGTACGGCAGGAGTGTTGCCATTCCGCTCTACCCGAACGGAAAGCGGGAAGAACGAGCGATAGGTCCTGTCGAACGAGACCGCATCGAACGCCTTCTGCTGGAAGAGCCTGCCTACGAGGAGCAGGAAGACGAGACCGTTGAAGGAATCGAGGAATCCCTCACCGTGTCCCGTGACAATGTCCGCGACACTGCGGAAGAAGAGCACGAGGATTCCGATGGCGACGGGTACGTCGAGATTCAGTGTGCGCCTGCCGATGGCTGCCCATGCCGAACGGAGCCATGGTGCGGCGGAATAGACCAGAACAGGTATCGAGAGGAGAACCGCGAAGATGCTGAACATCGTCGTGAGCGACGACGACAGCCCATCACCTGCAAGGTATCGGGCGATACCGAACAGCATGACGTTTCCGGTGGCGAACCCCGCGACGCCCAGACGCTGATAGATCGCCCGCCGCTCCCTTCCGTCGGTGGCCGTCGCAACGGGCTTGACGAGGGGTTCGTATCCGAGCGACGACAACAGCTCGGCGACGGATCGCAGTGTCGTGACCGCCGGATCGAAATCGACCCTCACGGTCTTGCGCAGCACGTCCGTTTCGGTATGCACGATCCCGGCGTCGAAGCTCGAGAGCCGCTCGAGCAGCCATACGCAGCTCGCGCAGTGCATGGCGGGAATCGTGAAGCGGACTCGTACGAATCGTAGGTCGGAGTACTCGACGAAGGTCCGGGATATCGCCGGATCGTCCAGGGCCTCCATGTCCGTCCGTGCGGCACCCTTCTTCATCGAGATGCCGGGATTCGACCCCAGGTCGTAATACGTACAGAGGTCGTGGTCCCTGAGCAACGCGTAGACGGAACGGCAGCCCGCACAACAGAAGGCCTCGTCCCCGTCCAGGATTTCCGTGGAACAGGGATCGCCGCAGTGGGCACACGTCGTCGTTCGATCGGATCCTGGTATCGGCCGCAGTGGCATTTGTCCGCTCATGATGTAGCACTACAAATTTTGGATCACTACGTCCGAAATCCCATGATTTTTGTCATGGTTTGACGCTATCGTTCGCCAATCGCACGTTCAGATCCTTGGCCCGGCTGGCCAACTGGGATAGCGTGGTACGTCTCGCGAGAGATGTGAAGCGCGTCCGGACCTCGACCCAGTGCTCGTGGGCCGGACAGGGTTCCTGATGTCCGCATCCGGGAAGGCCCAGCATGCACTCCGTGAACATTTCCGACCCGTCGATGGCGCAGATGATATCGTAGAGGGTGATGTGGGCCGTAGGACGTGTGAGGGCCACGCCTCCTTTGGGACCGCGATAGGATATCATGAGACCAGCCTGCGTGACCTGCTGCAGGACCTTGGTGAGGAAGTGGAACGAGATGTTCAGTTGCTCCGCGATACGGCTGATGGCCACGTAGTCCTCCCCACGCTGAGAAGCAACGTAGATGGCGGCCTGGATGCCGTAGATACAGGACTTGGAGAGAATCATCGCGACAGGGAGTAATTCGGATTCGGGACTCTGAATACGAATATAGGGCAGCCAGGGCGGGGGTCAAGAGGAGGAATGAAAAAGAGGGACTGCCGGAAAGATGCGACAGCCCCTCGTTCGATTCTCAGTAATACATCGGATAGCGGTTCGGGTCTGCCTCGTTCATCATGGCATACACCGCTTCGAAGACATGTTCGGCTTCCGGCTTGGACCAGTAGTTTCCGTCCGTACCGTATGCTGGCCGATGCTGGCGCGCGCAAATGGAGCGGGGTTCGGAATCCAGATGGCGGTATCCGCCGAGGCGCTCGATGACCTGCTGCATCATGTAGGCCGTGGTACCGCCGGGAACGTCTTCGTCGAAGAAGAGGATCCGGTTGGTCTTCTCGAGCGAACGCAGGATGACGCCGGTCGTATCGAACGGCAACAGTGTCTGCACATCGACGACTTCGACGTCGATACCGACCTGGTCGAGCAGGGATGCCGCTTCGAGGGCGACGCGGCAGCTCGCGCCGTAGGTGACGATCGTGAGATCACGTCCTTCACGGATGACGTCCGGTACGCCGAGCGGCACCGTGAATTCGGCGACGTTCGTCGGCAGCTTTTCCTTGAGGCGATAGCCGTTGAGCACTTCGACGACGAGGGCAGGATCGTCGCTCCTGAGCAGCGTATTGTACATCCCCGCAGCCTGGACGAAGTTCCGTGGAACGCAGACGTGGATACCGCGGACGAGATTGATGATGCCTGCCATCGGCGATCCGGAATGCCATACGCCTTCCAGACGATGTCCGCGCGTACGTACGATGACCGGTGCGCGCTGTCCGCCGCGCGTACGCCAGTGCACCGTGGCGAGGTCGTCGCTCATCAGTTGCAGAGCGTACAGGAGGTAGTCCAGGTACTGGATTTCGGCGATGGGACGGAGGCCGCGCATGGCGAGGCCGATGGCCTGGCCGAGGATCGTGGTTTCACGGATGCCCGTGTCGGTCACGCGCAGTTCACCGTACTTGGCCTGCAGACCGATCGTTCCCTGATTCACGTCGCCGAGCTTTCCGGCATCCTCACCGAAGATCAGGACGCGGGGATCGCGGCCGAGAATGGCGTCGAAGCAGGCATTGATGACTTCCGAACCGTTCAGCGACTGCGCATCGTCCGTGATGACGGGAGCGATGGCCTCGATGTCGAGAGCGGAACGCCCTGTTTCGTCGAAGAGATGCGACGAATACAACGGGGTGATCCGTTCATTGTAGGCATGGCGCCATTCCGACAGGGGGCCGCGTATGGCGGCGGGAGCCATCCGTGCAGCCAGCAGCGCACGATGCGTCGCCACCATCACGTCCCGGCGGAACGGTTCACGAATGGCGACCAGCTCGCTGCATACCGCGTGTACTGCCGCGGAAGCGTCGGCCATTCCCTGTGCGGCAAGAGCGTCGGTCAGGGCGTCCAGGATGGTCCGAACGTCGGCGATCTCCTGTTTGATGGGATTCATGTAGGCGTCCCACGCGGCCTGTCTCGCCTCCTGCACGAGCTGCGCGGCGGCGGTATCCATGGCCGTCAGTTCGTCTTCCGTGGCCATCCCTTCCTCGACGATCCATGCACGCATGCGTGCGATGCCGTCGTAGTCCTTCTCCCATTGCAGACGTTCGGGGGACTTGTAACGCTCGTGGCTCCCCGACGTGGAGTGCCCTTGCGGCTGCGTCACCTCGATGACGTGGACGATCTGCGGAACATGCTCGCGACGGGCGGTTTCGGCGGCTTCGGCATAGACCTTCATCAGTGCCGGATAGTCCCAGGCACGAACGGTACGGACGTCGTATCCGTCCTTCGTTCCTGCTGCACGCTGGAAGCCGGAGAGAAGCTCTCCCACGTTGCTCTTCGTGACCTGGACGTCGTTCGGAACGGAGATACCGTATCCGTCATCCCATATCGAGATGATGGCGGGAGACTTCAGCACGCCGATGGCATTGACCGATTCCCAGAACATTCCCTCGGCGCACGATGCGTTGCCGATGGTTCCGAAGGCGACTTCATTGCCGTTGGCCGAGAATTCCTTCATCTCCTTCAGAACGTCGACATCGCGATACAGACGCGATGCATAGGCCAGGCCGACCAGCCTCGGCATCTGCGAGCCCGTCGGCGAAACGTCGGCCGAGACATTGTTTCTGGACGTCTGTTCGAGGAAGCGTCCCTGGTCGTCGAGGAATCTCGTCGCGAAATGACCGTTCATGGAGCGTCCCGCGGAGGCAGGTTCCGCTACCACGTCGGTATGGGCATAGAGCTGGGCGAAGAACTTCTGGATGCTGCTCTCGCCGGTGGCGAACATGAAGGTCTGGTCGCGGTAGTATCCGGAGCGCCAGTCGCCGGGGCGGAAGGCGCGGGCCATGGCCAGTTGGGCCACTTCCTTGCCGTCGCCGAAGATGCCGAACTTGGCCTTGCCCGTCAGTACTTCGCGTCGGCCGAGCAGCGATGCATGGCGGCTTTCCGTCGCCATGCGGTAGTCGTTCAGTACGTCCTCACGCGACCATGCCGGTGCATGACCATTGCCGTTCGATGCCGATGTGCCGTTGATGTTCGCCGTGGTTGTCATCCGTTGAGATGTGGTCTTCTTTTTCATAGGCTGCAAAGTTACGAAATAGCGGCGCGGACGGCCTGCTCGGCAAGCCGTAAGGTATTCTCCAGCACGTCGTTAACGATGACGACGTCGAAGCGGTCACGGCTTGCCATTTCCATTTCCGCGCGGGAGAGACGAAGGGCGATCTGTTCGTCCGTCTCCGTATGTCTGTTCCGGAGGCGGGCTTCCAGAATGTCGATGGACGGAGGCGCGATGAACATGAGCAGGGTGTCGTCCGGGAATGCCGCCCTCAGCGAGAGGGCACCCTTGACATCGACGTCGAAGATGACGTCCTCACCCTTGTCGATCGACTCCTGGACCTGTGCACGCAGGGTGCCGTAGTAATTGCCGAAGATCTCTTCGTATTCGATGAGGCCTTCATGTTCGATCTCGGTGCGGAATTCCTCCCGTGTGAGGAAGACGTAGTCCTTGCCATGTACTTCGCCGGGGCGCTGGGCACGCGTGGTGGCGGAAACGGAGAACTGAAGGTGCGGAAATACCGTCAGCAGATGTCTGGCGACGGTCGTCTTCCCCGCTCCGCTCGGAGCGCTGAGAACGATGAGGTGCTTGCGTCCGTGTGCGGCGGCATCATTCGACATTCTGCACCTGCTCACGCATCCGTTCGAGTTCTTCCTTCATCTGGACGACGACGATGGCGATGGCCGCGTCGTTCGTCTTCGAACCGATCGTATTCACTTCCCTGTTCATCTCCTGCAGCAGGAAGTTGAGCTTGCGCCCCACACCCTTGCCATCCTGGAGGTTCTCGCGGAAGTACTTGATGTGGCTACGGAGGCGTACGCATTCTTCGGAAACGTCGAGCTTCTCGGCCAGCAGCACGATTTCGAGTTGCAAACGCTGCTCATCCACGGCGTCTTCGGCCATCAACTGGCGCACACGCTCACGCAGACGTTCACGTTCCACCGGAATCCGGGCGATCGAGCGGGCCTCGACGTCGACCAGCCCCGTCTCGATGCCTTCGAGACGTGCGGCGAAGTCCTTGTAGAGCTCGGCACCTTCCAGATCGCGCATCGTATTAAGATTCCGCAATGCGTCCACCAGGGCGCGATGCAGCTCAGGCCAGGGATCGGGGCGCTCTCCCTCGGCATCGGGTGCCTGGAAGATCGACGAGAACTGGACGAGGTGATCCATCGTGATCTCGCCATCGAGCGAGAGCTCCTGCTTGAGGGAACGCAAGGCCTCCACGTAGCCGCGGGCGATCGTCGGATTGACACGCACCGGCTGGGCAGAAGGCATGTCATCCTGACGGATGAAGATCGACAGCGAGCCGCGCGATACCTGTTCGCGCGCCGTTTCACGAACGGCACCTTCCTTGTCCGCCCACTCCTTCGGCATGCGGCAGTTCAGTTCCAGATATCTGCCGTTGACGCAACGGACTTCGATGCTCGTAGGTGTACCGTTGACGACGGCATCGCATTTGCCGTACCCTGTCATGCTTCGGATCATGATCAGCCTTCCTTGGTGTTCGCTTTGACGCAAGAGTGCAAAGATAGCACTTCGGCACAGGTCGGCCGGACGTAACTTGTCGTCATGGATCGAAGCCCCGTAGCAGCCGTCGTGGACGTCGACGGTATCGCGAATGCCGTAACCGGCCGCCTTCCGGCAGTCCCCCGTATGATGATGATCGCCGGGTCGGGCATCATGGAGGCGATCCGCGATATCCCCGTCCTCGCCGACATCCCCTACATGGACCTGCCCACCATGCCGGTACCGACGATCGCCGGTCACGGTGGTTCGTTACGACTCGTCGACATCGACGGCATTCCCGTCGGAATCTTCACCGGCCGCTTCCATCTCTACGAAGGCTGGCCATACGACGTGGTCACGGCGCCTGTCCGGATCGCCCATGCCCTGCAATGTTCGCATCTGCTCGTCACGAATGCGGCCGGAGGCCTGTCCCCGCTGTTCGATGCCGGCGACGTCATGATGATCGACGACGTGATCGACGCCACCTTCCGTATGTCGATGGCATCCGGTACGGCGATACCGGTCGACGGCGAATGGACCACGCGTATCCTGCAGGAGGCCCTGCGATCCGGAATCGCTCCTGCCCGCGGGATCTACGTCCAGGTTGCCGGACCGTCCTACGAGACGCGCGCCGAAATACGGATGTATCGTCGAATGGGTGCCGAAGCGATCGGTATGTCGACGTCGCGGGAACTGCGTCATGCGGCATCCCTCGGCCTGAAAGCGGCAGCCTGCTCCATGATCACGAACGTTCTGTCCGACAGCGCCATCCGTAAGGTGACCCACGACGAAGTGCTGGAAGCGGCGAGAACGGGCGCGGGTCGTCTCCTCTCCGTCGTCCGTGCCGCCGCACATACGGTAGATACACCATTGCCGACTGAATGAAGTTTTCCGATTTTGCGCCCATGCAACGACGTAAAGCCAATAGCCGACATCTCGTCATCATGGTATGCTGCATGGTCGCAGCCGCCCTGCTCGCGAGCTGCAAGTCCTCCTTCACCAGTCCCTACGGCATCCGTGCCCTCAGGGTCGACGAGCCGATCTTCCCGATCAAGGCCGTACGGCTCAAGGATTCCACGCTCCGGCTGTCCTTCATCACGTCTCCCCGCCTGCGCACGACCGATCCGGGCATACGCTGGGTGGAAGCCGCCATCGGACCCGATGAACGCTCGCTGAACGACACCATCACCTTCGCCTTGAGCTATACGAATACTCCTGGATCCGAAACGACGGTGACGCTCGTCGGCGATGCTCCATGGGATACACCGAGCGCGCGACGCTCGGCATCGGCCGTAGCCGACATCTCCGTCGTGACCTCCACGGATCATCTGATCTTCAGGCTGCCCCTCTCCTATCAGGAAGCGCAACCGATGGATCTCACGCCGTTCGTCGTCAGCCGTGGTGACAGTGCCCTGGAAATCGGCGTCCAGGCCAAACGTATCTTCCTTCTTAGCGACGAATACCTGCCGACGTCGGAAAACTTCCGTGTCATCATCTCCGATGAAAAGGGCACCGTGGTCTGGCGGTCGGACGCCGGCATGAACTTCATGCAGGCCATCACGTCGGTCGAACCCCAGACGCCGAACCACATCCAGCGCTATGCCATCGTCTGGAACGGACATCATACCATGGGAGAGACCGTTCCGCCGGGTACGTACAAGGCCGAGCTCATTATCCCCGCGCGGCCCAGAGCCTACATGAATACAGTCGAATTCGCGTGGCCGCCGAAGTAATCGAAGGAAGCCATGAGCGCTGGATGGACCGGGCACTCGACCTCGCGCTGAGGGGTACGGGACACGCCAGTCCGAATCCGCGTGTCGGCTGCGTCATCGTCGACGGCGATCGCATTCTCGCCGAAGGATGGCATGCCTATCCGGGCGCACCCCATGCCGAGGCCATGGCTCTCTCCCTGCTCGACCGGTCCACGATCACACCGTCGACCACTCTCTACGTCAATCTCGAACCGTGCTCGCATCACGGACGTACACCGCCGTGTGCCGATGCCATCGTCGCATCGGGCATCAGAAACGTCGTGACGGGAATCGGCGACCCGAATCCCTTGGTATCGGGCACGGGCATCCGCAGGCTCCGCGATCACGGCATCGCGGTCGAAACCGACGTCCGCGAAGAGGAATGCCGCTGGATCAACCGCACGTTCATGCATCATGTCACGACGCTCACACCATACCTCGTGCTGAAGATCGCCCAGTCGCTGGACGGCTGCGTGGCCCGTACGGCCACGGCGCCCTATCCCGTGACGGGTGCCGGAAGCCGCAGGCGTGTCCACGCACTGCGGGCCGAGTTCGATGCCGTGATGACGGGAATCGGTACGGTACTGGCCGACGATCCGCTCCTGACCGTGCGCGACGTCGAAGGGCGGAATCCCCTGCGCATCGTCCTCGATACCCACCTTCATCTGCCCTTGCAGAGCGCCATCGTACGAACGGCGCAGGACGTTCCCACGCTGTGCCTGTGCTCGCCGGATTCCGCGTCGGGCCCGTCTGCAGAGCCGTTACGCGATCACGGGATCGACGTCATCGGAATACCCGTGCGGGACCGGCATATCGACCTCGGCGAGGCCATGCGACTGCTCGGAGGAAAGAACGTGGCCTCCGTCATGTGCGAGGCAGGACCACGGGTAACCGCTTCGTTGCTCGAGCATGGACTGGTGCAGGAGCTTCGGCTTCTGACCGCTCCCTTCATCATGGGTGACGGCCTCCGGTGGAACGGCGGATTGCTCGCAGACAGCACGTGGCGCCTTCACGACGTCGAAACGATCGACGCGGATATCCATACCACGCTGATTCGCGAATGAGTAACTTCACGGTTATGAATCGTTCGCTCGCAATCCTTCTCTGCCTGGTTCTCTCCTCGGCCGCAATCGTCGCACAGGGCATTCCCCAGTCCCTCGCCCAGGCACGCAAAGCCGCAGCCACCAGGAACTGGAAGGACGTCCGCAAGCATGTATCCGTCGTCCTCAAGAAGAATCCGGCCATGCCGGAGGCCTTGATGCTGCTCGGCATGGCCGAACTGGAAAGCGGTGCGCCACTGGCGGCGCTCGATGCCGTACAGCGTGTCATCGCCTCGAATCCCGGGATCATGAGTGCATACCTGTTCAGCGCAGAATGCCGTCAGAGACTGAAACAGCCGGACAGTGCCGTTGCCGTGCTGAGAACCGCCGCACGACTGTTTCCCGATTCGTTGCAGCCCGATTATGCCCTAGGCATGCTCTATTTCCGCGCCGCTCGATACGATGACGCCCTGACACCGCTCGAGACCGTCGTCTTCAAACGCCCGGACTTCCTCCCCGCCATCCGCCAGCTCGCCGTCTGTTATGCGAAGCTCGACCGTCTCCAGGAAGCGTCCGACCTCCTCGGTCGTGTCCTGGAAGAAAGCCCGGCCGACGTCCAGACCCGCATCTGGCTCGCCGAAACGCAACTCGGCCTGAAGCACTACGATTCGACGGCCGCGTTGTACGAGACGGCCGTGAAGGACCGTCCGAACGACGCCGATGCATGGTATAACTACGGCATCGCCCGCCAGAATCTCGGTCAGGTCGACAGTGCCATCAAGTACTTCCGCAGAGCAATCGCCATCAGACCGAGTTTCCCGGAAGCATACTTCAACCTCGCGATCTCCTACCAGCAGCGCGGCTTCGACGAAGAAGCCGTGCAGGCCTTCCGCCGTGCCGCGCTGCAACGCCCGTCCCTCGCTGCCGATTCCTACAATTCGATCGCCGTCATCTATCGTGGACAGGGCCGTTTCGACGAAGCGATGGAAGCGCACCAGCAGTCGATCGCACTCAACGATACGAACGCTCTCTACAGGGCATCCGTAGGGAACACCTACTTCGCGGCGAGCAAGTTCGAGGAAGGTCGCCGCTACCTCGAAGAAGCGCTCAGGAAGTTCCCCGACGACACCGAACTCCTGTTCACGCTCGCACGACACTACATACGCCTCGGCGACCTCGACAAGGCCAAGGCCATCGAATCCGACCTGGACAAGCGCGCCCCCGAGCTGAGTGCCCAGCTTCGTGGAATGCAGAAATAACCTTCGACCGTCATGACATCATTACGTCTTCTCGTCGTCCTCCTCTCCGTTCCATGCATGATCACGACGGTGTCCGCACAGCAGGGCATGTCCAACGACAGCAAGCGCCTGCTCGATACCTCGCTCCGTATCCTGGGGATGAATCGTGCCGACTGCGCCATGCCGCCGGACCTCCTGCCTTCCGACACACATCGCCTGCCATGGCATGACCGACTCTTCAGCGACCCGTTCGGAGCTTTCGGTCAGGCCGACGGTCTCGCGAAACTCATCGCCGGGCGGTCCGACAATTCAATGGATCTGGCCGCACGCACGGCTTTCCCCTATCTCGACCTCACGGCATTCCGCAGATCGGTCTACGACAGCCGTATCACGGCCGACGAACTGATCCGGAGACTGCGCATCGATCCGAGCGATCGGACGGGCCTCGTTGGCTCGACCCTCCTGCTGCGCTATCTATCGGCCTTGGTCCAGGCCGCCGATGGCATGTCCGACGCGGCAGCACGATTCAGGAACCAGAAGATCCTCGTCGACATGTGCGATACGCTCTGGCAGATGAGCCGTGAGAACGAGACATCCTCGCTGTGGCAGTTGCACGACGACGAAGTGGAGGGCATGGAACGCGCCAGCACCTTCTTCCTCGCCTCGTCGCTCGCTCCCTACCAGGACATCTACACCCACGGTTGGTCGGCCTATCTCCATATCCTGCAGTACGCACGCGAGTCGCTGCAATCGAACGATCTGCTCCGCGACAGCATCCGCAGCATGACGTTCTCCACACCGTACGGACGTGTCGCCATCGGCGGCAAGGGCGACGACGTCTACGAAGGCACCTACTTCCTCATCATCGATATCGGGGGGAACGATCTCTACCGCTTCGATCTCTCGGCGAAGGAAGATGCCATCGATCGTCCCGTGCGCTGCATCGTCGACCTCGCAGGCAACGACCTCTACACCGCCGGTTCCTACGAGCTGGGCTCGGCCGTCGGTGGCGTGGGAATCCTCATCGACGCTTCGGGCAACGACACCTACCTGGCAGGCGACGCTTCGTTGGGATGTGGCATCTTCGGTGTCGGCATCGTCCACGACATGGCCGGCGACGACTCCTACTCGTCCGGCATCAACTCCCAGGGTGCCGGCATCTTCGGCATCGGTCTCGTACTCGACGATGGAGGGCAGGACATCTACCGTGCACATGCCCAGGCACAAGGCTTCGGTGCGACACGCGGCATCGGCATCCTGTCCGACCTCGCCGGCAATGACCAGTACCTGGCCGCGAGCCCGTACGTCGACGTCCTGCGCTACGAAGCACATCAGGTGACGTTCACCCAGGGTGCGGCCCTCGGCTATCGTCCACTCGCTTCCGGAGGCATCGGAATCCTCGCCGACGAACGGGGCAACGACGCATATTCGACCGACATCTACGGTCAGGGTACGGGATACTGGTTCGGCCTGGGCGCCCTGCTCGATCGGGCGGGTGACGACCGTTACGTCGCCTATCAGTACGCACAAGGCGCCGGTGTCCACTTCGCCACGGGCATTCTGAGAGACGATTCAGGCGACGACATCTACGTGTCGCATGGCGTCTCGCAGGGCTGTGGTCACGACGTCGCCCTGGGGGCCCTCATCGACGAACGGGGGAACGACAGCTACATGGTCGAAAGCCTGTCCCTGGGCGGCGGCAACGCCAACGCCGTATCGGTCTTCATCGACGTCACGGGGAACGATGCCTACGTCGCAATGCATACACCGACGACGATGGGCTATTCCGACTTCCGGCGTAACTACGGCATGATCGGCATCTTCGCAGATGGTGGCGGCAACGATACCTATGGAGCCTCGACGCGCAACAACAGCGTCAGCGTGCAGTCAACCTACGGTGTCTTCAACGACGCGGACCTGATCCCTGCGCCGGCAGGGACGACGTCACCAACGACTCCACAGTACGCCGTCATGCCGCTCGCCCAAAGCGTGGACAGTCTCTTCATCCAGGCCTCCGCGGCCCCCCTCCGTTTCCAGAACAACGTCCAGCCCGCACGGGACAGGATCGTCTCGCTCGGCGTGTCGGCCCTCCCCCATCTCGCCACGCACTTCGGTACACAGATGCCACGTGAACGCCTGGCTCTGGAATACATTCTCCCGAAGATCCACGAGTCGAACGGCGTCGCCGTCGAAACCCTGCTGCGTGACAGCCTTTCCAGCGAGGATCCCGCCGTCGTATCGATGTGCGCTACCGTCGGTGGCCGCATCAGAATGACGTCGATGGTTCCATCCCTCATGGTTCTCGTCCGCGACGATTCATGGCGGAAGCGCCGCCTGGCAGCCATCACCATCGGCGAGATCGGAGATTCGAGCGGTATTCCGGGACTGAAGATGCTGCTCAAGGACGATCATCCCTACGTCCGCTCGCGTGCCTCCTTCGCACTGGGCATGATCGGTGGCACGGCCGCCTTCCAGAACCTTCAGCCGGCTCTCGCCGAAGAACAGCAGATCGTACGGTATGGTGCGGTGGAAGGACTGGTGCGCGGCGCGAAGCGACCCGCGGCTCCGGTCATCTCCTGGTGGCGTACGCTGTCGAACAGGGCCACGCTGACGAGCGGCCTTCGCCTCGTCGGTGCCGTGGATACGACGACGGCGGATGCCGAGGACGTCGCCCTGTTCGTCAAGTCCGCCCCTCGTTCCACGCGCGAGACCTTCTACCGCATCCTGCCCTCCGCACCGGTGTTCTGGAAGAACCAGGCCGCCACCTATCTCGCGATGGAATCCGATGAAGCCCTGCAGGCCATGCTGCGTCCTCTCGCCGTGTCCGGTACGCCGATCGCCATCGACGGAAAGAAAAAGAAGAAGAGCAAGAAGAAGAAGTGATCCGTCATCATCTCACTCTCGAACATGTGGCTTCCGCCATCGCCAACCTGCGTGGCGCCATGGTGGCCGATGCCTATTCGCAGGAGAAGTATCAGTGCATCCTGACGTTGATCCACGACATGACCGAGCGCACGCTGGTCATCGGCGTCGATCCTGCGTACGGCTGCATCGCCGAGCGTCCGACCACACAACGGGCACGACGTAATACGATCGATCTCTTCCCCGCACTGATGGAACGGCACGTCGCGACGGCAACGAAGCATCCCGATGACCGCATCGTCACGCTCTGGTTCGAGGACTGTCAACTGCATGCCCTGCTCTACGGAGGTGGAAGCGGCAACATCGTCGTAACGAAGGACGGCATCGTCGTCGACGCCCTGAGGAAGAAGAACGAGGTGATCGGCCAGCCCCTGAACATCACTCACTACGCGCCGGTATCGTTGGTGGATGCCGTACCGACGACGACCGTGGCCAGAGCACTCGGTGCTTCGGATATCCATCTCGGCATGCAGTATGCGCGGGAAGTCTGTTTCCGTTGCGGCATCGATGCCGATATACGCATCGGCGATCTGGACCAGGACTCCGCGAAGCGGCTTCGTGCAGAAGCCGATCACCTCATCGCCGAAGCGCGACGAACGACGACGTTCCACATCCTCGAACGACATGACGACATCCTTCTCTCGCTGCTTCCCCTGAACGGATATACGATCGTCGATACGGACCACGACATTCTCTCGGCCATCCGTCGTGTGACAGGTATGCGACGCTCCGCCGTACGACGCGTCTCGGCCCGCACCGTCCTGGAGCGGGACCTGACGAAGACCGCCGCGCGACTCCGCCGCAGTATCGACGGGATGCAGGGCGATGCGGCCACACAGGACCGTGCGTCGACGTACCGACTGTGGGCGGACCTCCTGCTCTCCACGTCCGATCCCACACAGACAGGACTGACGACGATCGACCTGCAGGGATGGGACGGTGAACCGTTGACGATTCCGCTCGACGACCGCAAGACGCTCGTCGAGAACGCTACCATGCTCTATGCCAAGGCCAAGGCCTCCGACGAAGCAGCGCGCGTACGTGCTGCGCGACTCCCCAACTTCGAGCAGCGGCTGCAGTCCGTCGAACGCATGCTCGATCACGTACGGCAGACCGAAGACCCCGACGAACTGGAAAGGATCCAACGCTCGATGAAGAACGATCAAGGCATGCCGGACGATGTCTCGGCCAAGTACCGCGTGTTCAGACTCGATGACGTCTATACGCTCTACGTCGGCAAGAGCGCCGCGAACAACGACGAACTCACGATGCGGTTCGCGAAGCAGAACGACTGGTGGTTCCACGCCCGTGGCGTGAGTGGTTCCCATGCCATCCTGCGGGGCGGAGGCAGCGAGAAGCCTCCCAAACAGATTCTCGAGCAGGCCGCGGCCATCGCCGCCTATTACTCGCACGCGCGCAACGCCTCCTATACGCCCGTCGTCTACACGCAGCGCAAGTACGTCCGCAAACCCAAGGGAGCGAACGTCGGTGCAGTGACGCTCGAACGTGAGACGGTCATCATGGTACGACCGTCGATTCCGGGTGAAGAACTGTGACCCCTGACGTCACTTCCGGACGATCTTGAACTCCACACGACGATTACGCTGGCGTCCCTCTTCCGAGGCGTTGGAGGCAACGGGACGGGCCTTGCCGTAGCCAACGGCCTTGAGCCGTGCGTCGGCGATACCCTTGTCGATCAGATAGGCCTTCACGGCATCGACACGATGCTGCGACAGCAGGATGTTGTCGGCGTCGTTACCGACGTTATCGGTGTATCCCGCCACTTCGATCCGCACGGCCGCATCCTTGTTGAGGAAGGACACGAGCCGGTCAAGTTCGGGTTGCGACTCTTCGCGCAGATCCCATTTGCCCGAATCGAAGAAGACGTTCTTGAGCGTGATCGTCGTACCCGCATTGATGGGTACCAGCAGCAGGTCCCGCCGCAGTTCTGAATACGAGCCCAGCTTCCTGGTATCGAGCTGCTCGCTCACGGGATAGTATCCCGGCGCTTCGGCCCTGAATCCGTACAGGTCGCCGGACGGCAGTGAGATGGTGAACTCGCCCGTCGTTGGTGAAGATCGTGCGTCGCCCGTCGTTCTGCGCTTGGTAAGGCTTTCGTAGACCACCTGCGTGGTGATCGGCTTCTTCGTCACGGCATCCAGCACGCGGCCGGTAACGAGTACCACGGGCCGTGGGCGTACGCCCTCCGTCAGCTTGACACGGAAGATGTCCGCGCTCTTCGTTACCGGATCGACGCCGCACAGGTAGGCGAAGTCGCCCTTGGCTGGCACGGTGTAGTAGGCATCCCATTCCTTCGAATTGATGGCGGGACCGAGATTCATCGGAATCGACCATGAGCGCCATGTATCGTCCAGACGGCGGGACATGAAGATGTCCGAGCCGCCATAGCCCTTGAAGCCATCCGTCGAGAAGTAGAGCGTCATGCCGTCGGCGGCGATGAACGGCGAATTCTCGTTGCCCCACGAGTTGATGACAGGCCCCATGTTGACCGGTTCGCCGAACCCGCCGTTGTCCTTGCGGAAGCTCACGTAGAGATCGCGGCGGCCGTTCGCATCACGCCGCGAGACAGCCATGACGAGGACACGTCCGCTCGGGTCGAGCGACATCTCGACGTAGCGGTCGCGGTTGTAGTAGTTGTCGATCTCCACCGGCACCGGCACGGTCCATCCACTGTCCGTCCGGGTGGCCATCGAGATGCCCGTTCCCTTCGGCCGGCCGTCGGGATAGTAGGTATTGCCGACGAGGGCCGTGTTGCCGTCGGGCGAGATGCTGATGATGAAGTTGGCGCCCTCGTTGTTCAGCGGTGGACCCGGATTGATTGCCGGACCCCACGATCCGTCCTTCTTCCTGTCGCTGTACCACACGTCCTCGCCATCCGGATTGCCGATGTTCTGGGGATGCGGATAGCGTCCGAACCACAGACGCTTCCCATCGACGGAGATGACGGGCGAGAGATCCGCGCCCTGACTGTTGATCTGCGTGCCGAGGCTTTCCTTGACGACGTTGACGGGATGATCGGGTGCGAGGTTGATGCTCGTACTGTCCTGCCGGACTTCGAGGTAGTCGATCTCGGCGGCGATCCTGCGGCCCAGCGAGAAACCGATCTTTCCGCCGAACGGCATCGGCGGTTCGATGGTGGCGACGATGGAGCCGTTAACGACGAGGGATATCCACGATCCCCTCTTGCGGACTTCCATGACGTTCGTGCTGCCGTCGGTCTTGATCTCGCCGCTCATGCTCCACGGATAAAGATCGGCGATGGCCTGGCCGTAGACGTGCCAGGCCTTGAAGTTCCCTGCCGAGGACACCGAGAAGATGTTGGCGTTCTCGGCGTTCACCGCGCCCCATACGATGCCCACCGAATGATCCCGGCTGCCGCCCGTCACACGGAACGACGTCGAGATATCGAAGTCACGGTCGTAGTTGATGTATTCGTCCACGAGAAAGAACCATTCTCCTCGTGGACTGTTCTTGACCACCTTGTAGCGGCCATCGGACACCTCGGCGCCCACACCATCCCTCGTTCCCACGTCCCACCCACGGCGATTGTCGTCGAAGTCCTCGCGCATGGACAGGGGCAGAACCTGGGATGAAAGCACACCTGTCCACATGAACAGGACGGCCAGAACGCCAACGAGTCGATTATTCTTCAAGGTAGGTGTATCCGTAGAGGCCTGAACGATAGATGGCGAGGAATTCCTTGCCTTCCTGCATGGTGATCCGCTTCTCCTTGATCGAGGACGTCACCCACGCTTCCATCGTGCGCACGAGTTTCTTGCCGTTGAATTGTACGTAGTCGAGAACGTCGGCCACGGATTCGCCGTCGATGACCTGCTGGACTTCGTGTCCCTTGTCCGTACAGACGATGTGGACGGCATTCGTGTCACCGAAGAGATTGTGGAGGTCACCCAGGATTTCCTGATAGGCGCCCACCAGGAAGACGGCCATGTAGTACGGCTCGTCTTCCCGCAGTTCGTGCAGCGGGAGCGAATGGGAGAAGTCGCGGACACCGATGAAGTGATCGATCTTCCCGTCCGAATCGCAGGTGATGTCCTGCAGTGTCGCGTTCCGTGTCGGCTTCTCGACGAGGCGATGGATGGGCATGATCGGGAACAGTTGATCGATGGCCCAGGAGTCCGGCAGCGACTGGAAGAGCGAGAAGTTACAGAAGTACTTGTCGGCGAGCAGCTTCGGCAACGCACGCAGCTCGTCGGGCACCTGCTTCAGCTCGGCCGACATGTCGTTGATCTTCAGGGCCATCGACCAGTACAGCTTTTCGGTAAGGGCGCGGGACTTGAGATCGAGGAGTCCGAGCGAGAACCGGTCCAGTGCCTCTTCCCGCAACTGCTGCGCATCGTGCCAGGCTTCCAGCATCGTGCGGCTGTTGAGGGATTGCATGATGGTATGCATTTCTCGGACGATGTCGTGGTCCTTCTTCGTCACCCTGTCCTTCGACGTCCAGCGCGGGACGCTCGTCGTTTCGAGGACGTTGAAGATCAGGACGCTGTGGTGCGCCGTCAGGGCACGGCCCGACTCCGTGATGATGTTCGGATGCGGGAGGTTGTGCTTCGTCGCGGCGTCCTGCATCGTGGCGATGGCATCGTTGGCGTATTCCTGGATCGAATAGTTGATGCTGGACGACACGGAGGAGCGCGAACCGTCATAGTCCACACCGAGTCCCCCGCCGATGTCCACGAACTGGACGTTGGCGCCGAGCTGCATCATATGGACGTAGAACTGGGACACTTCCCGTAATCCGGCCTTGATCTTGCGGATGTTGGTGATCTGGCTGCCGAGGTGGAAGTGGATCAGTTTCACGCAGTCCAGCAGTGAGTTCTCGCGGGCATAGTCCACGGCTTCGAGCAGTTCGGAGGCGTTCAGCCCGAACTTCGAATGGTCTCCGCCGGATTCCTCCCACTTGCCGGAACCCGACGCCGCCAGCTTGATGCGGATACCGATGTTCGGCCGCACCTTCACCCGTTCGGCCACGGACTTGATCAGCCGCAGCTCGTTCAGCTTCTCCACCACGATGAAGATGCGCTTGCCCATCTTCTGGGCCAGCAGCGCCAGCTCGATGAATTCCTCGTCCTTGTAGCCATTGCAGATGATCAGGGCTTCGGGGTTGTCCATGATGGCCAGCACGGCATGGAGTTCCGGCTTGGAACCTGCTTCGAGGCCGATATTGAACTTCTTCCCGTGACGGACCAGCTCCTCGACGACGGGCCGCTGCTGGTTCACCTTGATGGGATAGACGCTATAGTAGTTGCCGCTGTAGTTGTATTCGACGGCGGCTTTCTGGAAGCAACCGGAGATCTTCTCGATCCGGTCGTCGAGAATATCGGGGAAACGCAACAGGACAGGAACGCTCACATCCCGCAGGGCCAGCTCGTCGACGAGCTCCTTCAGATCGATCTGGGACCCCTTGGCCTTGCGTGGCATGACCACGACGTTGCCCCGTGCATTGATGCTGAAGTATCCTATGCCCCAGCCGGATACGTTATAGAGTTCCATGGAATCTTCGGCACGCCACTTGCGCATGTACGACTCCGTTACCTCGAAGGGTGTGGTGAGAAATTGAGGCGCGAAATTAATGAAATGTCAGGGGTTTACGCCCTCTCGCCGGGCGTCGACTATATTTGTGTCCCATGGCACAACACACCGACCTCGATACGCTCAAGCAGCAGTTCGCGGACTTCCTGAAACGGAAGAAGTACCGCAACACGCAGGAGCGCTATAAAGTCCTCGACCGGATCGCCGAACTCGACCGGCATTTCAGCGCCGACGAGCTCTACGTATACATGAATACGCACGGCGACCGCATCTCGCGGGCCACCATCTATTCCACCCTGGACCTCCTCACCAAGTGCAACATCCTGATGAAGCACAGGTTCCAGGGCGACAGCGCGCACTACGAGCTTTCTTCCCGCATGCCGGACCACGACCACCTGATCTGCATCGAATGCGGCCGCATCACGGAGTTCCGGGAGAAAACCATCGACGAGATCCGCCAGCGCGTGAGCGAAGAACTCGGCTTCAGGCCCCTCAGCCACTCGCTCCAGATCTTCGCCGTCTGCAAGGATCCGGTGAACTGTGAGTACAACAAGGGCGAATGAAGTCTTGCATTCCCGACTTTTTTCGTGATTTTATTTCGCGCGCGTGGCACAACCATGTCACGTTGGACGTATGACTCCCTACCGGAGTCGGTGCACGGAGCACCACCGTTTCCGATACCGACTGCCGCACAACACCAACACGTATGAAAAATCTTGTGATCGTCGAGTCGCCCTCCAAGGCGAAGACCATACAGAAGTATCTCGGGGACGATTTCACCGTGACTTCCTGCATGGGCCACATCCGCGACTTGCCGGGCAACGACAAGGCCATCGACATCGAACACGACTTCGAACCCGTATACGAGATATCGGAGGACAAGAAGAAAATCGTCGCCGACCTCAAGAAGATGGCGAAGCAGGCCGAAACAGTCTGGCTGGCGAGCGACGAAGACCGTGAGGGCGAGGCCATCGCCTGGCACCTCACGGAAGCCCTGGAACTCCCTGCCCCGAAGACTCGCCGCATCGTCTTCCATGAAATCACCAAGCCCGCCATCCTCAAGGCCATCGAGCATCCCCGGAACGTGGACCGCAACCTGGTGGACGCCCAGCAGGCACGCCGCGTTCTGGACCGGCTGGTTGGCTACGGCCTCTCGCCGGTGCTGTGGAGGAAGATCCAGAAGAATCTCTCTGCCGGCCGCGTCCAGTCCGTCGCCGTACGCCTCGTCGTGGAACGGGAACGCGAGATCCAGAACTTCACGTCCACCAGCCAGTTCAAGATCACGGCCGAATTCGACGTCAACGGCAAGACGCTGACGGCCGAACTGCCGAAGCGCTTCGATACCGAAGAGGAGGCACGGGCCTTCCTGGAACGCTGCAAGGGCGCCGTCTATTCGATCGCGAACCTCGAGACCAAGCCGGCGAAGAAGAGCCCTTCGGCTCCCTTCACCACGTCGACGCTCCAGCAGGAAGCGAGCCGCAAGCTCGGATACTCGCTGTCCCGCACGATGAAGCTGGCCCAGGATCTCTACGAAGGCGGCCATATCACCTACATGCGTACGGACTCGGTGAATCTCTCCGAGCTGGCCATCGGAGCGGCACGCGACGAGGTACGGTCCTCCTTCGGTGCCGACTACAGCAATCCGAAGAACTTCACCACGAAGGTCGCCAGCGCCCAGGAAGCGCACGAGGCCATCCGGCCTACGGACTTCTCACGCAGGACGGCCGGTGAATCCGATCCGCACAAGAAGCTGTACGACCTCATCTACAAGCGGGCCATCGCTTCCCAGATGGCCGACGCCCGTATCGAGCGCACCATCGCCACGATCAGCATCTCCACGATGCCCGAAACGCTGACGGCGACGGGCGAAGTGCTGGTCTTCGACGGTTTCCTGAAGGTCTACCTGGAATCGACCGACGAAGAACAGGACGAGGAGAATTCGAAGATGCTGCCTCCACTGACGGTGGGCGACATGCTCGGTCTGAGGACCCTGCAGGCGCAGGAACGCTATGCACGGCCTCCGGCACGGTACACGGAAGCGAGCCTCGTGAAGAAGCTTGAAGAGCTCGGTATCGGCCGGCCGTCCACCTATGCCCCCACCATCTCCACCATCCAGGCACGGCAGTACGTCGTGAAGGAGGACCGCGACGGCCGCCAGCGCGAAGTACGCGTGCTGACGCTGGCCAAGGACGAGATCACGCGCCGCGTCGACCTCGAGAACACCGGCGCGGAGAAGTCCAAGCTCTTCCCCACCGATATCGGCGGCGTGGTGACGGACTTCCTTACCAAGCACTTCGACGACATCATGGACTACAACTTCACGGCCAACGTGGAGAAGCAATTCGACGAGATCGCCCAGGGTCATATCAGATGGAACGATATGATCCGCGACTTCTACGTACCGTTCGAGGAAGAGGTCAAGCGCACCAGTGCCACGGCCGAACGGCAGAGCGGTGAACGTCACATCGGTATCGATCCCAAATCGGGCAAGAACGTCTACGTCCGCCTCGGACGCTACGGTCCGCTGGCCCAGATCGGCGATGCCGACGATCCCGACAAGAGGCAGAAGGGCCTGCCGGGAACGTTGTCCATCAACACCATCTCGCTCGAGGAGGCGCTCGAACTCTTCAAGTTCCCCCTGCCCGTCGGCGATTTCGAAGGCAGCGTGATGGAAGTCAAGGTCGGTCGCTTCGGTCCTTACATCGAACACAACGGCGCCTTCTATTCCATTCCGAAGGGCGAGGACCCGCACACGGTCACGCAGACGCGGGCCATCGAGATCATCGAAGCACGGCGTATCGCCCTGGCCGAGCGGACCATCAAGGAGTTTCCGGAAGATCCGACGGTGAAGATCCTCAAGGGTCGCTGGGGACCATATATCGTCGTGGGCAAGCAGAACGTGCGAATCCCGAAGGGTACGGATGCAGCCACGCTGACGCTCGAGGAATGTCTGCAGCTCGCAGCCCAGCAGGCCCCGGCTCCGAAGAAGGCAGCGGCGAAGAAGACGGCCGAACAGGCCCCTGTCGCGAAGAAAACCGCAGCGAAGAAGACACCTGCGAAGAAGGCCGCGAAAAAGACGGCTGCGAAGAAAGCCGCCAGGAAGACGACGAAGTAACCATCACGACAGACGAAATCCATCCCGGGCCCGACGTATCCACCGATCGGGCCCGATTCGTTTCACCCACCCCGATGCGATCCACCCATGGCTACCTTTCGGCCTCTTCAGCCGGAGTACCCGCCGTCCACGATCGACATGGTGAAAGTCCCATATCGATCGTCCCGATGAACATCACACTTCCTATCATATACGATGAAACCTTTTCCCGCGTTCGCTGTTGTTGATGGAGTTCGGTAGGAACCTCGGACGGTCAGATACGCACGGAATACGATATCCGATAGTTCGACGTAGTGCATGATGCGTGGCCTTCGAAGGACGGCGCGATCCATAGCTTTTCCATAGATGATACGCCCATAGCCGTCCATCCATTCGATAGATATATCTCCAGGCCGCACGGAGCGGCCACATATTCCATATTCATTCCTTCGAGGAGGGTCTCATGGTACGTCTACTTATCTGTTCACTGGTATTCTGTCTTGCTGCGGCAAGCAGTTGGGCACAGGGCCCCGACAAAGGGCGTAATCAGGCGGAAACGACGCAGGTGTGCAAGCCCGACTGCCTGAGCGACAACTTCATCTGCTACGAGAATGTGACATGGACGATGTATGGCTGTAGCTGGACCGCATACTACTGCTATCGGAAGGCTTGCGGCATCTGGTGCGATGTCCAGCCGATCTCCGTCTACTGCAATACCAATCCACCATGTATGACGCTGACTCCGTCCCAGGTCTTCGAGATGGCTGCCAAGCAGATCATCTACGATGTTTCCCTTACGAAGGGGCTACTGGACTGCATCCCGACGGCGGAAGGACAATGCCGCCCGAACTGGCGCGTGACGTCGTCGTCATGCTGGAAATGGCACCTCGTTGCCGGCCCCGTTCCCGACTGGCGCGTCACCATCTGCGAAGTCAATACCTGCTGCCTCTTCCTCTACGAGATGTGCATCATCGACGGTGAGTATCAGATCAGACGGCTCTCGTCGTCCACCGATCCTACGCCGTGTCCTTCCGGATGCATGAAGGTCTGCAACGAATAAACAACTGAAAGGAACAATCTCATGAAACTGTTCGTGATCGCAGCATGCACGCTTTGCATGTGTATGATGACGGCCCATGCGCAGACACCATCGCAGAAGCCCGGTGAACGTCCGTGGGTGATCGACATGAATGACGGCTCTCAGTGGGTGTCTACCGACAACGGCAAGAACTGGCAGCCACGAACGGCAGACCGGAAGAAGATATCGAAGGAAGCTACCGCGCCCGGGGGCTTCACGATATCGCGTCTCGACGCTTCGGGGCTTGCCATTACCCTACCCGGCGAAACCACCGGTACGGGAACCATCATGGTAACTGATATTCTCGGCAATATTCTGTATCATGACAATGTTACACTGAGTCAGGGACGAAAGTTCGAAGTCAGAGGTAGTGTCTCGTCGTTCCCGAATACGGTACTCGCTGTCACCGTCAAGATCGGTGAACGTGTCTATCGTGAGGTCGTTTCTCCCGTGAAATAGATCCAGAAGTGCAATGGATCCAGAATACGACAAAGCATCGTCGACATGGCGGGGCCCCCTTGGGCTCCGCCATGATGTTACAGTAGTGCCAGGTTGTTCCAGTATGATCATCGCTACGCTGGTTCTGTGCGCGACACTCCATGCATCCCCGGTCCTCCCGCAGCAGGACAGTCTCGATCACCCGGAGGAAGTGGACTGGTTCCCTGTGGTACAGCGCGTACTGCCACCTCTCGTGGATGGTACGAAGGACCGATATCACACCTTCGGCTTCCTGCGTTCCGCAAGTGATGATGATTCGATCCTTACGGCATGTTCCACAGGTCCGGGCCATCCCGTCATCCTCCGGTCGACGGACTTCGGTTCCACATGGAACGTGGCCTACGATCCGGGTTATCAGGGATACGACGACGTCCCGAAGGACGGGGCGAGTGTTCCCGACGGCTTCGTATGCTACGTCATGAACCGGGGACGCGTCATCATCAGTCGTGATGCAGGACGGACCTGGCATGAACAGCGATTGGACACCATCGCCAACATCAATGCCGTCGACTTCATCGACCCGATGAACGGCATCCTGCGATGGGGCTACCGCGGCGTCGATGCACTGAGGACGTCGGACGGCGGCAATACGTGGGATTCGGTACGGATCACCGGGGTCTACGTCAACTCCGCCAGCTCCGTGATAGATATTGCCATGACCGGCCTCGACACGTGGACCATCTTCCGGGGTTATCAGGATACGACATGGTCATATGTCACCCGGGATGGCGGTACGACATGGAACATGACCACGCTTCCTCCGCGTGCGCTTACGATGAAGAGAATGGGAGGCTCCAGGCTATGGGCCTTCTGCCTCAATTATCTGCATCCTGATGATCTCTCCGATTTCCGCACCTACGACGAAGTATGGGAAAGCGAGGATGCCGGCCTTACGTGGAAGCGATTGATCAAGGCGAACGTCGCACCTCCGTGGGGTGTCCGCGATGCCGTCCGTATCGGCGGAGGCCTTCAGGTAGTCGGCGGCAGTGCGAACAAGTTGTACTTCGTGGAGCAGGGCGACTGGAAGGTGCAGAAAGTCGACGCATTCGGCCTTCCCGAGGCTGCTGTCCGCAACCTCCATCGGCATCGCGAGAACGTGATCTTCGGCACGATAGGCCCCGACTTCTTCCGTATGACCTACGTCCCGTCTCATACGTCTTCCGTCGATGACGATGGAACCTCGTCGCCGCCGACATCGATGGTCCATGCCTCGCCCGGAAGCCGCGTTGCGATCGGCCGTCCACTCGGAAGCGATCCCGTGCTCCATGCAACGACCCTTGACGGCAGCGATGTTCCCTACTGCTTTTCCATCGACGATGGCGGGAATCCGGCACTCATCGTTCATCGTACGACTGCACACGGAATCTATGCCGTCACGATCGATCGTGGAAGCAACAACATCCATCGGATGTTATTGATCGTACGATGAGCACCGATACGACAATACACGATGATACATGTTCACGTGTCCACCATTGTCGACGAAGCTCGGGAATCACAAGTCGTTCGGCTGGACAGGATCACGTGCATAGCATGATGACAGCCGGTCCGCATCACGTTGACGAGTTCGACATCGCGACGTTGATGGACGGCTCGACAACATGGTACATATCCGGATTCCGCGCCATTCTGGACACCCTTCGCCCGGGCGGATGCATCGACATCCAATCACACGAAGCGGTCATCAACGCCCACGCATCGTTTCGCCGCCGTCGGAGACGAAGACCTCCACCCCTGCGTATCCATCGAAGGACAATACGTATAGATAGAACGGAAAGGGCCCCCGACAGGGAGCCCTCGATGTTCGTTCGGACAGGATCACTTCACGAAGAGCATTTCGCGATATCCGGGTAACGGCCACTGATGGACCGCTACGACACGCTCCAGCGCATCGGCCGCCTTGCGTACCGCTGCCATCGCAGGCAGGACGTTGACCTGCATATGATGGGCCTTCTGATGCACTTCTTCGCCGCCGAGATCCATGTTCTGCGTACGCAGATGCTCCAGTGCGTCGGACAACTGGTCCACGTGTTCGCGGACACGGGAGACGGTGCGGTCGACGGCCGACGATGCGGTGACGGCGATCGATGCCACGTCCCGCAGATAGGCCAGTGCTCCAGGAAGCAGCTGCGTCTGTGCGATCCACTCCGTCGTCTCCCCTTCGATGTTCACGCCCTTGAAGTACTGGTCGAACATGATTTCCTCACGTGCTTCGAGCTCACGCTTCGATAGTACGCCCCACGCCTCGAACAGCGCGACGTTCTTCTTCTGGGTCAGCAGCGGAATCGCGTCCATCGCCGTCGGAAGGTTCAGCAGCCCGCGTTTCTCGGCTTCCTTGTGCCACTTCTGCGCATATCCATCGCCATTGAAGATCACGCGGCGGTGCGCACCGTAGACTTCCTTGAGGACATCGATCAATGCCGCTTCGAACGTCTGCTTCTTCTTCATGCGTGCTTCGATCATGAGCGTCATGGCTTCGATCGATTCGGCGGCGATCGTATTCAGCACCGTCGTCGGGAAGGACACGCTCTGGCTGCTTCCCACGGCCCTGAACTCGAATTTGTTGCCGGTGAATGCGAACGGTGACGTGCGATTGCGGTCGCCAGCATGACGCGGCAGTGGCGGCAGGACCGGGGTACCCAGGCCCAGCAGGCCCGAGCGCTTCGTTGCACCACCCTTGCCCGACAGCAGACGGTCGTAGATCTCCGTCAACTCGTCCCCGAGGAAGATGGACACGATAGCGGGCGGAGCCTCATTGGCACCGAGGCGATGGTCGTTCTGTGCCGAGGCCACGGAGATACGCAGGAGGTCCTGATGGATGTCCACGGCACGGATCACGGCAGCACAGAAGAACAGGAACTGCATGTTGTCGTGCGGTGTGTCTCCGGGCTCGAGCAGATTCATTCCCGTATCCGTCGACATCGACCAGTTCAGGTGTTTGCCCGATCCGTTGACACCGGCGAAGGGCTTTTCATGCAGCAGACAGACCAGGCCGTAACGGCGTGCCGTAGTGCGCAGCACCTGCATCACGAGCTGCTGATGGTCGGCGGCCACGTTGCTCTGTTCGAAGATCGGCGCCACTTCGAACTGACCGGGTGCCACCTCGTTGTGACGCGTCTTGATCGGAATGCCGAGAGCATACAACTGATGCTCGGAGTCGGCCATGAAGGAGAGGATGCGATCCGGAATCGAGCCGAAGTAATGATCCTCCAGTTCCTGACCTCGCGGGGGCTTCGCGCCGAAGAGCGTACGACCGCACATCACGAGATCCGGACGACGATAGTAGAACTCCTCGTCGATCAGGAAGTATTCCTGTTCGACACCGCAGGTACTGCCGACTGCCGATACGTCGGTCACACCGAAGAGGGAGAGTGCGCGCTTCGCGCTGTTGTTGAGCGACTGCATCGAACGCAGCAGCGGCGTCTTGAGGTCGAGAGCTTCTCCCGTCCACGAGGCGAAGGCCGTAGGAATGCACAGCGTGGCACCGTTGCTGTGGCGGATGATGAAGGCAGGAGACGTCGGATCCCATGCCGTGTATCCGCGTGCTTCGAACGTGGCGCGCAGACCACCGCTCGGAAACGAGGATGCATCGGGCTCACCCACGATGAGCTCCTTGCCCGAGAACTGCGAGATCGCCGAACCGTCGCCGGCAGGTACGAGGAAGCTCTCGTGCTTCTCGGCCGTCGAGCCCGTCAGGGGCTGGAACCAGTGCGTATAGTGCGACGCACCCTTTTCCATCGCCCATGTCTTCATGGCCAGAGCGACGGTGTCGGCGATGGCTGGATCGATGGCGTCACCGCGTTCCATCGTCGATTGAAGGGAACGCCATGCCGTCTTGCTCAACCTCTGACGCAGCTCCTCCATCGTCAGCACGTCCGAGGCGAATACGTCGTTGACGACGGAGCTGGGATTCGGCGCCGTCTTCCCGTCCATTCTCCAGTTGCGGGCTGCGGCAAGGATATCGTAATGTGGCATCGTTGATGTTCTGTTGGTGTTGGATGTTGGTTGCGGAATTGACTGCGGCATCATTCGACAGGTGTGATCGACAGCGTCTCCTTATGGGTGCTCAGCACCACGTTCGTCTGCGTGCGGGTTACTCCCCTCCATTGCTGGATGGTGGACAACAACTGCTCCAAAGCCGACGTATTTTTGACGCGCACCTTGATGAGGTGCGATGCCGTGCCCGTGATGGCATGGCATTCCTGGATGTCCTTGCGTTGACGGCACTGGCGCCGGAAGGAGTCGTAGTTGGCGCTGGAGTCGATGTCGACGAAGATGAATGCCGCCACGTCGAGCCCGCATTCCACGGGATCGAGAAGGGCCGTATACTCGCGGATGACTCCCTGCTCTTCGAGTTTGCGCACGTGATCGCTCACGGTCGGCACCGACGTCCCGATCCGCTCGGCGATATCGCTGAGGCTGAGACGGGCATTCTCCTGCAGAAGAGTGAGGATCAGACGGTCGCGATCTCGAAGAGACATTTTATGCTCGTAAAGTTTTTACGTCGCGAACTTAAATCTTTTAAGAAAATCACACAAGATGATTAAAAATATTCTCGTCTGGATATGGCGAACGCTGGTCGCAGGGCTGGTGGGATCGGTTCTCGTCGTGGTCCTGTTCCGCTTCGTTCCGCCCGCCATCACACCGCTGATGGCGAAGCGTCTGGTGGAAGCTCCGTTCAGGGGAGACAGGATGACGATCGTCCATCGGTGGGTATCGTACGACGACATCGCGCCGTCGCTGCTTCGTGCCGTTCAGGCCGGGGAGGATGCGGGATTCCTGCGTCATGGTGGTATCGACTGGAAAGCCGTCGATCGTGCACAGAAGGCGAATCCGGGACGGATCAAACGTGGCAAGCCGCCGCTGGGTGCATCGACCATCACGATGCAGACGTCGAAGAACGTCTTCCTCCTGCCCTACCGGAACATGATCAGGAAGGCGGCCGAAGTTTACTTCACCTACCTCACCGAGGCGCTGTGGGGGAAGAAACGCATTCTCGAAGTCTACGTGAACATGATCGAGTGGGGAGATGGCATCTATGGCGCAGAAGCGGGTGCACGGACCTATTTCGGCGTCCGTGCATCGGCGCTCACGGCCGATCAGGCGGCGCGTATGGCGGCCGTCGTTCCGAATCCACGACGCTTCCACGCGGATACACCGAGCAGTTATACGAAGAAGCGGACGAGTTTCATCAGGGGGCGGATGGGCGGGATTCCCCTGCCCAAGTGATCAGGAGCGAACGATCAGGACTGCGCGTCCTGACGGCATATGTCGATCGCCGTACGCATATCCTCCGGCGGTTCGGCCTCGAAGTCGAGCGGCTCCCGCGTGATGGGATGCGTGAAGCCGAGCGTGCGTGCATGCAAGGCCTGACGCGACATGCAGGCGAGAATACGTTGAGCCGTACGCTTGTAGAGATGGTGTACGCCATTGAGTGCCGACTCGCGTCCACCGTAGTCCGCATCGCCGACGATGGGATGCTTCAGGCTCGACATATGGACGCGGATCTGATGCGTACGTCCTGTGCGAAGCTTGCACTTCACCAGCGTCGCGCAGGAATAGCGCTCGAGCACCGTGTACTCCGTGGCGGCGTACTTGCCTCCGCGGTCGACGACGGAATAGGTCTTCCTGTTACGCGGATTCCGGCCGATCTCCGTTTCGATGAGTCCCCTGTCCTCCTTCACGACTCCCCACACAAGGGCGTGATATTCACGGCGAACGGTACGGTCGCGGAACTGATTCGCGAGAGCCAGCGTAGCCTGATAGGTCTTGCCCACGACGATGAGGCCGGACGTGTCCTTGTCGAGCCGATGCACGATTCCGGGACGTACTTCGGATGAGCTGAAGAGCTGCGATTCGTCGAAGGAAAGTTCATCGTCCTCCACCTCCGCATCGGCCGACTCGTTCTTGTCGGATGCATCCGCCTCCTCTTCCTCGTCGTCTCCCCACGATTCGCGTCTACCCAGGACGTCGATCGGCTCCTTCACTCCCATCTTGAACAGCATGGCGTTGACGAGTGTACCCGACCTGTTCCCGAATCCGGGATGCGTCGACATACCCGCCGGTTTGACGAGGACCATCAGGTAGGGATCGTCATAGACGACATCGACGGGAAGATCCTGCGGAATCAGTTGCAGTGGTGGTGGCTTCATCACGGTCACACGGATGACGTCACCCGGCTTGACCTTGTAGTTCGAGCGCGATGGTGCATCGTTCACTGTGACCGAGCCACGTTCGATGGCCTTCTGCACACGCGACCGCGTGGCATGGATGATGGAATGCGTGATGAATGCGTCGAGCCGTTCCGGACGCTGCTTGGCCGGAATCACGAACTGATAGATATGTTCTATACGTTCGGGATGATCAGGATTCTGGGCTGACGTCATGGTTCTCGTCCGTCGATTGGAGCGATCCGGAGCGCAACTGCGCGCCGGTAGGCATATGTCTGCTGAGCAGGATCAGAAGAACGATACCGACGCTCACGCATGAATCGGCGACGTTGAAGACGGGAAAGTGCGTATACAGTTCACCGAGCCAGTTGAGGTCGGGAATGTCGACCTGGACGAAGTCGACGACCTTGCCGTAGAACAAGGCTTCCTCGCCATAGAACACGCCATAGAACATCCGGTCGATCAGGTTTCCCACGGCGCCCGCCAGAACCAGTGATACGGCGAACTGTACGCCGCGATGGAAGGGGCGCAGTTTCCATAGGTACCATACGAGGACGGAAGCGATGACGATCGTCACGAGAGTGAGCACGATCTTCCCCGCACCGAAGCTGATGCCGAAGGCCATGCCCGGATTCTCGACGTAGGTAAGGCGTATCGCATCACCGATGAGAGGATGGCTCTCTCCCAGGTACATCCCTTCATGCCTGATACCGAACAGGGAGAATCCCTTCACGGCCAGCTTCGTTGCCTGGTCGACGAGAACGAGGGACAGGGCGAGAATGAAGTACTTGTAAGGAGCGAGACCGCTGCGGTCATTCCCCGACATCATTTCAGCGCGTCTGCATTCTTCGCAACGATACGGTCCACGCCATCCTCAGGGCAGCGCTGATGGATCTTGTACGATGCGGAAAGCGTCGTGATCGGCACGGCCATCAGACGTTCCTTGGCGATCAGGATACCGCACATACGGCAGATACCGTAGGACTTGTCCTGGATGCGCTGCATGGCTTCGTCCAGCTTGCGGATATAATCCTGGATGCGCTGGATCTGCGCGTACGTCTTCTCTTTTTCGATGGCTTCCGAACCTTGTTCGGCCATGTGCATCGAATAGATGGCACTTTCCTCGGCGGACTCGCTATTGGTAAGATCCTCGAGCCGTTCACGGAGCATGCGAAGTTCTTCCATCGCATCTTCCTTGGACTTTTCGATGACCGTACGGAAAGACGTAAGGTCCTTATCCGAATAGCGTACGCCCGGCTTGGGAGCGATCGGCAGTTGAGGTTTGGCCGCTGTTTTCAGCGTTACCTTGGGTGCTGGAGCTTCTTTAACAGAAGCTGCTCCGGCGGCCTTTTCGACCACCGGAGCAGCTGGGACTGTCCCGGAAGACTTCTTGGTAGACTTCTTCGTCGCCACGTTCCTACTTGATGCTGACTTGGACTTAGCTGAATTACTCTTAGCCGTACTGTTTTTCGACGGTTCGACAGAGGGTTTAGCCTGTGCCTTCGGCGAAGTCTTTTTGGAAGTCCTGTTCGGGCTCGAAGCCGAGTTAGAGCGAACCCTTACTTGGCTTTTTTTTTTGCAGCGGATTTCTTGGCTGCTGCCTTCTTCGCTGCCGGCTTCCTGGCTGCCTTCTTCGCCGCCTTCTTCACTGCCGGCTTCTTGGCTGCCTTCTTCGCCGTAGCCTTCTTTGCCGTAACCTTCTTGGCTGCCTTCTTGGCGGTAGCCTTCTTCGCTACCGTCTTCTTGGCCGCCTTCTTGGCTGCGGACTTCTTGGCTGCTGCCTTCTTTGCTGCTGCCATGGAACGTACCTCCAAAAAGTAGAACATGAAATCTAGTACGCCACCCTGGCGTACCACCTTCACACGCGTTGGACGCGCACGCCAACTTGATAGCCATTGATCTCGAGATCGGTCTCGTATGGACCGTCCCCCCTGTCAATGATATCAGCGAGCGTTTCTGTTGCAATGTACGTGCGCATGGTCTGCAGGGCATCCGATGTCGTATCGTCCGTAGCATATACGATGGTGATACGATCCGTTACATCGAACCCCGAGTCCTTGCGGAGTTTCTGAACCTTGCTCACGAACTCGCGCGCGAGGCCTTCCTGTAGAAGAGCTCCATCCAGTTCCGTATCCAGGGCAACCGTGATTCCCTGATCGGACGCTACCAGCCAACCCTCGATGTCCTCGCTGACGATCTCCACATCTTCGAAATCGATCTGTACCGTTTGATCACCGATCGTAACGGCCAGAACCGAAGATTGTTCCAAACGGCGCACTTGTTCGCTGCCGAGAGACTTGATCGCTTGCGCCACCCCCTGCGTGTTCGCACCGTACTTCTTTCCGATGATCTTGAAGTTCGGCTTTGTCGAACGTCTGACGATGTTGGTATCGTCGGATACGTATTCGATGCCCTTCACGTTGATCTCTTCGAGAATGATGTCTTCCACCGTTTGCAGTTGCCGACGTACTGCCGGACTATCTACCGGAAGAAGAATACGACGCAGTGGTTGACGCGTCTTGATCTTCGCCTTTTCCCTCAAAGAACGGGCAAGCGAAACGATGTGTTGTGCTTGCCACATCCGATGCTCAAGATCGTGATCAATCAATGATGCATCGGACGCGTGCAATATACTACAATGAATGCTCAAATGTTCTTCGTCGGTACGCAAGCGAAGAAAAATCCATTCGGCAAGAAACGGTGCGATCGGTGCGACCATGTGAACGACGCTGAGCAGGACATGATGCAACGTCTGATACGCGGCCTTCTTGTCGTCATCGTAGTCACCCTTCCAGAAGCGCCTGCGATTGCGTCGCACGTACCAGTTCGATACGTCGTCGATCACGTACTCCTGCAACACCCTGCATGCCTTCGTGAACTCGTACGATTCCATCGCCGCCATATACTCGGCGATGACGGTGTTGAGCTTCGAGAGTATCCAACGGTCGATCTCCGGCCGCTCTGCGACTGGCACGGGAGCCTCGCGTCCAGTATAGCCATCGATGTTGGCATACATGGCGAAGAACTCGAACGTATTCGTCAGCGAGCGGAAAAAGTCCGCGATGACGGTCTTCGCGATGTCTTCTTCGTTGAAGAGCTTGGGCTTCCATGCAGGCGATGATACCATGAGATACCATCGGATGGCGTCAACGCCGTACTTGTCGATGAGTTCGAATGGATCGACGGTGTTGCCTCGCGACTTGGACATCTTGTGTCCGTTGCGGTCGAGGATGAGATCGTTCACGGCGACATGCTTGTAGGCAGGTTTGTCGAACAGAGCCGTGGCGATGTTGTGCAACGTATAGAACCATCCGCGCGTCTGGTCGATCCCTTCGGCGATGAAGTCAGCAGGGAACGACTGCTCGAAGAGTTCCTTGTTCTCGAAGGGATAGTGGAACTGTGCGAACGGCACCGAGCCGCTGTCGAACCATACGTCGATCACTTCACGGACACGACGGTACGTGACACCGTTGCGTTCGAAGACGACGCGGTCAACGAAGGGACGATGGAGATCGATGTCCACACCAGCATCGGCAACGGCCACTCTCTGGCCGCTGTCGGTTTCATAGAGACCGGACGCGAGTTCTTCGATACTGCCGACGGCCATGATGTCGGAACCGTCCTCGCTCACCCACAGGGGCAGTGGAGTACCCCAGTACCGGTCGCGCGAAAGCGACCACTCCTTTACGTCCTCCAGCCAGTTGCCGAAACGTCCCGTGCCGATCTCTTCGGGATGCCAGGTGATCTCCCTGTTGAGAGCGACAAGGCGATCCTTGTATGCAGGCGACGTGATGAACCAGGAATCGCGGGCGTAGTAGATGACGGGATTGTCCGTACGCCAGCAGTGCGGATAGCTATGGAGATAGTCGAACGCCGCCTTGTAGATCTTGCCGCGCATCTTGAGCGTCTTGACGATATCGCGATCGGCTCCCTCTTCCGTGTGATCGGAATACGTGAAGGTTTTCACGGCACGTCCGGCGAATTCCTTCACCTCATCCGTGAACTTGCCGTTCGGCGTCACCGGCTGCGGAACCGGCAGACCATGTTGCTTGGACAGCTCGAAGTCATCCTGACCGAAGGCCGGAGCGATGTGGACCACACCCGTACCGTCTTCCGTCGTGACGAAGGTACCGGGAAGGATGTGCAGGACGTTGGGATGCGCAGCGGCGTCGAGAACGACGTCGTCGAAGATCTGTTCGTAGGAGGAACCGACGAGATCGGCACCGGTGAAGCGTTCGAGCACTTCGACCTCACCATCGAGGATCTCGAGGCGCGACTCCGCAAGAACGAGATTCTCGGTCACCTGATCCTTGCCGACGGTATGCGTATTACGTACGAGAACGTACTGGATGTCCGGCCCTACCGCGAGAGCGACATTGGCGAAGAGCGTCCACGGCGTCGTCGTCCATACCATGATGGAAGCACCGATGATCCTGTCGATGGGCGATGCCACGATCTTCAGCTTGAGATAGACGTTCGGGTCGCGCACGTCCTTATAGTTCAGGGAGAGCTCGTGGGACGACAGCGGAGTTCCGAGCGTCGGCGACTGGGGAACGACCTTGTAGCCCTTGTAGATGAGTCCCTTCTCGAAGAACTGCTTCAGAGCCCACCATACCGATTCGATATAGTCGTTGGTGCAGGTGATGTAGGCCGAATCCATGTCCAGCCAGTATCCCATACGGCGCGTGAGCGTCCGCCAACCATCGTCCATCCCGATGTTGCGATAGACGAAGTCCTTGCATGCGGCATTGAACTTGTCCACGCCGAGCGCTTCGATCTGGGACTTCTCGGTGATACCGAGTTCCTTCTCGACGGCGAGCTCGACGGGAAGCCCGTGCGTATCCCATCCGGCCTGGCGGCGGACGTAGTGACCACGCATGGACTGGAAGCGACAGGCGATATCCTTGATACTGCGCGCCATCACGTGATGGATGCCAGGACGGCCGTTGACGGTCGGCGGTCCCTCGAAAAAGCTGAAGACAGGATTGCCTTCGCGCGCTTTCAACGAAGCGTTGAATACGTCATGATGATCCCAGTAGGAAAGGATCTCTTCTTCGAGCGCGGGATACGAGAAATCGTCAGGTAACGATTCAAACATAGAGGGAATGCGGAAGTACAAGCATGGTGCAAAGTTACGCACGACACAGCTTATGCCGAAGCCACTTCCTCACGATGCAGGGGAAGGGAGATGGTGAACGTCGTTCCTCTTCCCTCCTCGCTGTGGACGTCGATGGTGCCGTCATGTGCGTCGACGATCCACTTCACGATGGCGAGGCCGAGCCCCGTACCCTGGATGCTCTTGCTCCGCGCCTTGTCCACACGATAGAACCGGTCGAAGATGAAGGCCGTATCCCCTGCCGGAATACCGATACCGGTGTCGGCGACGATGATGACGGCATCGGAGTCGTTCTTCCGCAACTGCACACGCACCATGCCTTCGTCCGGCGTATACTTCACTGCATTCTCGATGACGTTGAGCAGGGCCTGATGGAGACGTACTCGATCGCCGTCCACCATCACGTGAGGCTGGATGTCCTGGTCGAGAACGATACGCTTCTGCTCGGCCAGGATGATGACGTCGTCACAGATATCCTCGACCAGCGCACTCAGACGCAGCGGCTTGCGGTCGACCATGACCTGGCCGGTATCGGCGCGGGAGAGGTCGAGCAGCCCCTGCACCAGACTCGTCAGACGCTCCACTTCCTCGAGACAGCTTTCGAGCGTCGCGCGGTATTCATGGGCCGTCATCGGGCGTCTCAATGCGATCTCGAGCTCGCCCATGAGAATCGCGAGCGGCGTCTTCAGTTCATGAGAGGCATCGGAGGTGAACTGCCGGATGCGCGTAAAGGATGTCTCCAGTCGCGCGATCATCTCGTTCAGCGTTTCCGTCAACCGCGCGATTTCGTCGTTCGTGGGAGGCATCGGCAGACGCTGGGCGAGATTCTTTGCCGTGATCTTCCGTGCCGACAGCGTGATCTCGTCGACCGGACGCAACGAACGCTGGGCGAGGAACCATCCTGCGAGCGACGACAGCAACATGGCTACCGGCATACCGTAGAGCATCAGTGAGAACAGACGCCGCAGCGTCGCATCCACCTCACCGGCGGGATAGGCGGCGGCGACCTCGGCCGCACCACCTCGATACAGCACCAGACGATAGCGTATGCCACCGAGCGTATAATACGTATGGATACGGTCGTCGACGACCTTGGCCCCATGTTGTTCGAACGTCGAGAACAGCGGCAGGCTGTCGGTCTGGAGATTGTCGGACCTCCATACGATCACCCCCTGACGGTCGTTCACCTGGATCAGATAGTTCGACGAATTGAGAAGCATGTGTTCGTAGACGGCCGACCATACCGGGTCGTCGAGCTGCGTCTCGTTCTCGGGTGGAAGGACCGGTCCAACAACGTCGCGTGCAGACACGCGGTTCAGGAAGGCGAAGTCGTCGGTACGTTCAGGCGTCTTCGTACGCTTGTCACGACGCAACGGCATGAGCGGACGCTTCGCGGCCTGCTGTTCCTTCCGTATCACCGTTTCGAGCGAGGCGGCCACTCTCGACAGCGATGCATCCAGGTTCTCGTTGAGTTCACTGGACACCGTGAAATACGCCACCACGGCGAACGCTGCCAGCGTCAGTGCCACGAGGGCACTGTACATGAAGGTCAGCCGGGCACGAAGAGAGAGTTTCACACACTCAATATAACAGACCTGAAGGGCACCTGCCCTTTCGTACATTTGCCGTCATGCTGAACGACCAGCGCCCGATCGGCGTTTTCGACTCCGGAATCGGCGGCTTGAGCGTACTCAAGCACCTGTTCCGTATCCTTCCCAACGAACGGTTCGTCTACCTTGGCGACACTGCCCGCGTGCCCTACGGCAACAAGAGCACGGAGACCATCCGGAACTACAGCCGGCAATGCTCGGCCTTCCTGATGCAGCACGACGTGAAGATGATCGTCGTGGCATGCAATACCGCATCGGCTCTCGCCCTCGACATCCTGCAGGCGGAGATGCCCGTACCCGTCCTCGGCGTGATCGAACCCGCGGCGATGGAAGCGGTGACCCGCACTCATAACGGCCAGATCGGCGTCATCGGCACCCGCGCCACGATCGCGAGCAATTCCTATGCACGCTCGATCGACCGGAGTGCCGGCCCTCGTTCGATCACGGTACACAGCCAGCCGTGCCCACTCTTCGTTCCACTGGTCGAAGAAGGATGGCTGGACACACAGGCGACGCGCCTCGTCGCCGCGGAATACCTCCGCCCGCTCATCGCCAATCATATCGATACGCTGGTCCTGGGATGTACGCACTATCCCCTGCTCGGACCGATGCTGGCATCGATGCTGCCCGGCGTCGCACTCATCGACTGCGGCGAATGCACGGCCCTCACCGCCGCCGACATGCTCGGCGAACGGCAGGAAGCGACGGGCAGGGCGCCGGACGTCCTCTTCTATCTTACCGACCATACTCCGTCATTCCCCGTCCTTGCGCGGCAGTTCCTTGGCCTCACGAGTGTCAACGAAGCGGTACGCGTGAGTATCGACCACCTTGCCGGTCCGCACGGCGTCGCCCTGGGAGCGTGAACCGATGGCAACCTATCTGCTGCGAAAGATCCTCTATTCATTCCTCGTCCTCATCGGCGTCGTGCTGGTGACGTTCTTCATCCGTCCTCCGGGTGATCCGGCGCGCGTCCTGCTCGGACAACGGGCCGACGCGGCATCCGTGGCGGCACTGCGCGAGCAGCTCGGCCTCGACAAACCGATGCCCGTGCAGATCGCCACCTACATGTACAACCTGACGCAGAAGGATATGGGGACGTCGATCGCTACGAACCGCCCCGTCTACGAAGCGCTCAAGGAGCGTATCGGCCCCACGGCCCTGCTGGCAGTGTCGTCGATGGCCATCGCGACGATCCTGGGCATCCTGTTAGGGGTCATCGCGTCGTGGAAGCCCAATTCGTGGCTTGATACGCTCACGATGTCCACTTCGCTCTTCGGCATCTCGTTACCGGCCTTCGTCGTCGGTCTGCTCTTCGTCCTGGTCTTCGGCGTCCTGCTCGACTGGTTCCCGAACAGCGGCTACATCGATCGAGGTCCCGAGTATCTGTTTCTGCCGATGATCACGCTTGCGATACGTCCGCTGTCCATCATCGCACGCGTCACGCGAAGCAGCATGCTCGACGTGCTCGGTCAGGACTACGTCCGCACGGCACGTGCCAAAGGACTCAACAACATCACGGTCTTCTTCAAGCATGCCTTGCGCAACGCGCTGAATCCCGTGGTCACGACGGTGAGCGCATGGTTCGCCGGCCTTCTCGCCGGTACCTACTTCATCGAATTCATCTTCAACTGGCCGGGCATCGGGCTGGCGGCATTCAATGCCATCGAGAAGCTCGACTATCCGATGATCCAGGGCACGGTGTTGTTCACGGCCGTCGTCTTCGTGGTCGTCAACATGCTGGCCGACATCGTCTATGCCTTCATCGATCCCAAGGTGCGCCTGAAATGAGCAAGCAGCAATCAACGCAGGAGCAGGGTGAGAGCCTTGGTCGTCTGGCATGGCGCCGTCTCAGGAAGAATCCCGGTGCCGTCGTCGGTCTCTCGATCCTCGTCGTCATGGTCCTCATGGCCATCGGCGCACCGGTGGTCACGCAGTTCGATCCTACGACGCAGATCCTCGAATACTCCGTGAAGCCAGCTGGCTTCCGCGGCAAGGTCCTGTACAAGAAGAACCCGTCCGATCCTTCCACTCCGTCCATCATCGCCATCGATCGTTTCGAACTGCGTGGCGATTCGGTGCACTACGTCGATCCGGCGGGACAGGACTACCGCATCGCCATATCGGCCCTTGCAGGCAAGGGCCAGGACGAATGGTACGATGAACCGCTCTTCCTTCTCGGTACGGACCGCTTCGGCCGCGACATGTTCTCGCGTCTGGTCTACGGCATGCGCGTCAGTCTCAGCGTCGGTCTCATCTCCGAGTCCATCGCCCTGGCCATCGGTATCCTGCTCGGTGCACTGGCGGGATTCTTCAGAGGATGGGTCGACGACGTCATCATGTGGTTCGTCAACGTCGTATGGTCCTTCCCTACCATCCTGCTCGTCATCGCCTTCAGCGTCATCCTCGGCCAGGGATACTGGCAGACGTTCATCGCCATCGGCGTGTCGTCGTGGGTGGACATCGCCCGTATCGTACGCGGACAGTTCTTCTCGATCCGCGAACAGGAATACGTGGAAGCCACGCGGGCTCTCGGCTACGGCACGGCGCGGACGATATGGCGGCATATGCTTCCCAATGCCGCCGGTCCCATCATCGTCCTGTCCACGGCAGGTTTCGCCACTGCCATCATCGCCGAAGCATCGCTCAGTTTCATCGGCCTCGGTGTGCAACCTCCTACGCCATCGTGGGGACAGATGATCCGCGACGGCTACGGCTACATCGCCGTCGGAACGAACTGGGGCATGACACTCTATCCATGTATCGCCATGGCCGTGGCGGTCTTCGCCCTGAACCTGTTCGGTGACGGTCTGCGCGACGCGCTGGATCCGAAGACGACGCAACGGTAAGGGGTCCGCGCATGGCCGACATCATCCGGGACATCGTCAGCAACGGCACCTATCCGCCCGTGCTGCTACTGTTCGGCGAAGAGGAATTCCAGGTCGACGAAGCTGCCAATGCTCTCTACACCGCAGCGGCTGCAACCGATGCGACGGGCATGAACAGCGACGTCATCGACGGCGAAGGCACATCGATGGATACGGTGTTCTCCATCGCGCGTTCCTATCCCATGATGTCCGAACGGCGCACGATATGGGTGCGACGATTCGACAAGATTTCGGCATCGCGCGACAGGAAGGGTAACGATCCCCTGTCCCAGTATCTCGCTTCGCCTTCGCCCACGACCTTCCTGCTCCTTACCGCATCCATCCCTTCGGCCGACGGCATCGGTGCCACGTCGAAGTCGAACGCCCAGACGGCATCGAGGAAGATGTCCGCTCTGAAGTTCCCGTTCAACGTCCTCCTCAAGAACGCGCAGTGGCAGGAATTCCCGCGCATGAAGGAACCACAGGTGCTTTCGTGGGTACGGGACAGGACACAACGACTCGGCCTGACCATGTCGCCGGAAGTGTCGGACTTCCTCCTGTTGCGTTGCGGGACGGCGCTCCGCGATCTGTCCATGGAGATCGACAAGCTTCGGACGTATGCGGGCGACAGGACGGATATCGGTATCGACGACGTCAATGCCGTCGTCGGTGCCGGAAAAAGCTATAACGTATTCGAACTGCAACGTGCCGTAGGACGCCGCGATGCACCGGCCGCCTTCACGATCCTGACACGCATGATGGAGGCCGAGCGGCAGGAAATCCTCATCATCGCCATGCTCACGCGATATTTCGTGACGCTCTTCCGTCTCTGCGACGTCCAGGGTACGACCGACCGGAACGAAATCGCACGGCTGGCCGGTATGCAACCTTATGCCGTGGCCGACAATCTCGCAGTACTCGACCGCTATGGTCCGGCACGTATCGAAGCGGCACTCTATGCCCTGGCCCAGGCCGATCTCACCATCAAGTCATCGTCGACGGATCCCCTCGTCATCCTCCAGACGATGCTCACCAGGATACTCTCATGATGCGAACGCCGGAACAATGCGCTCAGGAACAGCTCGACGCCTATAACGGTCGCGACATCGATGCCTTCTGTGCCGTCTATACGGACGACGTGGAACTCATCGATCTGCATTCCGGCGACGTCTTCTGCCGTGGCATCGATGCCATGCGCGAGCGATACGGACGCATGTTCACCGAACGTACGGCACTGCACTGCACGCTGGTCCACCGGATGACATGCGGCAATACAGCCATCGACGAAGAGCATGTGACGGGACTCCGCGACGATGGGATCGTCCATGCCGTCGCCATCTACGACGTACGCGACGGCTTCATCGCCCGGGCGTGGTTCGTCCGGGAACGCCCATGAGCGAAGCCACCACGACACCGACCAATCCTCTCCAGTTGCATGCAGATATGCATACGCATACGCGATGCAGCGACGGCATCCTCTATCCCCATCAGCTCGTCGAGAAGGCCGAGCGGCATGGCTTCATGGCGTTGTCGATCACGGATCACGACAACATGGATGCCTACGCGGTGCTGCGCAGGGGTGGATACAACGGTCCGGTAACGCTCGTTCCGGGCATCGAGGTCTCGTGTTTCGAACACGGCCGCGATACGCACGTCCTCGGATACCATCTCGACGAACATCACGGTCCGCTGAATGAATACATCACCTTCTTCCGCAACGACCGCGAACGTCGGGCCGTGGAGATGGTGGAGAGACTGAATCGGATCAACATCCGTATCTCCTACGACGAAGTGACGGACCAGGCCGGATCGGCTCCGATAGGACGGCCCCACGTGGCCGCCGTCATGGTCAAGCACGGCTACGCCAAGCACCTCCAGCAGGCCTTCGACGTCTATCTCGATACGGGCAAGCCGGGCTACGTGGCGAAGTCGGCCTTCACCATCAAGCAGGCCGTGGACATGATCCATGCCGCAGGGGGTGTGGCCATCGTGGCCCATCCCGGTCGTACCTACAACGATCCACGGCTCTTCCTCGCCCTGCTGGCCACGGGCATCGATGGAGTGGAGGTCTACCACCCTTCCCACTGGTTCGTCACGCGCGAATACTATCGCGTACTGGCGAAGCAGCACGACCTCGTGATCTCCGGAGGATCGGACTACCATGGAACCCGGGACTACGACGAGCGCAACTTTGGTAATTTCGGCCTTCCGGTCGAGCTGTTCGAAGCATTGGCAGCACGCGCCCGGAATTACCCTACCACACCCTGATATCACGACATGACACAAGCGATCACAGGCCGCACGGATGGTGCCGGCCTCCGCATCGGCATCGTAGCCGCACTCTGGAACGACTTCATCACAGGCAAGCTCCTCGAGGGGGCCCTCGAAACACTCCAGCTCCATGGCGTACACGAGGATGACGTTACCGTCGTCCGTTGTCCCGGCAGCTTCGAGATACCCATCGTCGCATCCACGATGGCGGAAAGCGGTTGTTACGATGCCATCGTCACGCTCGGCGTGGTCATCAAAGGCGATACGGCCCACTTCGAATACGTATCGGGTCCGGTCGCCGACAGCATCGCCCGCATTTCCGTCGACACCGGCATTCCCTGCGTCTTCGGCGTCCTCACGACGTATACGATCGAACAGGCTCAGGAGCGTGCAGGCGGTGGAATGGGTAACAAAGGTGCCGAGGCGGCCGTCGTAGCTCTGCAAATGGCGTCGATCCTGACGCAGCTCGACGAGGCCCATGCACGTCAAGAATCCTGATTCGGTTTCCTCACGATCCACGCCCATACATGGTGTCCACATTCCGTCGACTCGTCCTCGGCCTTCTCTGCGCCTATGCGATCCCATGCACGCTGGAAGCACAGCAACTGCAGTTGACCGACTGGCAGACGTTCTCGTCCCTGCGATCGGTACGCTCGGCGTCGATCGATAGTGAAGGACGTATCTGGGCAGCGACGTCGGGCGGCGTCTTCGTCTACGACCCCGCCACCGAGGCCGTGAGCCAGTTCCGGAACATCGGCGCCCTGCTGTCGCTCGACGTCACCTCCGTGATGTGCGACCCCGCGACGAAGAAAGTCTATATCGGATGTCTGGACGGCGGCTTCGACGTCGTGAACGAAGACTTCACCTGGAAGAACGTCACCGACATCCGCCGCGCTACGCAGTATCCCAGGCGTCGTATCAACGACTTCGTACTGCGCAATACGACACTCTATCTCGCCACGGACTTCGGCATCGTGAGCTACGATACCGAACGCGGCGTGTTCAACGAGACGGTGGACCGCATCGGTACGCTACAGGACAAGACACCCGTCAACGGCATCACGATCCTGCACGATACCCTGTGGGCAGCGACGGATTCAGGCGTCGTAGCCGCTCCGCTCGACGTCACCACGCTCCGCCTTCCCAGCGTCTGGACCGTCTACGGTACGGCCCAGGGCCTCGGCTCGGCACGCGTCTCGCGCATACGGTCGGATGGCACCACGATCGTCGTCACCGCCGGGACGAGCATACAGACGCTGTCGAACGGTTCCTTCCAGACGCTCGCTACGGCACCGGCCGTCATCAACGGCCTCTCCGTCCTGGATGGCGTCGTCTACTACTCGACGATCTCCGGAGTATATACCCTTTCGGGCGAAGTCCCCGTCGTATGGCCGTCGGAACTGAACGGACACATCACCTATCGTGCGGACGGACGGACATCGTTCGTCGGCTTCGTCCGTGACCGCTCCATCGCCATCGGCACGGCGGGTCCGGCCCAGCCTGTCGACGTGAATTCCCCGATCTCGAACCAGTTCGTCCATCTCGCCATCGACAACGAAGGAGGTCTGTGGGCGGCTACGGACGTCGATCCTCCCCGTACCGGCGTCGGCATCACGACGTTCGACGGCACGCGCTGGACCAACATCACGACGACCGACAATCCGGAACTGGCCACGAATGCCTGTTACCGCGTCAACGCACAGCCCGACGGCAGCGTATGGATCGGCACGTGGGGACGCGGCGTCGTACGTGCGAAGAAGACGGAGACCGGCATCGACCTGTTCCGCTACGATCAGAACAACTCCGGGCTGCGCGGCATCGCCTCCGATCCCAACTACGTCCTCGTCGGCGACGTGGCTACGGATCGCAACGGCACCACGTGGATGGTGAACGAACAGGCGGGAAGCCAGATACTGATGAGCATTCCCAGGGACAATCCGTCGGCATACCGTACCTACTCCAACTGCGCCGATCCTCGCAGCAATCTCTTCCGGTCCTTGGCCATCGACCTCGCAGGAGGCAAGTGGATGGCCAGCAACGCCGCGAACGGCCTGCTCGTCATCAACGACCGCAATACGCCCGAACCGTCCGACGATATCTGCAACGTCGTCCGGTCGAGCAACACGCAATTGCCCGACAACACCGTCAACATCATCCGTCTCGACCGTAATGGTGCGCTATGGATCGGTACCGCCAAGGGCGTGGCCGTCATCGCATCACCCGGTACCGCCACCAACACGACCGTACCTTTCGTGCGCCGCATCACGGCTCTCTCCTCGGTCGTCGTCAACGACATCCACGTCGATGCCCTCAACTACAAATGGGTCGCCACGACGGGCGGGGTCTTCGTCCTCAATGAAGACGGTACGGAAGTTCTCGCCACGATCTCGGCAGCGAAGACACCCCTGATCGACGACAACGTGCGATCGGTGACCGTGGACGAACGTACGGGCCGTGCCTACTTCGGCACCGCCGTCGGCCTCTCGTCGGCCGCGACGCAGAGCATCCGTCCCCTCCCCTCCTTCGCCATGACCTTCCATCCCCAGCCATACCGGCCGTTGTCGGGTGCCCAGCTCGTGATCGATGGCCTGGCCTCCGATGCCGACGTACGCATCATGACGCCGAACGGCCACCTCGTGGCCGCACTTCAGACGCGCGGACGCCAGGCACTCTGGGACGGCCGCGATACCGAGGGCAGGATGACGCCTCCCGGTGTCTATATCGTCCATACCGTATCGGCATCCACCAAGGAATCGGCCGTCGGCAAGGTCGTCGTCACCCGTTAGGTGCCCCTTCAGCTGGGGTGCTCTTAGTATCTTTGCGCCCTCATTCCGATATCACCTTGGAGAATACGATGAAGATCCATCTCACACCTGATGGCAAGAAGCTGGTGACCGTCATCCCCGGCGATGGCGTTGGACCCGAATGTGTAGAATCCGCCATGAAGATCATCGAGGCCACCGGTGCAGCCGTCGCCTGGGAAGAACGTCATGCCGGTGAACGCGTATTCAAACAGGGCATCGCTTCCGGCGTGCCGCAGGAAACGATCGACTCCATCTCCAAGACGCGCGTCGTTCTGAAAGGCCCCCTCGGAACACCCGTAGGCTACGGTGAAAAAAGTGCGAACGTCACGCTCCGCAAGCTCTTCGAAACCTTCGGCAACATCCGTCCCGTCCGTGAACTGCCCGGCGTACCCACGCCGTACAGCGGCCGCAAGCTCGACCTCGTCGTCGTGCGCGAGAACGTCGAAGACCTCTATGCCGGTATCGAGAACATGCAGACGCCCGGCGTGGCACAGTGCCTCAAGCTGATCTCCCGCAAGGGCTGCGAGAAGGTCGTCCGCCTCGCCTTCGAATTCGCTCGCGCCGAAGGCCGTACGAAGGTGCATTGCGCTACGAAGTCGAACATCATGAAGATGACGGAAGGTCTGCTGAAGCGCACCTTCGAGGAGATCTCCAAGGAGTATCCCGATATCGAAGCCAATCACATCATCATCGACAACTGCTGCCACCAGCTCGTCAAGAAGCCGGAGCAGTTCGACGTGATCGTGACGACGAACATGAACGGCGACATCATGAGCGACCTGACCTCGGCCCTCGTCGGCGGCCTGGGCTTCGCCCCTTCTGCCAACATCGGTACGGAAGTCGCCATCTTCGAAGCCGTCCATGGATCGGCGCCGAAGTATGCAGGCAAGAACAACATCAATCCTACGGCCGTCATCATGTCCGCAGTGATGATGCTTCGTCACCTCGGTGAATTCGAAGCGGCAGCCACCATCGAGAATGCCGTCGTCGTCACCTGGGAAGAAGGCAAGTACCGCACGCGCGACGTCGTGGGCGATGCCGCGGCATGCACGACGTCCGAATACACGGATGCCGTCATCGCCAACTTCGGCAAGAAGAGTGCACAGTACGCCATCCGCGACGTCAAGCCGATCCAGCTGCCGGCCTTCAGCTCCGAACGCGATATCGTGAAGACCAAGACGCGCCGCGTGGCGGGTACGGACATCTTCATCGAAAGCCCGCTCGATCCCCTCGCCCTCGGCGCCGCCATCGAACGCCTGACGGCCGGTGCGACGTCAACGCTCAAGATGATCTCCAACCGCGGTACGCGCGTCTATCCTCCTACGGGCACCATCACGGACTGCACGGATCAGTACCGCGCACGGTTCCTGAAGACCGAAGGCGAGATGACGGACGCGGAAATCATGGATCTCATCCATCGCATCAGCGCCGAGATCCGCTGGGCCCACGTCGAGAAGCTCCAGGAATTCGACGGAGTTCCCGGCTGGACCAAGGCACAGGGAGAAGATTGATGAGAAACGTTTGTCCAATTGCGCCGGACTCCGTATTTTTGTCTTCCCCTGATGCGGAAGTGGCGAAATTGGCAGACGCACCATCTTGAGGGGGTGGCGCTCGCAAGGGCGTACGGGTTCAAGTCCCGTCTTCCGCACTCATGAGCATACGACGAAGCCCGACTCTTCATTGAGCCGGGCTTTTGTTTTTCGTATCATGTCGCCGCCGATCCGATATGATGACATACATGACACATGAGAGACCACAACGACAACAGAAAAGCCCCTGCATGGTCGTCCATGCAAGGGCTTCATTATCCACGCCGTGCTGTTTACGGATAGAACCGGACACCCGCCGCGACGTCGAAGGCGACGCCGAAGCCGGGCACGATGCCGATGTTCGGTCCCATTTCGAGGAAGATCTCCAGCGGTGTACGCTTCGGGATGACGTTCAGACCGAAGACCGCGCGGGCCGCGATACCGACGTCTCCATCCTTGCGGTAGTAGAAGACGTCGTCCTTGCCACGCTTGTACCAGATGCCGTATCCTTCGCGCCCGAAGCCGAGTCCGAGGCCAGGTCCGGCATAGAGCTTGACGACCTGGGACTGGAAGGCATCGAAGTGCCAGAGATAGTCTACCTGGAGACGCGGGTTACCGAAGTAGGAGCGACCGATGTCGCCCACCAGCGCATTCTCCTTGTTCAGCCAGTACTTCACGGTACCGCCGAGCGGTTCTCCCACGATCAGGCCGAATCCGAATTCCTTTCCTTTAGGACCCTGCCCGTATGCGCTGAGGCTGCATACGAGGGCTGCCATCACGACTGCAAAGAACTTCATACTCCCCTCTATGACGTGTGTGCGTTCTATGATATCAACGTTTCGTCAGCTTGAATGCGAGCTTGAGCCGATCGCGCAGGGTAATGCTCGCGCGCGGGTCGCGAGGATGGAGCAGCGATCCACCTGCACGGAAGACCTGCACTGCATCGAAGTCGAGTGCGACCGACGTCGTCGTACTGGACGTGATGCTGACGTAGGGATCGAACTTCATCCACAGGTTCTCGGTATCGTCATTCTCGAGCCGGAAGGGCGTACCGGTCCCACCTTCGTAGACGGTTCCGTCGACGATGACGGTGACGCGATCGGCGGCGAAATCTCCGAACGTCGGATCGTTGCGATACTGATCGGCTTCGCTGCCACTGAACTTATGCATTTCCAGCTTGATCTTGTCGTAGGTACCCGTCGGGATCGGCGTGTTGAATGCCGTCCGGACTCCCGCACGTGCGAACACGATGAGAGCAGGACCGGTCTTGACGTCACGACCACCGTTCGTCGTGTCCTCGTCGGATCTCTTGAGCTTGATCCTCGAAATCAGGATGCGGACACTGTCGACCCGGATACTGTCGGCGAACAATCCGCCTTGTACCGCACCGGTCTTGACGGACGTGGCCTTGACCATATCCGAACTCATCGACGTGCGCATTTCCAGCCGCGGTTCCGGACTGGGATCACTGCTGCTTGTGCATCCGGCGATCAACGCGATCGCCACCATCATGGCACAAAAGCCAACGAGCGGCTTCTTCATCGTACTACCCCATAAAATGAGAGGTGAATTCAGGTCATGGGACGTTCGGGGTCGCGGCTTTGTTCCGCGACCGCGCCATATGACGCATCACGGCCTCGGCTGCGAGTGCTCCCTGGCTGACGGCATTCTCCATTGCCGGCGAGGCATCGTTGTCCGTATTGGCGAAGAAGATCGCCCCATCCGGACGCGATACCGCCTGTGCGATACCGGCATGCGACCCGAGCGTAGGTACGACGATTCCGTGTCCCCACCGCCATAGATAGACTCCCGTTATGGAATCGCGCTGCTTCTCCGACAACGTCTCTTCGAAAGCCGTCACGGAATCGTGTGCGAAGCGGACGAAGGCCTCGTCGTTCTGCAACATGGAGCGTCGTGCGATGTCGACGGGTGCGAACAGCGATGCTACATGCTGGCCACCGGCATCACGCTGGACGGTCGTCGGTGCGATGACGTCGGTATATCCTCCGGCCATCGGGAAATGCCACGTGTCGTATATGCGCTCGTCGACGAGCGGCATGCCGGACGCGATATGGATGGTCGCGTATGGCGCATAGGTCAGGGCCCTGCAGGCCGCCGCACGCTCGGCGGAGATATCCGGCATCAGGTGCGGCACCTGGAACTTCGGAATGGCCATGATGACGCAGCGGGCCCGATGACGGATGATGGTTCCTTCGTCATCGATCGTGTCCACGATGGCGTCACTGCCATCCTGTCCCGCACGTACCGCAAGGCGTCCCGTCATGACAGGGAGACGCCGTGCAAGGCCACCCGAGAGAACGGAGGTACCCCCGGGAAACGTATAGCGTCCGAGATCGAAGCTCCTGCCGAACTCACTGGAATAGAAGTTCAGGAGACAGTAGGCATTGGTGGCGTCCAGAGGAGCGCCCATGGATGACTTGCTGTAGGCATCGAGGATTGCGTCGAGGGTCGGCGATTGATAACGACGTATATAATCACGGCCACTCGTACCGTCGAGCTTCCGGAGCCGGTCATTCAACACCGCAGGGAGCGGATAGGACGGCAGGGTATCGCCCAGGGCGAGAAGATCGTCGCGGAAGCGGCGCATGCCGTCGCGGTCGGCATCCGAACGTATGGCCCTGCCGAGGTCGGCATCGGACCAGAGGTCACGATACAGAACACCATCGAACACATAGCCATCGCCGGGACATTCGACCGGCTGGACACCGGCATAGTCGATCAATGCTTCGAGCTCGGGTGTACGGTCGACGAAGTAGACGGAGCCCAGCGGTATCGAAACGGCCCCATCCTGATGGCTGACCGCCGTTCCACCCGGACGTGGTTCGGATTCGATGACCCGGACGTCGATCCCCTGCCGATGGACCATGGTCGCCGCCGCCAGTCCGGACATGCCGGAGCCCACGACGAGAACGTCGCAGCGTTCGGTACGGGATGGTGACGGGAACGAGCCTCCGTCGCGGAGATAGCGATGTGCAAGACGGAAGCGCTGACCGTCGACGATCGGTCCTGTACGAGCGGACGAAGCCGGTGCCTTCGATGTCGCATCCTCGGCAATACGTCGACATCCCTCCATACCCATCGTATACGTGGCACCGGAGGCGAGCAGGACATAGCGAAGAAAATCCCGACGTGTAGTCACGGACATACCGGAAGGTCAGCGAAGGACGGTCACGTTCACGGTATTGCGCACACCGTTGACGATCACGTTGCAAAGGTAGCTCCCCGATTTCGCCGGTGTAACCGGTAAACGTACGGAACCGGCCGGAACAGATCCTTCGTACAGCCGTTCGACGAAGCGCCCTTCGATACCGTAGAGATCCACGACGACCGATGCCGGTACCGGCTGTTGCCATTCCAGTGTAACACTGCTGGCCGATGGATTCGGGAAGACGGATACGTCGATCGGCATCCGGCCCTGGTAGGCATCGCCGACGCTGACCGCTTCCTTGATGACGCCGAGTGGCAGAACGCGTTCACCGAATACGGCCTCGGTGTCTTCGGACGTTCCTCCGAACCACCGCTCGATCACGTCCGTGTATACGCGGCGGAAATCGTATTGATATCGCAGGTCACCGTTGCTGTCGAAGTTCGTGAGATCGGGCGACGTCCCGAAGACGGCGGCGTTGACCTTGTTCCCGAAGACGAACTGGACGGACGACGTACCGTGGTCCGTACCACGGCTTCCGTTCTCGTACGGACGCCGGCCGAATTCCGATGCCGTGAAGCCCACGACGCGGTCGGCGAAGCCCTGCGTGAGTGCGTCCTGCATGAACTGTCCGATCCCCGTGCTGAGCGATTCCAGAAGAAAGGGGTGCAGCCCTGTAAGATCGTCGTTCTGCTGCTGGACGTGTGTATCGAAACCACCCATGTAGACCATGTAGACCTTCGACTTCAATCCACCCGATATCAGACGGGCGACGAGCTGGAGCTGGCGTACGAAACCGTTGTCAGCATAGTCGACCCTGTTCGTTCCCCTGTCGAAGGCTTCCTTCACCACCGTCGAATACCGGTCGGACTGTTCGGCGACGAGACGGACGAAGTTGAACTCCTTGCCGTAGAACGTATCCTCGGGCAACGGATTCATGTCGGGCGACAGCCCCTGTCCGAGTTCGAAGAACTTCTGCGGATCGGTCAATGCGATGCCGACGTCACCCTTCGGACTCTGGAAGAGCATGGACAGCGTGCCACCGATCTGCACGGCGACAGGATGCTCGGGAAGGTTTTCCGGAAAACCGGGAAGCGTTCGTGCATAATAGCGACCGACCCAGCCGTCGACGAGACGGGCATTGGGGTCGGACGTGTTGAAGCCGCTCAGCCAGATATCCGTCGAGCGGAAGTGGGACAGGTTCGGATTCTCGTATCCGATTCCCTGGACGATCGCGAGACGTCCATCCTCCAGCAGCCGGCGAATGTTGTACGTTCCCGCCGGATCGAGGGCCGGATGCATGTAGACGCGGGACAGGACGTTGACGGCCTTGTCTTTCTTCACACCGATCGTAGGACGGATCTTGTAGTATTCGGGATCGTCGGCAGGAATGATCGTATTCAGCCCGTCGTTACCGCCGAACATCTGGATCACGATCAGGATGTTGTCGTTCTCCGCCTGCAATGCCGGTATGAGCTCCACGGGCGAGAACGCGCGCAGCGGGACTCCGCCAAGGACCTGTGTACCGACGGCCGCAGCGGTCGTTGTCTTGATAAAGTTGCGACGTTTCATCATTGTCACCGTGGTAGTTAGCAGAGTTGAAAGTCCGGCGCCTTCGAAAGCGTCGTCAGCAACCCACGAACTCGTGCGGCTGCGGCGGAAGGATCCTGCAGAACCTGCGGCCACTCGTAATCGGGCGTGTTCTGCAGCAATGCGCTGAGATAGAAGGTGTGGCGCTCCTCGGAGACGGGCATGGGCAGCAACAGGCCAACGACCTCACGAACGAATTTCTTCGCGTCGGTATGATCGGCGATACCGGTGATGAAGGACATCAAGTCCGTGTCGCTCATCTGGCCGACGACGGCCGAGACGAACTGGCGACGCACGGGATAGGTATTCGTGCTGATCCACGAACGGTAGCCGGGCCATCCCGCCACCGTGGGAGGATCCATCATGGCCTGATCCATACGCGCCACCCAGCTCTGGGGATTGCCTGCATCGGTGCCGAGTGCATGCATGAAGCTTGCAACGTATTCGACGGGCGTCTTGATCTGCGCGCCACGCAGTGCGAGATCGAAGAAGTGTGCGCTGGAGAACAGCGTCTTCAGCAGCGGCTTGATCCTGAAATCGTTCGCGATGAAGACCTGCGCAAGCTGGTTCAATACCGTCGCATCGACGTCCGTCGGCGAGCTGTAGACGTAGAACCTGTAGAGCTTGTCGGCGATGAACCTGCCGACGGCTTCGGGACGCTGCTGGAACAGGATCTCGATCAGACGGTACACTTCCTCGTTCTTGACCTGGAATTCCGTGTTGTTGTCGACGGTACGCGCGGGAATCGTCTGTCCCATGAACTGTTTCGCACCGACGTCGTGCCGCGCCGCGTTGAACCACGTCTTGTATTGCCCGTTCGGTGCGGGTTCGTCGTTGTATCGCTGCGACTTCCATCCCGTGAGTACGCGGGCCGCTTCCTTCACGTCGCCTTCCGTATACCATCCGATGCCGGTGGTGAAGAGCTCCATGAGTTCGCGGGCGTAGTTCTCGTTCGGTCGTCCGACTTCGTTGAAGTGACTGCCGAGATACCACACCATGGCATCGTCGAGCGTGACGTCGAGACACATCCGGCGGAAATCGCCGAGGCGGTCCTTCCGCAGCGTCAGGTACTTGCGGTAGAGTATCTGCGGTATCGTATAGCTTTCACCCTGGTCGAAGCTGAACTCCGTGGCGAAGTGATCGTTCCAGAACGCCGTCAGTTTCTCCACGGCTTTCACGTCGGCGGCCATGGCCTTCAGCCACCAGTTGCCGAGCTGGGCCATGTTCGCATTCCACTGCCCTTCGATGGCGAATCTCGTCTGCAGGTCGGCCCCTTCGGGATTCTCGGTCACGGCGTCGATCCAGTTCCCCGGCGATGGCAGATCGGCTTCGTCATCCGAACCCAGGAGTTCTTCGACGACATCGGCGGCATTCCTTCCGACGTAGGCCGTGGCCTGCTGATAGGTCGGGCCGAAGCCGATACGACGAAGGAGATGGTAGACGTCTTCGCGCGTCAGCGGTGTCGAATGCGGCTCCAGGCCCGCTGCCACGATCAGACCGGTTTCGGGACCGATATCCATCGGCGACCGGTCGCGTGACATCGGCACGAAGCCGGTGAAAAGTGCTCGTCTGTTCATACCTACCTCAAGGGTGTTGTGATCGTCAACGAGACGGTTCTGCAGTAGTAGCGGCCTTCCGGCAGGTTGTTGTCGTACGGAAGATCGGACGGCCCGACGCCGGTCACCTGGTCGAGCCGGACCTGCGGTGCCACGGATGCAAGATACTGCTGGACGGCACGGGCGCGCGACTGCGAAAGTTCCATGTTGTGCGAGAGCTCGCCGAGCCTGTCCGTCGTTCCCTTGATCGTAGCCGTGCTGTTCGGTCGGGCCGACGCCGCGATGACGCGTTTCATCATCTCACGATTCTGCTCGCTGATGAGGGATTGATCGAAGTCGAACACGATGAGACTCAGCCTGCTCACCTCGTAGTTGCTTACCGTCTTGATCAGCGGGAAGCGCGTGGACGCATCCACAGTGCTGCCGTCCTGCTGGGTGACGGCAAGACGCGCATCGAGCGTATCCACGGGATTGACGACAGGGCCCAGCTTGTCCGTCATGTCCTGGTCGAGATCGAAGACGATACGTTCAGGCGCCAGACCGTCACCACCTCGTGTCGCCACGGACGTTCTCGCCCTGCCGACGTCGAGGTTCCACGAACGCGCGAGCTCGGGATTCCGCACCGACGTCGTGAACTCGTGCCTGGGCTGTACGGGAATGTATTCGTTGAATCGCGTATGGACGACCGGCCCCATCACCGTCGGTTCGGACGACGCCAGTTCGACCCGGCGATTCTCTTCCCATCCTTCGGCGTATCGGTCGCTGGAAACGAGAGCGGGCCTGTCGAGCGTACGAAGGACGAAGCGCGATGTGGCAAGACCCCATCGCGATGTGAGATAGGAGATCACGTTCTGCGCCCGGCGTTCGGCCAGCTTCTTCCTCTCGTCGACGGCAGGCAGTTCGCGTCCGTCCGTCGTTCCCGTCACCGTCAACGTCGCACGCGGATTGTCCACCATGCGGCGGCCGATCACGTCGAGCATACGGTAGTAGATGGGCAGCGTCTGCTTCGGCAGGGCCTGCTCGTTGAATCCGTCGGTAGGTTCGTTCGATGTATAGCGTTCACGCAACGTCGCCGACGTCGAGTCGAAGAACAGATACGGCAGGAGCGGAAAGGTCTGCGTCACCACCGTCTCCCTCAGCTCCAGGGGCGTCGTACTGATCGATGCGATCATGACGGGCGCAGGTTCCTTCACCGACGCCGTCGGTGGCGGTGATGGCGGTGTCGATGGCTCTTCCGGACGACGCACCGCCGGAACGGGTGCAGGCTCGTTGAAGGTATAGCGCACCTGGACACCGGCCATCAACATCGATTGGTTCCATGTATCGGTGGACGTCACGGAGTTCAGACCACGACGATAGCCGACCTCGGGGCAGATCGTCACGTTCTCCATCCACGGGATTTCAGCCCCGATGGATCCGATCGCACCGTACGACGTGCCGAGCCCGGGAAACTCTCCCGACCCGGTCGGGCGGCGTTTCAATCCTCCGGGAAACAGGACGGTCGATGGTTCGACGATCTCTTCCGACTGCGTATAGTTCGATCCGACGAGTGGATTGCCTGCGTCTGCAGCGATGCGCAGATAGACGGGCAGCCATGCCAGAGGCTTGACGCGCAGACCGACTTCGACGTTGACGTAGCCGAGCGTCGACTGGAAGGCATGCTGCCGTCGCAACGGCACGTAGCTGTTCGTTCCTGGATCGAGCACTTCGAAATTGTCGTTGCTCATCGTGGTGAGCTGTGCAGGTCGTGAAGAAAAGACGAGAGCTCCGCTGGCTTCGATCAGACCGCCGAACAACGCGTACTCGCCCGTCAGTCCGGCAAAGAAGCCGCTCGCTGTGCCGTTCGTGAAGTTCCCGCAATCGTCGCTGCCGGGAATGATGGAAATGGACGACGTATTCCAGATGTATTGATAGCCACCCTTGACGCCGATGGAAGGAGGCTGGGCGACGGCGACCGCACCACTACCGAACAACAGGGCGGCACACAGCCGGCCCAGGATAGACATCCTCTTCATGCGTCCTTTCGTGACCGGTACGGAGGTCAGACCGTGCCGATCGTTACAGCGCCATGACCAGACTGAGCACCTGAGCCCATTTCGTGAGGTACAGAATCCGCGCGCCATAAAATGTCCCGAAGCCGATCAAGGTTACACCGGTGCACTGTTGAATCCTCGTGATGAAGGTCGGCGTCATGCGCTCCTTGTAATGCAGTACGAGACGCACCATGACGAGGAGCCAGAGCATGTTGCCCGCTCCAAAACCGAGAGAGAAGGCGAGATCGTTCAGCATCCTGCTCTCGAAGAGATCCAGCTTCTGGATGAAGGTCGACATCGCTGCGAGCGAAGGGATGAACGTCGGATTGGCGAGGTTGGCGATGGCGAAGCCGACTCCGATGAAGAACGGACCGTGTCCCTTCAGACGCTCCATCAGGTTCTTCTTGGTGGCATCGCCCTTCTCTTCTTCCGCCGCCATCGGCAGATGCTTGTCGCGCAACTGCACGAGACCGAAGCCGATCATTGCGACGACGATGACGAGCTGGATGATGAGCGTGAGGAGCGGACTCGATGCTTCCATCGAATTGAGCTTGTCCACCACGGCGGAGGTGGCCATCATGGCCAGGGCGCAGTAGATGACGTCGAAGAGACCGGCACCGAGTGCGAGCTTGGATGCTGCCCTGCTTCCCTGCCGTATTCCCGTGCGGATCGCGGCCATACCGATCGGTCCGGGCGGAATGGCCAGGATGAAACCTACGATAAGACCGATCAGGATAGCGAGAATCATTGCTCGACGAGGTGATGATAGACCGATAAACATACGAAATGGCCTTCCGCTGGCCAATCCGTTTGCTATCTTTGGCCCCTTCGATTCGGGGGATACGTTGCATGCAGAATACATCTCGGGGAGGAGCCGGACTACTCCCCACCCTTGGCCTGTTCACGACGACGACACTCGTCATCGGCGGCATCATCGGCTCGGGTATCTTCAAGAACCCGGCATCGATGGCGGCCCTCGTCCGCTCGCCTGAACTGCTCCTCCTCGTATGGATCGGCGCAGGCATCGTCACGATCTTCGGAGCCCTGACGAATGCCGAAGTGTCCAGCATCATTCCGGCGACGGGTGGACAGTACGAATACTTCCGGACGATGTACGGCGATTTTACGGCATACCTCTATGGATGGGCGCTGTTCGCCGTGATCCAGTCAGGCTCCATCGCCTCGATCACCTACGTCTTCTCGTATTACTTCGACTCCGTCTTCCACTTATGGACGCTGCCACCCGACGTCGTGGCATCGGTGGCCATTCCCCTGCCCTTCGGAACGATCTATCCCTTGAACGAGATCGGCATCAAGCTGCTGACATGTGGCGTCGTCATCCTTCTGACCATCGTGAACTATCTGGGAGTGAAGGAAGGCGGCCGTGTCCAGGCCTTCTTCACGATCGCCAAGATCCTCGCCATCTTCGTCCTCGTCGGCGCCGCCTTCTTCTTCGCGACAGGATCACCGCAACACTTCTCGCTCGACTCGACACAGGGCATACCGGTCGGCATGGCTCTCGTCGGCGCCGTCGTACTGGCACTGAACAAGGCGTTATGGGCCTATGACGGCTGGAACAACATCACGTACGTGGCGGGCGAAGTCAAGCAGCCCAATCGCAACATTCCGCTGGCCCTGATGATCGGCACCGGCAGTGTGATCGTCGTCTACGTCCTCATCAACCTGGCCTATCTCTACGTCCTGCCCATCGATGCCGTCGCGGGCTCGCAGAGCGTGGCGGCCGACGTGGCCCTGGCCGCCATGGGCAAGTACGGTCTGATCTTCGTCAGCGTGGCCGTGATGATATCCACCGTCGGTACGTCGAACGGCACCATCCTCGTCAGTTCGCGTGTCTACTATGCCATGGCGCGTGATCGCATGTTCTTCCGCCCGCTCGGAACCGTCCATCCCCGCTACCACACACCGTCGCTCTCGCTGGTGGCCCAGTGCATCTGGACGTGCGTGCTGATCTTCACGGGTACGTTCGATATGCTCACGGACATGCTGATCTTCGTGAGCTGGGGATTCTATGCGCTGGGAGGATACGGTATCTTCATCCTCAGGAAGAGGATGCCCGATGTCGAACGGCCTTACAAGGTGTGGGGTTATCCCTATGTCCCTATCATCTTCATACTCTTCGCCCTCGCCTTCCTCGTCTTCTCCATCGTAGCCGACGTCCAGAACTATATCGACGGTCGTGCCCGTGGAGAGGATCCCATCATCAACACCGCTTACGGCATCATTCTTCTCATCGTGGGAATTCCCTTCTACTGGTATTTCCGCAAACGACGGGAAGCTACACCTTCGGATAACTGACGTACCGGCGGTTACGTGCACCGCCGGTTCCATGCACGACATCAGAAGGTGATCCCGATCGCCACGTTCAGGAAGTTGCGTTCCGGCTCACCGTTCTCGCGTCCGACCATGTTCGAGAAGACGTACCGTGCTTCGAAGAACGGGCTGAAGCCACCGAGATTGATCTCCAGACCTGCTGCGAGCGAGGCGCCGAAGCGCGACGTACGCGGTTCGATCTCCTGCTCGGGCGCGATGATGCCCGTCAGTACGTCCCGTCCCGAAGACAGCGCCACGCTCCGATAGGTATACATGAGCTCGCCCGATGCATAGGGTGTGAGAAGGGACCTGGAGAACAGGAAGGTCAGCCCCGCATGGACCGGCACGATGTTCGTCACCGTCTGCACCGTGATCTTCCGTCCGTCGCTGAGCATGGCCGTCTGTTCCTGATCGGGGAACCTGTTGAAGGCGATCCCGCCGGAGAAGCTCAGGTTCTCCGACATCCCGAGTCTGAACCGCGCTCCCAGGTGCATACCGAGGGATGAAGCGACGTCGTAGGTATAGGACAGGCTATCGATCGTACGAGGGAACTGATAGACCTCGGCAATCCTGTCGCTCGGCGTGGCGACGCCGAACGAGATGCCGAGCTTCAGACCTTCGGGCTTGTTGCCTTCCTCGGCATGAAGGAAGGTCGTCGAGAACAGAAGTGCCGTAGCGACGGCTGCCGTGCGGAGTCGGCTGATTGAGGTCATGACGTTGCACCGAAAAGTCAATAAAACAGATGGTTCGTACGGCCGGTCGGTCATAAAGTTGCGCAGACGAACTGGAGAAAGCGCTTGTGATCAGGTGCCGTTCCATGTCCAGATCGTCCGATACTGTCAGTCCTACGATTGTTCCTCCCTCCTTGTATCCGCACGTATGTATCGGGAACCATCCCCGATGCAGGAACGTCCTGCGGGCCAGGTGCCGCTTATAATGAATAGTGGTAGTTTTGCAGGTTACACACAGGAACAACGAGGACGCATGAACAGCACGAAACGGACGCTCGGCACGGTCATCATGGCATTGGGCATTGCCGGAACGGCGACGGCACAGAACAATGTCGTCATCCCCCCGGCTCGTATCGGCCTGTACGGCGGACTGGGCCTCGACGGCAACAGTCCTTCCATCCAGGCATGGAGAACCCCTCTTCCGAACAACCCCAACATCCTGTCCTTCCGCAATGATACGGCAAGGATCAAGGATGGCAGCACCGGCCTGAGCGGTGCCTTCGGAATCATGGGCGGTTTCCCGATCACCCGTACGATCCATTTCACCGGACGTCTGGGCTACAACAACGTGAACGGTTCGGCCGAACTCGTCGAACGTCACGTCGACACGACCCTGACGCACAAGCTTTCGGGTTCTGTAGGACTTCTCGAAGTGACGCCGGCCGTCGAGTTCTACGACCTCCTTCCCGTTTCCATCCACGGTATCGTCGGTCTCGAATTCGGCATCCCCCTCTCGTCGTCCATGACGCAAGATGCCACCATCTCCGCATCGGGCTTCGAGGGTACACAACGATTGAGCGGTCCCGACAACATTCCGAACACGACCGTACGCGCGGCCCTCATGCTCGGCGCCGGATACACCCTCAAGCTGTCCGAGAAGTGGTATCTGCAGCCAGAGATCAGCTATCGCATTCCTCTCACGAACGTTTCGTCGGACGTCACCTACTCGCCGTGGAAGTTCTCCCAGTTGCGCCTCGGCGTCAACATCTTCTTCGACATCAGCCCCGATCCCGAAGGCAAGCCCGCGGCACGCAACGGCATCAGCGCATCGATGGAAAAGATCGTCGCCTTCGATCCCGATGGCAAGGAGTATCCGGTATCGGTCGTCAATGTCGAGGATGTGCGCTATAACGAAATGTTCCCCCTCGTCCCCTACGTCTTCTGCGCCGAGAACCAGACGCAGCCCGATACGATGCTGCAGCGGACCAACGTCTCGACCGAACAGGGCGAGTTCATTCCCGAGTCGTTGCCGCTCGACGCCGTCGAAGTCAATCGTAACCTCCTGAACATCATCGGTACGCGGATGCAGAAGTATCCACAGGCATCGCTGACCATCACGGGTACGACGGACGGCAAGACGGAAGCCAAGGCCAAGGAACTCGCGCGCCAGCGTGCCGACTTCGCCAAGGACTACCTCGTCAAGCGGTTCAACATCCCGTCGGATCGCATCACGACGAATACCACGACGACTCCCGCGAAGGCATCGTCGAACCTCGATCCCGACGGTATCGCGGAGAACAGACGTATCGAATTCAGCAGCAACGTCCCCGACGTCCTGACACCGGTCGTCATCACGGCCGACAACCAGCGCGTGGCCACACCGGACGTGATCTCCTTCCATCCGAAGGTCGAAAGCGAAGACTCGCTCAAGAGCTGGTCCCTCCGCATCTCCCAGGCCGGAAGGCCGCTGCGCGATCTCAACGGCAAGGGACGCCCCATGGCCATCTCGTGGGCCATCCGTCCTAACGAACTCTCGGCAGCCCAGGTGCCCGTCGACTACGAATTCTATGCGGCCGACGCCGATGGCGATACCGCCGTCATCTCCGGCTCCCTGCCCGTCGAGTACGTTTCCAGCGTCCGCAAGCGCACGGAAAACCTGCCGGATCGTACCGTGGACAAATATTCTCTCATCTTGTTCGACTTCGACAAGGCGACGCTCAACGACGACAATGCCCGCATCCTTCGGGAAATGGTCCTGCCGAGCATCAAGAGCAATTCGCGCGTCAGTATCGTCGGCTATACCGACCGTATCGGCAATGACGAATACAACCGCAAACTCTCGAAGGAACGTGCCGAGACGGTGAAGGCGTTCCTGTCGTCGCAAGCCAAGGACGCGAAGTACACGTCGAGTGGCGTAGGCGAATCGTCGCAGATCTTCTCCAACGATCTGCCCATCGGCCGCCAGCTCTCGCGTACCGTTCAGGTCATCGTGGAAACTCCGCGCCGCTGATCCAGACCCGTATTCCGCATTCTGCAAGGAAGAAGAGTGTACAAGTATCTTTCGTCCATCGACACACCGCACGATCTGCGCAAGCTCCCGGAGTCGGAACTGCGCACCGTGGCCGATGAAGTACGTGAATGCCTCGTCGATACCATCACCAAGGTCGGTGGGCACTTCGGTGCGGGCCTCGGTACCGTGGAACTCACCGTGGCACTGCACTACGTCTTCAACACGCCGCACGACAAGATCGTCTTCGATACGGGCCACCAGGGCTATCCGCACAAGATCCTCACAGGACGCCGCGACACGCTCAATACCATCCGTCAGAAAGGTGGCCTGTCCGGCTTCCTCAAGCGCACGGAAAGCGAGTACGACGACTTCGGTGCAGGACACGCATCGACGTCCATCTCGGCAGCGCTCGGCATGGCCGCCGCACGCGACCAGCTCAAGGAAGACTACAAGGTCGTCGCCGTCATCGGTGATGGCGCCATGACCGGTGGTCTCGCCTACGAAGCCATGAACAACTGCGGCGTGCTGAAGAGCGACATCCTCGTCGTGCTCAATGACAACAACATGTCCATCGCCCCGAACGTCTGGGCACTGTCGAACTACTTCTCCGAGATATTCGCATCGCCTACCGGACGCCGTCTGCGCGACGGTATCGTGGGCATGACCAATCGGATGGATTCGATCGGTGACCGTATCCGCACGCTCGCCCATCGTATCGAAGGCGGCATGAAGGCCGTCATCACACCGGGCATGCTCTTCGAAGCACTGGGCTTCCGCTACTTCGGTCCCGTCAACGGCCATAATATCAACCAGCTCGTCAAGATGCTGCAAGGCATCCGGGAGATGAAGGGCCCCATCCTGCTGCATACCATCACACAGAAGGGAAAGGGCTACGGTCCCGCCGAGCGTGACAAGCAGTTCCTCCATGCCATCGGCAAGGTGGACAAGATCACGGGCAAGTCGCTCAGCAAGCCGCCGGCCGTACCGCAGCCTCCATCGTACCAGAAGGTCTTCGGCGAAGCGATGGTCGAGATCTGCAGCACCAATCCCAAGGTCGTCGGCATCACGGCGGCCATGCCGGATGGCACCGGTCTCGATATTCTCCAGAAACAGTATCCCGACAAGGTCTACGACGTCGGCATCGCCGAGGGTCATGGCGTGACCTTCGCCGCAGGACTCGCCACGCAGGGCATGGTGCCCGTCGTAGCGATCTATTCGACCTTCCTCCAGCGGGCCTTCGACCACATCGTCCATGACTGCGCCATCCAGCACCTGCACGTCGTCTTCGCGCTGGACCGCGCGGGCCTCGTCGGTGCCGACGGTCCGACGCACCACGGAGTCCTCGACCTCGCCTACCTCCGTATCATCCAGGGCATCATCGTCATGGCGCCGAAGGACGAACAGGAACTGCGCGACATGCTATGGACGTCGGTCCACACCTACAAGAGCGGTCCCGTCGCCATCCGGTATCCGAGAGGCAACGGTGTGGGCGCCACCATCAAACCCATGCAGGCCATCGAACTCGGCAAGAGCGAGACGCTGCGCCCGGGTGTCGATGTCGCCATCCTCGCCGTCGGTAACATGGTAGCGCACGCGATGAAGGCGGCCGAACAGCTCGAGGCCGAAGGCATCAGTGCGGAAGTCGTCAACGCCCGCTTCATCAAGCCGCTCGATACGCAGATGATCGACGATGTCGTCCGGCGTATCGGACGTATCGTAACCGTCGAGGATGGTCAGATAGAAGGCGGCTTCGGAAGCGCCGTCGCGGAGTACGTCGCCCAGCGTCATAGCCATACCTGCGACATGCACATCCACGGCATTCCGGACATCTTCGTCGATCACGGAACCCAGGACGAACTCTACAAGGACATGCTCCTCGATGCCGATGGCATCGCCCACGTCGTCAAGGACTTCCTCGGCGACGCCGTCGTACGGCGCGCCCTGGTATAGAAGCATCGTCGATGACGCTCTATTGGAAGCCGTGCGGGTCCGTCGATCGCACGGCTTTCGTCGTTACGGACCATCGACAGGATATGTTCATGATCGGAATCCTGCGTGCAACCGATCATGCATCAATCGATCACGATCATCTCTCACGAACGTACGGGCACCATGCGCAAGCTCATCGTCGCCAATATCATCTCTCTCGATGGTTGCTACGAAGGTCCGGACAGGAATGTCATGTCCCTTCCCATGGACGAGGCCTTCGACATCTACAATGCGGAACGTCTTGCGGAAGCGGATACCATGCTGCTGGGAAGAGCGACCTATGAGCTGTTCCGCGGCTTCTGGCCGACGGTCGCGGAACAGATCGATCTTCTCTCTTCGTTATCGCCCGCAGGACGTGAGGCCAATCTCGCGATCGGCCGGCGGATGGATGTGATCGACAAAGTCGTCGTATCGAATACCCTGCAGCCCGAATCCCCTGGCGCCTGGCAGCGACCGATCACGGTCGTCGATCGCGCGAACATCCATGATACCATCGATACGCTCAAGCAGCGCCACGGCAAGGACATCATCGTGTTCGGAAGCAGGACCTTGTGGACCGACCTGCTCGCCCACGGTCTCGTCGACGAAGTACACATCATGATCGGCGCCGTCATGCTGGGCGGAGGCACACCGGTCTTCGAACATCGCCATCCGGCATCGTTCGAACTCATCGGGACACGGACGTGGGATTCGTCGGACAACGTCGTGCTGAAGTACAGGCCGCGTCCATCCCCTTCGACGTGAGCATCGACCATCAGTCGTACAGGTTCCGGACATGCAGGTTGATGTACTTGTTCAGCCCGCTCCCCTGTCGTGCCAACGCCTTCATGGTATCGACGTGAAGCTTTCCGGCCCGGCGATAACTGTAGGTATATGCCCTCGACGTATCGCTGAACGTTACCGTGATGAAGTCCGGTCCGATCTCATACCCAGCGATGCCTGACGTCCCACTCCAGTTCCGGTATCGTTCCATGGCAGCAGTGATCGATATGATGTCTATGTGGACTACTGTCGAGACCCTCATCCCTGCACTCAAGATAGGGATACGGAATGAGAGGACCTGCCGTATGGCGTGCCTGGACCATATCCGGGGAATGGCTCATGGAAAACCGGAACTTTCTTCCCACCTTGCGCCCGTGTGAATAGTCACGGACGAGAATATCCATTCATTTCTGATCCGATGCAACGGAACCTGAAAGCGTACCCGATATGAACGACATCGACGACACCATCGCCGGACTCGAATTCGCCCAGATCGGCTGGGTGGTTCCGGATATCCGGACCGCCATGACGTTCCTTACGAAGACTCTCGGAATTGCCGGCTTCCACGAGCCGCAACATATACGGGCGCAGGATCTGAACATGAGCTATCATGGTGAGGTCGTCGCCGCCGATTGGCTCACCACCCAGACCTACAACGGCGGAACCTTCATCGAACTCGTCCAGCCTCTCTCGGGTGAAAGCATGTTCCACGACTACCTCGCCAGATATCCTGCGGGTGGCACGCAGCACCTCGCCTTCCGTCTGCCCGTCAGCGAATTCGAGCGGATCACTGGTGACCTTCGTGGCCAAGGCTATGCGGTCATCAGCGAAGTGGATCATCCCATCGCTCGCATGGCCTTCTTCGATACGTATCGGACCCTCGGAGTCGTCACCGAGATCATGGGTATCACACCTGAAGGGGCGGCTGTCATCGAGCAGATGAAGGAAACGAGATGAAGGATACCGGCAAGGTCCGTCGAATCCGACGAGAGTGGATGCTCCCCCCTGCGGCCTTTTCGACGAAGAACCGTCATGCATGATGGCGAAGTCGTATGTACCATCGTTACCGAGTCTCGTGCCATGAAAACGTATACATGCCCGATGCACCCTCAGGTGCTGAAAGACGAGCCCGGCAAGTGCCCACTGTGTGGCATGACGTTGGTTCCCCTGGGAAATCCATCCGTATCCCATGAGCATGTAACCGGACACGGACACTCCGGACATACGCGACATGATGACGCCAAAGGGGGCTTCGACAAGCATGAGGGTCATCATACGGGAGACTTCCTGAAACGCTTCTGGGTGAGCCTTGCGATAACGATCCCGATCCTGTCGCTCTCGCACATGATACAGCAGTGGCTGGGCTTCGGCCTCGCGTTCGCAGGCGACAGATATGCATTACTCGCACTCGGAACGGCGATCTATATCTATGGCGGCATGCCCTTCCTGAAGGGAATGCTTGGAGAGATCAGGGCGAAGGCCACAGGTATGATGACGCTCGTCGCCATCGCCATATCCGTAGCCTACGTCTATTCCGTCGCCGTCGCTCTCGGTCTGCGGGGCATGGACTTTTTCTGGGAGCTGGCGACGCTCATCGACATCATGCTGCTGGGACATTGGCTGGAAATGCGTTCCCAGATGGCCGCATCGAAAGCACTGCAATCGTTGGTGGCCCTGCTGCCGAACGTCGTGACCGTGGAACGGAACGGTGAAGCGGTGACCATAGCGCTCGAGGACCTGCAAAAAGATGAAACCGTCATCATACGACCAGGGGAAAAGATTCCAGCCGATGGCGTTGTAGTGGAGGGACGTTCGTACATCAATGAAAGTATGCTCACCGGAGAAAGCCTTCCCGTACGGAAAGAGACGGACGGGAAGGTCATCGCAGGATCCATCAACGGCGATGGGGCAATGAAGGTCAAGGTAACGGCGGTCGGAAGGGACAGTTATCTGAACAGGGTCGTCGATCTCGTACGCGAGGCACAAGCCGCACAGTCCAGTACGCAGAACCTCGCGGACAAGGTGGCGAAATGGCTGACCTTCGTCGCCATCGCCGTCGGCGTGGGAACGTTCATGTACTGGTTCGTCGGTGGTGGAGATGCTGCCTTCGCACTGGAACGGATGGTCACGGTCATGGTAACGGCCTGTCCGCATGCCCTGGGCGTAGCGATCCCGCTCGTCGTCGCCATCTCCACCACGCTGTCGGCGACCAACGGCCTGCTGATCCGCAACAGGACATCGTTCGAACTGACGAGGAAGTTGTCTACGATCATATTCGACAAGACCGGAACGCTCACCATGGGCGCCCATGTAGTGAAGACGGTTCTCCCCTTGACGGACGAATACGATGCCGACGCGGTCATCCAGTATTCCGCCGCAGTACAACAACATTCGGAGCATCATATCGCAAAGGGCATTCTGGCGGCATTGAAGGAAAGGAATCTCACCCTATGGACATCCGAGAATTTCAGGTACATGCAGGGAATGGGCGTGCAGGCGGTCGTCGACGGAAAGGACGTCGTAGCCGCCGGGCCCAACTACTTCAACGAACACCGTCTTCCGCTGCCGGAGATCCCGGGATCCATCGATCGAGACACCGAAACAGTGAGCTTCGTCCTGATCGACGGTCGGGTCATGGGAATGATCACGCTGGCCGACAGTATTCGCGAGGGCTCCCGACAGGCGATCGACGAACTCGGCAAGATGGGCATCAAATCCTTCCTGCTTACGGGAGACAACGAGAAGATCGCCGCCGCGGTGGCCGGTCAACTGGGTATGGATGGCTTCCGGGCGAACGTGCTGCCGCACGACAAGCAGGAGAAGGTGAAGGAGTTCCAGGCGAACGGCGAAGTCGTGGCGATGACCGGTGACGGCGTCAACGACGCTCCTGCATTGGCACAGGCGGATGTCGGCATCGCCGTGGGATCGGGCACGGATGTCGCAGCCGAAACTGCGGACATCATCTTGGTGAACAGCGACCCGAGAGACGTCGTCAAGCTGATCGACTTCGGCAAGCGCACCTACAGAAAGATGGTGCAGAACCTGATATGGGCCGTCGGCTACAACGTGGTGGCCATCCCTCTTGCGGCAGGAGTGCTCTATCCCGACTTCGTTCTGAGCCCGGCGATGGGCGCCGTACTGATGAGCGCCAGCACCATCGTCGTGGCGATCAACGCGAGTCTTCTACGGTTCAGACAATCGGGCAACGACAGGTTCGGTGGAAGGCTTCGGTCAGGAAGGCCGTGAAGGGGAAGAACCAGGTTTCCTGACGAGGAATCGATGACCGCTACCGATTCCGGTCATTTTCACCGCGCCAGTAACTTCTTCCAGAACATACTGGTTACGCATTCGTGATCTCGCTGGGACTCGAACCCAGGACCCTTTGATTAAAAGTCAAATGCTCTAGCCAGCTGAGCTACGAGATCGGAGAGCCACAAAAATAGGAAGATCTTCGAACATAGCATCCGGCTTGTCCGACAGGGTCGGAACCGTATACCGGTCGCTACCCTACCCTCGCGGCGGGCAGGATGGGTATCGATACCAGAACGGCAAGCGCAATGACGACGATCCAGACCGCTCTCGAGTTGGTCCTGCCCAGGAAAAAGATCATCAACAATGCTTCGAAGACCGGGAATACCTGATACCATGCGGCTGCGCCAACCATTCGCCCGAAGAGCAGCTCCATCGCGAACGCGTTCATCGACACGCAGGATGCACCTGCCTGTGCAGGCCCGAAGAATCGTGCGGCAAGCACGAAGGCGACACCGATCGACAACATGAAGAACGTCCTCCATCGGCCCGATCTATCGAGGACATGATTCGGCTCTTTCAGCATCGGCATTGGCTCACCCCTTGATCTTCGAGATCGTCTCTCCCCTCGACTTCGTCGGCCTGGTCATGTCCTCGATGGCGAGGTCGATGGCCGCCTGGACAAGCCGCTTGACCTTCGGATTACGGTAATCGCCGGCCTTCCGTACGGGAATGTGCCGGATCAACGTGCCGGTTCCGTGGAGCAGGCCATGCGGATCGTCGAGCAGCGTGCCCTTGTTGAATCCGAGGTTGAGGTGGTCCGTATAGATGGGAATCATGCAGTAGGCATCGCCGAGCTTCTCGGAGATGGAGAAGACCGTCGTGAGAGCATGCGTGTGATAGAGCAACTCGTTGCAGGCGGGATGCATGTCGAGCATGAAGGACCGGAGATCGCAGAAGAGATCGATGACCTCGCCGGATTTGTATTCCAGCAGCGAAAGAAAATCGGGATGGATGGGTTTGACCGTTGCCATATCAGTCCGCTCTTCGTTGAATGACTACGTGGCGATAGTACATATCGGCCAGATCGTATCACGTCACCGATCATATACCTTTGCACATCGAGTCGACCGTGCCCACACCACGGCGTCGATCGCGGATACATGTGACCACAATGCGATTGGAGGCAAATATATCCACAGTTAGAATACTCCCATACCTATGGCGAGACCTATCCGCAGGATTCGCCGGACGTGAATCACTTCTTCCTGTTCTGTTCGGCGATATCCTCGATGTCAGCTTCCGCTATCCCTTCCCGCGAGAGAACACCGGCGATGAAGGCACTTTTGCCTTCGACGTAGTCATCGATGTCCGTAACGGCCGCAGCCAGCCCTTTCTTGACCCTGCCGTATTCCGTCGCGAGTTCCGCATCGGCGCGGAGGGCGTTACGGAGCAGAAGATGGTTGGTAAGACTGATACTGTGTTCGATGCAGCAATACAGATGATGCTTCGGCCATACCGTTCCATCGCCCGTCATCGGAACGGAAGCGGACGGCATCCGGAACATGTATCGATCCTTGATGCCGAGATCGCCGGCATATTCGTATCCGAGTCCTTCAAGGATGGGAATGACGTGGCCCAGTTTCCCCTCATCGGTCACGATGAGATCGATGTCGAGTACGGGCTTGGCCGCGAGACCGGGCACGGATGTACTGCCGACGTGTTCGATACCGATCACGAGATGTCCCAGATGCGATGCATAGACATCCCTCAATCGCGTGAACTGTTCCTGCCACGCAGGGTCGTATTCTTCTATCAGGATGGCGCTGTTCATCCCGCAAAGCTACGGATGGTTCGCCTGTGGATACGACGACGGTCGTGGACATGTCCATACCCGCATCGTCGATGATGCCAGGCATCAGAAGCGTTCTTCGATCAGCTCGCGATTGACGGCGGCACCGGCGAAATTTCCCGAGGCGACGGCCGCCGCAACGGACCGGAACATGGTCGTACAGTCCCCGGCCGCATAGATTCCCGGAACGGTGGTGCGCTGCATGGTATCGACCGTGATGAGGCCGGATTCCGTGTGCTCGCAGCCAAGATCGCGCGGAATATCGCTGTGCTGCTTCATGGGCACGCGGGCATACATGGCGGATAGCGACATCGACCCGCCATCGGCGAATACGACGTTCCGCACGTATCCGTTCTCGTGATCGATGGCACCGATCTTCCGCTCGACGATGTCGATACCGTGTCGAGCGAGACGCTCGGCATGTTCCATGCTCAGCGTCGAGGGTCCATTGGTCAGAAGCACCACATCGTCCGTCCAGTTATCGATGAGACGAGCGACCTCGAACCCTGCATCACCGTTCGCGAGCACCGCGGTACGTTGGCCACGGACTTCATAGCCATGACAATACGGACAATGGAGTACGGAGATTCCCCAGCATTCACCGAAGCCCGGAATGTCGGCATGGATATCGATCATGCCCGTCGCGAACACTACCTTGTCGGCACCGAATGTCAGACCTCCGTCCGTACGAACCGAGAAGCCGTTTCCATCCTTTTCGACGCTGGTCACCATGCCGCTCACCGTATGCACGGACGGATACTTCAGTACCTGCCGCAATGCCTCTTCCCGTATGGCCGACGGCGTCTCGCCATCGCGGGTGAGCATGTTGTGCGAAGATGGCGTTTGCTTGTTGCATGGCCGGCCGGCGTCGACGATCAACGTCTTGCGCAACGATCTCCCCAACGTCATCGCTGAAGAAAGACCGGCATAGCTTCCTCCGACGACGAGGACGTCATATCTCCCGGACTGCATCGACGAGCTCCATTCGATGGTGGTGAAAGGGCCGAACCACGAACTTACGGATACGCCCCGTTCATCCTGGAACTCATTCCATCATCCGTTCCATGTCCATACCATATCGTGGAGACAGGATGGGCGGTGGAATGGGTGGAGGTGGCGGAGTCGGTGGCGGTGTAGGTACAGGAGGTGGTACGGGTTTGGGCGGTTTGGGTATCGGTTCCTGATTCCGGTTCGATCCATGGATGGCGTACATGGCGATTCTCCGCGGTAATGGCTACGGATTGACTCCTGCCATACCCTTCCGCGTGGAGAATGGTTCCTGCATGAGGGCGGCTATGGGGTTACCCGGTGCGCGCACACGATCAATGCATGGAGAAGTACTCTTCCCTCGTCATGAGATAGGATGGGTGCAGGAGTCCTGTGGGTGGATAGAGGACGTCGTGCGTATACCGGAAGCCTGCTTTCCGCAGGATATGTCGTGAACCTTCATTGGCGGGATTGTGCCCTGCATAGAGTGCCACCACACCAATGCGTTCGAACGCATAGGCGACCGCGGCACGCGTCGCTTCATCCGCATAGCCATTCCCCCACCGGCTGTGCAGGAGATGGATTCCGACTTCATGGATGTCGTCATGAGGACGTATGCCGCAGCATCCGACGAAGTCCCCCGTGGCCAGCTCGAAAATGGGCCAGTACTGGATGCCATGCCGTTCCTGCGTTTCGATCTCCGTCGCCAGTCGCCTGCGCACATCGTCCTCGGTCCAGGGCTCACGCGAAATCATCCGCGTTACCCTGGTATCTCCCCACAATGCCATCGCCAGTGCGGAATCGTCGACCGTCCAATGACGGAAACCGAGACGTTCGCTGACGAGGAAGTACGATGCCGACGACCGTGTCATCGGATGAATCGGGGATGCATCAGGTTGTCCAGCGAGAAGACCTCGGCGATCTTCTCTTCGGACAGCAGCTTGCGCTGGCGTACGATGTCGATGATGTTGCCGCCCGTCTCATAGGCTTCCTTCGCGATGGAGGCACTGACTTCGTATCCGAGAATGGGATTCAATGCCGTCACGATGCCGATGGAATTCAGGACCATCGTCCGTGCATGTTCGGGATTGGCCGTGATACCCGTCACGCACTTCGTACGCAGCGTATGACATGCACGCGTGAGCGTCCCGATGGACTCGAACAGACAGTGGGCGATGACCGGCTCCATCACGTTCAATTGCAACTGTCCCGCTTCCGCGGCGAACGAGACGGTGACGTCGTTGCCGATAACGAGGAAGCAGACCTGGTTGACGACTTCGGGGATGACCGGATTGACCTTGCCCGGCATGATGCTCGATCCGGGCTGGAGTTTCGGCAGGTTGATTTCGTTGATACCCGTACGTGGTCCTGACGAGAGGAGACGAAGATCGTTGCATATCTTCGACAGCTTGATGGCTACGCGTTTGAGCACGCCACTGATCTGGACGTAGGCTCCGGTGTCCCACGTGGCTTCGATGAGATTCTGTGAAAGTGTCAACGGAATGCCCGTGATCTCGGCGAGGTGCTTCACGGCGACGGGAGGATAGCCTGCCGGTGCGTTGATGCTCGTACCGATGGCCGTAGCACCGAGGTTGATTTCCGTCACGAGGTCGCGCGCTTCCTGCAGTCGCTTGATGTCCTCTCCGACGTTCACGGCGAAGGCGTCGAATTCCTGCCCGAGTGTCATGGGAACAGCATCCTGTAACTGCGTCCGCCCCATCTTGAGGATGTCCGCGAATTCCCTTCCCTTGTCCTCGAAGGCCCCTTGCAACAGTGCGAGAGCATCGATCAGCGTCTCCATCTCGCGATAGAGGGTGATACGGAAGGCCGAGGGATAGGCATCGTTCGTCGACTGCGAAAGGTTGACGTGGTCGTTGGGATGGACGACTTCGTACTTTCCCTTGGGTTCGCCGAGAAGTTCCAGCGCCTTGTTGGCGATGACTTCGTTGGCGTTCATGTTCGTCGAGGTTCCTGCGCCGCCCTGGATGACGTCGACGACGAACTGGTTGTCCAGCACTCCGTCGATCACGGCATCGCAGGCGCCGATAATGGCATCGGCGATACGTACGTCAAGTACACCGCAATCCCTGTTCGCCAGTGCCGCCGCCTTCTTGACGTAGCCGAGACCCGCGATGAACGATGGCGTATGCGAGATCGGAACTCCCGTGATGTGGAAGTTCTCCAGAGCCCGGAGTGTCTGTACGCCATAATACACGTCATCGGGAATCTCCCGGTCGCCAAGGAAGTCGTGTTCTGTTCGCATGGAGGAATTGCCGTAAGGACTGTACAATCGTTCGGAACTATCGGATCGGAATCACTCAGAACTGCAGGGTATTGGCATAGCGCGGAAGGATGGCATCGATACCGTACCGCTCCCTGATGCGGGATGCGAGTACGATTCGCGGCTCGTCTTCACCGTGCGTCAGGATGAGTCGGGGCGCCGACCCTGCGAGATGACCGAACCAGTCGAGCAATTCGTCCTGTCCGGCATGCGCGCTGAAACCGCCGAGCGTATGGATCTTGGCCTGCACCCTTATACGGTCGCCCAGGACGCTGACGACTTCCTGACCATCGACGAGACGGCGGCCCAGCGAGCCATGCGACTGGAATCCGACGATGACGACATGGGAATTCGGATCGTGAAGATTCGCGCGAAGGTGGTGCAGGATGCGGCCGGCGGTGCACATTCCCGAGCCGGCGATGACGACGAAGGGCCCCTTCGCATCGTTGATGGCCTTCGACTCCTCGGCCGTTGCCGTCAGCCTGAGACTATCGAGATCGCGCTGCATCTGGCCCGACTGCGAGAGTGCCGTGCTTTCCTCGTCGAAGAGGTCGGTATGGCGCGTATAGATACGCGAGGCCTCGATGGCCATCGGGCTGTCGAGATAGATCGGAATGTGGGGGATGTCTCCGTTCCTGAACAGCTCGGCCATATGGAACAGAATCTGCTGCGTCCGACCGATGGCGAAGCTAGGTATGAAGATCTTGCCCTTCTGGCGAATCGCCTGCTGGAGTATCTGCTTGAACTGTTCCACCGTCTCGGCGAGGGACGGGTGGTTGCGGTCGCCGTAGGTCGACTCCATGACGACGATATCGGCCCTGGCCGGAGGTTCGGGGTCGCGGAGGAAGGGCAGACCATTCGGCCCGACGTCTCCCGAGAACACGACGGTACGCGTCCCCCTGTCGTCCGTCACCTGCATTTCGACGGTCGTAGAACCGAGCATGTGACCGGCTTCATGGAGGCGAATGGAAATACCCGGTGCGATATCGACGAAGGCATTGTACGGTGTGGGCTTCATCAATTGAATCGTCCGGTCCACGTCATCGGCCATGAACAACGGCGCGTCGTCGCGGTTGACCTTGAACCCCTTCTTCTGTGCCTTGCGGACCTTCCGTTCGTAGTCCGATTCCATGATATGGGCGGCATCATGAAGGATGAGGGCGGCAAGTTCGATCGTGGCATCCGTCGTGTAGATCGCATTCGCGAATCCACGCCGGATCAGCATCGGAAGTCTGCCGCAATGGTCGAGGTGACCGTGAGTGAGGACGATGGCGTCGATATGCCTCGGTTGCAGGTCCCGCGGAACGATATTCATCGCTTCCAGTTCGGCATTGCCCTGGAACATGCCGAAATCGACAAGGACCGTAGCTGTGGACGTTTCCACGCAGTAGGCGGATCCGGTGACTTCACCGGCCGCTCCGTAAGGGGTGATAACCATAGCGCGAAGATACGGGTTGCATATTTGGTAATTTGCGTGTCATGACACAAGAGCAAGACGACAAACCGAAAAAAGTCGACTACCGGCTTCTGCGGAGACTGCTCCGCTTCCTGCGCCCCTATCGGCTGCATATCGTCTGCGCCATCATCCTGACGCTCACGGCATCCGCTCTCGGTCCGCTCAGACCCTACCTCACACGCATCGCCATCGACGAACACATCGCCAAGAACGACATGTCCGGCCTGATGTTCTTCGTTGTGCTGATCGTAGGCTTCCTCCTGCTCCAGGGCCTGATGCAGTATGCCCTGTCGCTCCTCATGACGTGGGTGGGACAGCGCGTCCTGCTCGACATCAGGAACACGCTCTATCGTCACGTCCAGTCGCTGGCTCTCCGATACTACGATACGACGCCCGTAGGGCGCATCGTGACGAGGGTGACGAGCGATGTGGAAGTGCTCAACGAACTGTTCTCGTCCGGCGTGGTCATGATGATCTCCGACATCATGGTCATCGTGTGGATCCTGTACTTCATGGCGCAGACGTCATGGAAGCTGACGCTGCTGACGATCATCGTCCTCCCCTTCCTGCTCATCGCCTCCTTCATCTTCCGGGCCAAGGTACGGCGGGTCTACAACCTGATCCGACGCCAGGTGGCACGCATGAACGCCTTCATGAACGAGTTCGTGACGGGTATCAGCATCGTCCAGCTCTTCCGCCAGGAACGCAGGATGACGGACGAGTTCGGTGCGATCAACCGCGAGCACCGGGAATATCAGGATCGTTCCATCCTCTACTATGCCGTCTTCTTCCCCGTCGTCGAACTCCTGAGTGCGGTATCCCTCTCCATCATCGTGTGGTATGCCTTCGGCAACATCCTGAGTGGAGAGATGACGATCGGCATCCTGATCGCCTTCACGCAGTTCACGGAAATGTTCTTCCGGCCGGTCCGCGATCTCACGGAAAAGTACAACACGCTGCAGAGCTCGGTCGTCGCCTCGGAACGCATCTTCGACCTGCTCGATACGGACATGAAGGTGAAGGATACGCCGAATGCCGTGCCGTTCAACGGACTGCAGTCAGGCATCCGCTTCCAGGACGTCCACTTCGCCTATGACGGCAAGACGCCGGTGTTGAAGGGCGTGAGCTTCTCCGTCGGCAAGGGCGAGACCGTCGCTATCGTCGGCGCCACGGGTGCAGGCAAGAGTTCGATCATCAACCTGTTGTGCCGGTTCTACGAATTCCAGCAAGGCGACATCATGCTCGATGGGCAGACGATACGCTCCATCGACCAGCACTCGCTTCGTGCCCACATCGCCGTCGTGCTGCAGGACGTCTTCCTGTTCTCACGAAGCATCGAGGACAACATCTCGCTGGGACGTCCCGACATCTCCGACGAGAAGGTCGTCGAAGCTGCGAAGGCACTCGGCGCATGGGACTTCATCAATCGCCTGCCCTCGGGTATGGAAACGAACGTCCGCGAGCGCGGAGCCGTCCTCAGCGTCGGACAGAAGCAACTCATCTCCTTCTGCCGTGCCCTCGCGACGGATCCCGACATCCTGATCCTCGACGAAGCCACATCCAGCATCGATACGGAAACGGAACAACTGATCGAACGCTCGATCTCGACGATGCTCGAAGGGCGGACATCAATCGTCATCGCTCACCGTCTCAGCACCATCCAGCGAGCTGACCGTATCGTCGTCATGCATCACGGCGAAGTCGCCGAACAGGGAACACACCAGGAGCTGCTCGCCCTCGGCGGCCTCTATGCGAAGCTCTATGCCCTGCAGTTCGACAACACGTCGAGTACGACGCCGACCCGCCAGAACTGAGGACAGGTGAAGAACCCGTCCCGCATGGAACGAATCATGTGCATGACAATGAAAAAGGAGACTGCCGCACAGCGACAGTCTCCTTCATTCGTTCGTCGATGATCGTGCGTCAGGCCTTGAAGATCCTGGCCGACACCTGCTGCCAGATCGACGCGAGCGATACGCTGTCTTCCTTGGTACCTGACTTCGTCAACTCGTCCAGAGCCACCACTTCTTCGTCCGTGAGGCGATGCCATGCGCCCGGCTTGAGCGCTTCCGTCGAGAACGGGCCGACGCGCTGACGTTCCATTGACAGGACTTCCAGTCCGACGTCCTTCAGCACCTTCGTCACGTCCGTGATACGGCCACGGCGCATCGCCACCTTGATCCAGCAGTTGCGCGCATTCTTCTGGTGGAGCGTGACCTTCGTATCGGCGTCGACATCCAGCCATAGTTCGCGCAGCTTCTTCTCGATCTTGGTGAGTTCCGTCTTCTTCACCTGGCGATGGACCTTGAACAGCATGTCGCGGGACAGTCCGGCCAGCTTCGACCTGCGCAGGTTCCGGTGTTCGGGATCGTTCGTCACGATGACGATGCCGGACGAGCTCTTGGGGAGTACGCCGTTCGGAATGAACCATCCGCGTTTGTTGCTGAGGAAGCTGTAGAGCGTCCTTCGATACTCTTCCTTGGAGCCGATGAGTCCGTGCGGCTTGTTGAAGACGACGTAGATCGGCTTGACCGTCTTGCGTTGCAGAACGCGACCGTCCACGCTGATCGTATCGCGATCGAGCTTGACGTACGTATTCGGCTGATTGTTCACTTCGTCGTTGATGCCGATGCGGCCCGCCTGGATGGCCTGCAGTGCGAGTGCACGGGATCCCCACTGGTAGGATACGAGCGATTTGAGGAGCGTCGTGCCCGGTACCTTGCGGATGACGGGTGCAGGACGACGATCGCGGCCCTGACCACCCTCGCGCCGACCTCCCTGATCCCCGTACGGACGCTGCTGGCGGTTGGGATCGAAGCGGCGCGGTGCATCGGGATTGTTGTCATCCCTGCGATCGTCCCGCTGTTGCGAACGATCTCCGCGTGAGCGGAATGTCCGCTGCTGTTGTCCACCCCTGTCGTCACGCTGGAAACGACCGCCACCACCGCCTTGACGCGGTCCGCGGTCTCCTCCACCACGTGCATCACCCGATCCACGCTGGAATCTGTCGTTCCCCTGCTGGCGATCTCCGCTGCCCTGGCGATCGCGATAGCCACCGCCACCTTGACGATCCCCATAGCTGCCACCGCCCTGACGATCGCGGTAGCCACCGCCACCCTGACGATCTCCACCGCCCTGACGATCTCCACCGCCCTGACGATCTCCGTAGCCACCGCCACTCTGACGGTCGCGATAGCCACCACCTTGACGGTCTCCGCCACCCTGACGATTGCCGTCGTTGCGATCGCGATAGCCGCCACCCTGACGGTCCCCGTAGTTGCCACCACCGCCCTGACGATTGCCATAATTGTCGTTACGCTCGCGGTAACCACCGCCCTGGCGGTCTCCGTAGTTACCACCACCGCCCTGACGATTGCCGTCGTTGCGATCGCGGTAGCCACCACCCTGACGGTCTCCGTAGTTGCCACCACCACCGCCCTGACGACTGCCGTCGTTGCGATCGCGATAGCCGCCACCCTGACGGTCCCCGTAGTTGCCACCACCACCGCCCTGACGGTTGCCGTAGTTACCGCCACCCTGACGGTCCCCGTAGCCACCACCCTCCTGGCGATTGCCATAGTTACCGCCGCCGCCACCCTGGCGATTGCCGTAATTGCCGCCGCCCTGGCGATTGCCATAGTTACCGCCGCCCTGACGATTACCGTAGCCACCGCCCTGCTCGCGCTGCTGTCCTCCACCTCCGCCGCCACGGCGTGCGCCCGGACCGAAGAACTTCAACTGGCTATCGTCGTCCTCGAATCCATCCTCGTTCCATGACGAGGAGTTCCCCTTGTCCGAACCCGAAGGTTCGTCACGTCTGTTCCGACCACGTTGGTCGTCGTTCTGTTGCATGGTGGTGACCATTGACTCGTTACAAATGACGTTTCGTTCTCACTATTCCGTAAACACACCCATGCCGTAGAATTTCTCACGGCGACGGGTGACCAGCTCATCCACTGAAAGGCCCACGAGCGTATTCAATTCTTCGACGAGCGCAGATTGTACCGTTGTGAATATCCGTTCCGGATCGCGGTGTGCGCCTCCAACCGGCTCCGGTATGATACGATCGATAATGCCCTGCTCCTCGAGATCGGCGGCACCGAGCTTCAGCGCCTCGGCGGCCTGTTCCTTGTATTCCCAGCTACGCCACAGGATGCTGGAGCAGCTTTCGGGTGCGATGACGGAATACCATGCATTCTCGAGCATGAGAATGCGGTCTCCGATACCGATTCCGAGCGCTCCCCCGCTCGCCCCCTCGCCGATGATGACGATGAGGATGGGCGTGCGCAGGCTCGACATCTGCAGCAGGTTCCGTGCGATGGCTTCGGCCTGGCCACGTTCCTCGGCTTCGAGACCGGGAAACGCCCCCTGCGTGTCGAGGAAGCAGATGACGGGCAGACCGAACTTCTCCGCCATGGCGAAGAGGCGGTATGCCTTGCGATATCCTTCCGGATTCGGCATGCCGAAGTTCCGGTAGAGATTCGACTTCGTATCGCGTCCCTTCTGATGGCCCACGACCATCACCCTGCGCCCGTTCAGCGACGCCAGGCCGCCGACGATGGCAGGATCGTCACGATAGGACCTGTCGCCATGCAGCTCGACGAAGTCCTCGAAGCAGTGCGTGAAGTAGTCCAGCGAATACGGACGATCCGGATGACGCGCGATCTGCACGCGCTGCCATCGCGTAAGGTTACGGTAGATGGTTGCCCGTAATTCTTCTACCTGATGTTCGAGCTCTTCGATCTGCGGTTGAATGTCGAGCGTGTCCGCCAGCGCTCTCATCTCGGCGATCTTCTTTTCCAGCTCTACGATCGGTTTTTCAAAATCAAGCGTGATGTTGCTAGCCACGAATGCGTCGTAAAAGGTGTTTCAACAAGATTTCAATGTCGAGAGCGATCGAGTACTGCTCCACGTAAAAATCGTTCAGTTGTTCGATAGCAGACGGCGACAATGCGGCCGGCGTGCTGATATGAACAAGCCCGGTGATTCCTTCCTTCCCTACATTACGCTGTATGCCGTCGGCATACAGTCCTACCACGCTGTATGTTCCCCTGAGGACCATGCTCCACTGGCTGACGTTCTTCCTAGTACGAGTGGAGGCCAAACCCAAAATTAATCCGGGCAAGTGTAGCAACAAAACGAAAATGGCGGCCACGATGTCCACCACCCGTTTCACGGTCCTGTTGCGGAACGTGGTGAGCGGGGAAACCTTCACGGTGGGCTCGATACCCGCTACTTCGTTGATGATCCTCGCCGTCACGATTTCGTCGTAGTCGGCCGCCATGTGGAACCGGACCCTGTCCGCCGAACAGGCGGCCATGAGGCGCATGATTTCGGCCTGACCCACGTTCCTGTCCGTCATGATCACTTCCGTGATGCCGTGCATGGCGACGAGTTTGGCGAGGTAATCCGTGGTACCGAGCACGGGATATCCGACGAAGGTATCGCCCGTATATGCTCCATGCGCGGCGATACCCACGATGTCCGCATTGCGGTGCTCCGCACCGTGCAGGGCCTGGACGATCCGTTCCGTGCGTTCGTTCAGTCCAACCAGCACGATGCGCCGGATCTTGCGTCCGCCCACCATTGCCTCGGCGACGGCCGCAGCCCCCCGGATGATGGCGAAAAGAATGACCGAGAATCCGATGGTCATGAGGAGGACGCCGCGGCTGAAGGCGAACTGCTTGAAGAAGTAGGTGAGCGACGACAGCATGAAGAAGGTCACGAGCAGTCCGACGATGCTGCGCCGTACCGTCGGCCTGTGCTCGACGTATTCTCCTACCGCCACCATCGAGCAGAGCATGACGACGGAGATGACGAGGAAGACGGTGGGATAGGCATAGTCGGGAAATCCGAACGGACCGTCGAACCGTATGGTCGTGGCGGCCATCAGCGCACCGTTGATGGCGAGCAGATCGAAGAAGGCGATGACGAGTTCCCTCTTTCGGCGTAGCACACGTTCGAGGCCGGCACGAAGGACGATCCCCATCCGCAGGAACAGGAGGAACAGCGGCGAACCGCCGAAATGCTTCTTCGCGAAGATCCGCATGGCCTGGTAGAAGACCTGTACCTCGTTCATCGAGCTTCGCTTGGTGCTCTCGCCCTTGAAATGGACGATGCTGGTCTCGTGCACGTACATGATCTTCCGTCCGGTCTTCTGCACGCGATAGCACAGATCGAGATCCTCGCCGTACATGAAGAAGTCGGGATCGAATCCACCGAGAGCCCGCACATCGTCCGTACGGCCGATCATGAAGGCGCCGATCAGCGCATCGATCTCGTAGGTTTCGTCCACGCTGCGGAACGTCTGGTTGTACTGTGCGAAGAGCGGTGAATTCGGGAACAGTGACTGGAGCCCGAAGAGCTTGCAGAACGAGGCCCAGGGCGTCGGGAATCCGCGCCTGCATGCGAGCTGGAAGGTACCGTCGGGATTCAGGACCTTGCATCCGGCCATGCCGACGTCGGCATGATCGTCCATGTATCGCACCATGACGTTCAGCGTGTCCTGTGCGATGATGGTATCCGGATTGAGGAAGAGCACGTACCGCCCGCTGCAACGGTCCAGTCCGGCGTTGTTGCCACGACCGAAGCCGACGTTCCGGTCCAGCGGTATCCACGTCACCCACGGGAACAGGGGCTCCAGTTCGGCGACCGAGTTGTCGTCCGAACAGTTATCGACGACGACGACTTCGACGTCCACTCCCGCTGTGCGTTGCTCGATGGAGCGCAGGCACTGCAGGAGGTAGTCCTTGACGTTGTAATTGACGATCAGGACACTGACGTCCGGGCGCTCCATCGCTTACCGCTTCCCGAAGGTCAGGATGGTGGTGAGCTTCAGCTTCCAGACGAGGTAGGCCGCCTCGAAGATGATGTTCTTGCTCATCTTGGAAACACCGCTGACGCGGTCCGTGAAGACGATGGGAAGCTCCAGGATGCGTGCCCCCAACCGCCAGGCCCGGTAGTTCATTTCTATCTGGAAAGCATAGCCATTGGACCGGATGCGCTTCAGGTCGATGTTCATCAGCACGTTCACCCGGTAGCACTTGAATCCGCCGGTCGCGTCGGCGATGGGCATGCGGGTGATGATGCGCGTGTAGAGATTGGCAAAGTAACTGAGCAACAGGCGGCTCATGGGCCAGTTGATGACGTTCACGCCGGCCTTGTACCGGGAGCCGATCACGAGGTCGTTCTCTTCGATGGCTTCGAGCAACCGGAGAAGATCCTTCGGATCGTGGGAGAAATCCGCATCCATCTGCATCACGACGTCGAAGCCCTGCTCGATGGCCCATGCGAAGCCGGCGCAATAGGCCGTGCCGAGCCCCATCTTGCCTGCACGTTCGATGATGTGAAGATGCACGTCGGTAGCCATACGGCCTTTCACGAGCGCAGCCGTTCCATCCGGCGATCCGTCGTCGATGACGAGGATATGCGTAGCGGGAACCACGTCGTGGACGGCATCGATCATGCGTCCGATGTTGTCGTATTCGTTGTAGGTCGGTATGCAAACGATACTCTTCACGCCCTGCCGTGTCCTTTGATCATGACAAATACGGTTCGAACCAGAATTTCGAGGTCGAGTTTGAACGACATGTTCTCGATGTAGAAGAAGTCGTACCGCAGACGCTGCTGGATTTCCTCCACGGACTCGGGATTGGACTTGGCCTTGACCTGCCACCATCCCGTGATCCCCGGACGCACCTTCAGGCGACGCCGATAATACGGCAGAATGGTCGACCATTTCTCGACGTAGAACGGCTGCTCGGGTCGGGGCCCGACCAGGCTCATCTCACCCTTGAGCACGTTCCACATCTGCGGAATCTCGTCGAGGTGCGTCTTGCGGATGAATCGTCCCACCGGTGTCACGCGCGGATCGTTCTTCGCAGTCCATGACGGCTGCCTGCCGGTATCCGTCACCATCGACCTGAACTTGAACATCTTGAAGTGGTGTCCGTGGCGTCCGACCCGGTCCTGGAGGAAAAAGACCGGTCCGTGCGACGTAAGTTTCACGAGCAATGCCACGAGCAGCCATACGGGCATGCCCGCGACGAGGACGAGCAGGCTCAGCACGATGTCCAGCGTGCGTTTCGCGAACTCTTCCCAGGGCTGCATGAGGTCCGGACTGACCTCGATCAGCGGCGCGCCATAGATCTGCTGCGTCCGCGCCTGACCACTGAATATCTCGTACAGGTCGGGCACGATCTTCACCGTGCAATCCTCGTCGGCACACTGTGCCGTGACTTCCAGCAGTTCGTTGTGGTCGGGCTGCTCCATCGAGATCAGGACTTCACGCGGACGTGCCTGGCGCAGGACGACGGAGAGATCCGTCATGCTGCCGAGCGTCCGCACGGGCTGTCCCTGGTGCACGAGACCATCGCCGTGCTGTTCGTCGCGAACGGGAACGACGCCCAGGACGTCGTAGCCCCAGGCCTTTTCCTTGTGGAGATCTTCCAGCAGGGAGCGCAGTCGTGGAATCGTGCCCACGAGCACCGTCGGCACCCTGACGATGCCATGCTCCCTCAGGTATCGCTGCAACTGGCGCGCCGACAGGCGGCCGATGCAGGCCGAGAGGAACAGGACGATCCAGTAGAGCAGGATCGTGAAGCGCGGATTGCTCTTGAACTGTTCGCCCGAATCGATGAAGATCAGGAAGAAGAGCACGGCCACGCCTGCGAGCGTCTGCTTCAGCACGACGAAGAATTCCTCAAAGGGCGAGCGTATGTAGTAGTCCTTGTACAACCCACCCGACCAGAACATGACGACCCAGTATGCGATGGAGAGCAGCATGGCAAGCATCTTCATCTCCAGGTCGTAACGCCGGAAACCCGGCTCGAAGACTTCACGCAGGAGAAGGAAGGCGAACAGGCTGAAGATCACCGCCAGGACGTCGAAGGCGAGCTGCAACGAACGCGGACGCAGCATCCATTGCGAACCCGGATGCTTCTGTCCGCCGAAACCGGCCGACGGCATCGCGGATGCAGGGAGTGTATGATCTGCGGCTGATGACATGCGTTACGCTGAAGCTCGTGATTGCAGCAAACGCCGGACCATTCCGACGTCTGCACGTGTGATGAGCCCCGTCACGACGGCCATGACGACGAAGACGACTGCCGATAGCAACGTCCCCAGTGCGATACCGAGATGCTCCGGCGCCATGACGGCGACGGCACAACAGACGGCCGTGACGATGACGATCCTGAACGGGGCGGACAAAGTTAGCGACTCTCCGAGGACACGATGGAGGAGGACATATGACACGATGGAAGAAACTCCGACGGCCGCGAGCTTCGAGAGCACGGCTCCATAGGCATTCCACTCCGGTATGAGGACGAGTCCGGTAGCGACGGTAGTGACGGCAAGGGAGATGGCGATCGGCAACGCCCTCCGCTGATGCCCCATGGCGACCATCAACTCCTGTACGAAGACGAGGATGAAGATCGGTAACGGCATCCACAGGAACGTAACGAAGTGTATCAGATTGTCGGAATACCTTCCCTTGCTCACGACGTCGATGATGAAGGGAGCCGCTGCCGACGTCACCGTGGACACCGCGATTCCGGCAAGAACGATGATACGGAGACCGGTCAGGGCGAAGCGCCGGCATTCCTCCCAGTTCTCCTTCGCGAGATGGGCGACGGCCGGGACGAGCGACATCGTGATGGCCATCGGAATCGTTCCCGTGAGCGGGACGAGAGTCTGATAGGCCGCACTGAAGATCCCCATCTCGCGAGGGGTGCTGAACCGCTCCAGCATCATACCGTCGATCTTGTCGTGGATATTGGTGAGGATGACGAGGACAAGCACGGGCAATGCATCGACGACGAGTGACTTCATCGTCGCCGTCGACACCCAGCGGGGGCGGAAGTTCCTCCCCTTGTCCATGACGAGCAGCGTGAAGAAGCCCGGTAGCGTCGAACACATATAGGCCACGATCACGGTCGACGGAGTGAGCGCATCCTTCCACAACATGACGAGACCGACGAAGATGACGGCGTCGAGAATGGCCAACCCGTTGACGAAGCCGAAGCGCACATGCGCACGGTACGGCAGTTCCATCGTGTAGCGCAGCATTCCCGACCTCGAGGTGAGGAGCAGGAACAGACACCACAGGACGACGTCGACGATGGACAGATGGGCGAACTGCGCATAGCCGAAGCACAGGAGCGTCGCCACCACCCACATCATCAGCTTGAATGCCAGCGTCGACGATAGTATCTCACGCGCATGTTCCGGTTGCTGGATGACGCGTCGCATCGACACGCCGTTCAGACCGAAGTCGACGAGCAGGATGAGAATGAGATCGGCCACGCGTCGTACGGCGAAGAGTTCGCCGTTTTCTTCCTTCGTCAGCGTCGACAGGATCACCCGTTGCGCGAGGAAGTAGAGCACGATGGTCATGCCCTGCGTGAACAGCATGGTGATGCCGCCGCTGAATACCCTCCGGCCCAGTGACTCGGAGCGCTCAGCCATCGGTCCGCTCCGTTGCGGGCTTCCATGCATCGAGGCGACGGCCCGTGCAACTGCGATACATCCCGGCCAGGAAGCACATGTTCATGGCGACGAAGAACTGGATGGCTCCGATCACGGGAATGCGGGAGCCGAACCGTTCTGCTGCATGGCCAAGCAGCGCCAATGCATACAGCACGAATTGTCCGTAGAAGAGCAGTCCGAACAGAAGGACGTTGTCGACAGCGAGAATCGTCGCGACGAACAGCATGACGAGGAAGACGGGACTGAGCCAGCGGAGGATCCGGTGGGACCACAGCAGCCATGCGACGATACCCGACGTCGGCGACAGCAGTCGCTTCGCATGTCCCACACAGGCGAAGCCGCTGGCCACCGTACGCACGGTACGGCGCATTTCCATGGCCATGTCGTTCGGGCGGTATTCGACGGCACGCGCATGCGGTGTGAATACCGCACGTCGGCCCGCGAGAATGGCGAAGAGAACGTTCATCCAGTCGTCCGCCACACGGGAGTCGGGCAGCGGCCGCAACAGAGCCGTGCGTACGGCATAGAGAGCGCCGTTCGATGCCATCGTGCTTGCCACTTCCGATTCGAGGACATTCACCTTGTCCTCCATCGACCGATACATCGCCTCCCCTTCCGATGCACTGTCTCCTGCGAAGGCCTTGCCGCCACGATCGTTCTTGCCGAGAACGGCGCCGGTCCGGTCGTCGGCGAACGGGGCCATCAGTTCTTCGAGAGCTCCGGCCTGCAGCCTGGTGTCGGCGTCGGTAAATACCGTGATATCGGTTCGAACGAGAGGGATGATCCGGCGAAGCACTCCATTCTTTCCACTGCGTTCGCAGCGGTGCAGAACGATATCCACACCGGCGTGACGCCCTGCCCAGTCGAGCACGATCCCGGCCGTATCGTCCTCCGAACCATCGTCACCTACGATGATGGAGATCTTCGACGCAGAATAGCCGTTGCCGACGATGCTGTCGAGGCAGTCGACGATGTAGTCCGCTTCGTTATAAGCGGCGACGACGACAGTGAGCGCCGGATGCAGCGCCTTGACGTGTCGTACGGGGTCGCGCCGGAAACGATGGACGACCAGCAGCAGCAGTGGATACAGCAGGTGCGGGTACAGGATACCGACCACCGATACGACGGCGAGCACCAATGCTATATCGGAATCGGACATTCTGCCGTTTACCGAAGGATGGTATAGAACAGACCGACGAGTGCCGTAATGGACGACACGATACCGGCGATCACGGCATAGGTCTGGATTTCCGTACCGGCCGGAACGTCGGGAGAACGCGGGACGTAGACTTCGTCTCCGGGCTCCACGTAGATGTCGTCATTGCTTTCGACCCAGACGCGCGTCTTCCCCTTGATGATCCTCGCACGGCCGGGCTTCGCTCCCTTGGCGAAGCCTCCTGCCCTGTCGACGTACCACGACAGCGACTGTTTCGGTACGAAGGAGACGTAGCCGGGCTGGTGGACCTGGCCGTAGACGTAGACGCGTTCCGGAGTTTTCGGTACGACGATGATATCGCCGTTCTCGAGGATGATATTGTCACTGGAAGAGGGATTAGCGAACGCCTTCACGAAGTCGCATGAAACGTAGGGCAGCCGGTAGTTCTGATCGATCCTGAACCGCAGCGTATCCTCGAGCGTCAGGTCGCTGTACTGCAGGCGCCGGGTGGCGTTGTCGTACAATTCCTTCGCATTGTTGGGCAGCGGATCCTGGCGTACGACGTAGGCCAGGGCGAGAGCGGCATGCTCGGTGATACCACCGGCATCCTTGAGAACGTCGGCAAGACGCGTCTCACCCGGAACGATGATGGTGGCACCGGGTTGCCGTACTTCGCCGTAGATCTCGACGACGCCCTGTCGCGGAGCGGCTCCGGTCACTGCGAGTCGTTCCACGATGATCGTACTCCCAGGCTGAAGATCGACATCCTCGCCCGTGAGATGCAGCATGCTGTCGACCTGCAACGAGATCTTTCCATCGCCCCCACTCTGCACGAGCATCACCCGCGCGAGATCGGCATCGGGTGTCGGGCCTCCGGCAGCATCGAGGAGAAGCGAAACCTTGTCTCCCGGCTTGTAGGAAATCGTCACGGGATTGGCTACGGCACCGGAAATGGCGACGGCCGCGACGAGCTTGTCCTCATAGGGCACCACGATCTCGTCGCCTTCGCGTACGTGAGGATCCAGCATGGCGAAGCCCGTAAGCTTGGCCTTCAGGAGGTCGACGCTGGACGATCCCTTGCGGTGGCGGACGACGATGTTGCGTGCGGCATAGGGCGAGATGCCCGATCCCGTATTGCGCGTGAGTTCCTGTACCTTCGAAGTCTCCGTCATGCTGCCCGCTGCGCGGACCTGTTCACCGACCGCCGCATCGCGGCGCAGCAACCATGGTTGACGGGCCACTGCAAGCAGTGTCGATACCCGCATCGATGCGGGTACGGTGTAGGTGCCCGGATACGGTACGTTACCCTTGAGGGTGACGTAGACAAGACGAGGGCGACGCAACGCGACGAAGCATTCCACCGTACCCCGCGAGCGGGCCTGGACGATGGAGGTGATGGTATCGCGCACCTGCTTGAGCGTCATGCCGTCGACGTTGATCAGGCCATAGCGTTCGAGCAGCAGCGTGTTCTCGGGTGTAACGACCGTGAGCTTTTCCGTGAAATCCAGGGCCGTGGTCTGGTAGGCGATCAGATCGCCGGGCCCGACGAAATAGACGGCGGCATCCACGACGTTGTCGGTCGGCACCTGTTCGGACGTCAGGAGGTTGTTGAGCGTCGAACCGGCGCGGGCGTTCGGCATCAGTTTTTCGAGATCGAACGATCCCCCACCCTGAGCCCGCAGGGGGGTGATACAACAAGCAATGGCAAGGCACAGCCACAACGCGGACACGACGCCGCGGATCGTAGAAGTCATCCGATTCCCGGAAATGGACACAAGCGGAGTTCTGGACGGGGCAAAGTTACAAACATTGGGTGGTGATGATGGCGGCGATACGATCAGCCGCACGACCATCCCATAGTTCGGGAACACGCCCCTTGCGAACATCGCCGGCAAGGATGCGGGCGACGACTCCTTCGATGGAGATGCGGTCGGGATTGACCAGGATGTTCGTTCCCACATCGACGGTGACGGGGCGCTCCGTCGTCGTCCGTGCGGTGATACACGGAATGCCGAGTGCGGTGGTCTCTTCCTGGATGCCACCCGAGTCCGTCAATACGAACCGGCACTGCATCATGAGGGCGAGGAAGTCCACGTAACCCGCCGGATCGATGAACTTCACGTTCTCATGCAATCCCTTGTCCAGTCCCCATTGCACGATGTTCTTCCGTGTGCGGGGATGAACGGGAAAGACGACCGCGACGTCACGCGCCACGGTGTCCAGTACGTCGAGTAACATGCGGAGCTGGGCGGGATCGTCGACATTGCTCGGACGATGCAGGGTGATGAGCGCATACGATCCCGGTGTAACGCCGATGCGTGCATGGATGGCCGAGGCCCTTGCCCCGGGAAGGGCGTAGTGCAGGGAATCGATCATGGTATTGCCCACGAAGTGGATACGGTCGCCCGCGACCCCCTCGTGCAGCAGATGCTTCCGTCCGCTCTCTTCCGTCACGAACAGATCGTCGGCGATGGCATCCGTGGCCAGGCGGTTGATCTCTTCCGGCATCGAACGATCGAAGGAACGCAGACCCGCCTCGACATGGGCAACACGGATACCGCACTTCACGGCCGTGAGGGCGCAGGCGATCGTACTGTTCACGTCACCGACGACGATGACGTAGTCCGGACGTTCGTCGATGCATATCGACTCGAAGCCGGTCATGACCCGCGCCGTCTGCTCTGCGTGGGAACCGCTCCCCACTCCCAGGAACCACGTCGGCTGCGGCATGTCGAGATCATTGAAGAATGCATCGGACATCGCCGCATCGTAGTGCTGACCTGTATGGACGATATGATGTTCGACGGTATCGGTGTAAGCCTGGAAGGCCCTGTGGATGGGAGCGACCTTCATGAAATTGGGTCGTGCACCCACGACGGAGAGGACGCGCTTCACTTACCGTCTCCGAGAAGGACGATGTTCTTGCGTGATCCCTTGATGATCTTCGTGGAGTTACGTGTATCGATGACGACCTTCGCGTTGCGGACGATCATCTCGATGTCGAACGAACTGTGATCGGTGGTGATGACGACGACGTCGTGACGCTGGACGAACTTCTCCGTCAGCGTCTTGCGCGACGTCAGGGTCTGGCCCTTCACATCGACGGACGGAATATAGGGATCGAAGTAGCTGATGTTCGTAATTCCATCCTCGATCAGCAGTTCGGCGACCTTGAGAGCCGGCGAGTGTCGCAGATCGTCCACATCCCGCTTGAAGGCCATGCCGAGCAGCAGAACCTTGGCCTGATACATCGATACCTTTTGCTTGGCGAGCTCGCGTTCGATCATGCCGCGAACGTAGAACGGCATCGACTCGTTCACCTCCGCAGCGAGGGTGATGAAGTTCGTCACGAAGTCGTATTCACGGGCCATCCACGACAGATAGTAAGGATCGATGAGGATGCAGTGCCCGCCGATACCCGGCCCCGGGAAGAACGGCATGAAGCCGAAGGGCTTCGTCGAGGCCGCTTCCACGACCTCCCAGATGTTCACACCGATACGGTCGCACAACTGGGCCAGCTCGTTGACGAGGGCGATATTGACGCTGCGGAAGATGTTCTCCAGCAGTTTTTCCATTTCGGCCACCGACGGCGAGCTTACGGGAACGACCTGCGAGATGATGCGCTTGTTGACGGCGATGGCGAGATCGGTGCAGGCGTGGGTCACACCACCTACGACGACCGGAGTGTTCTTGGTATCCCAGACCTTGTTACCGGGATCGATCCGTTCGGGCGAGAAGGCCAGGAAGTAGTCCTTGCCGCAAATCATCTTCGTCGCGTCGAGTATGGGCTTGACGTATTTCTCCGTCGTACCGGGAAAGGTCGTGCTCTTGAGGATGATGAGCTGACCCGGGCGCATGTTGCGCGCCACTTCCTGCGTGGCGCTCACGATATGGGAGATGTCGGGATCCTTGTTCGGCGTGAACGGCGTCGGCACGCAGATGTAGATGACGTCGCAGTCGCGCACCTGCTCGAAGGACGTCGTAGCCGTCAGCTTCTTCTGCTTCTTGACCACACTGTGGATGGCGTCGTCATCCAGGTCCTGGATGTAGTTCCTGCCTGCATTGAGCTTCTTCACCTTGTCGGCACTCACGTCGATGCCGATGACCCGTATTCCGCTGGACGCGAATTCGAGTGCCAGCGGCAGTCCAACGTATCCGAGGCCGATGACGCCGACAGTGATCTCGCCGTCGAGGACGGACTTCATCAATCGCTGTTCGTGACGCGTGACGTTCTTGCGTGGTCGTCCACGGCGACGCAGCGTCGCATTTGCGGGAGCCTCACTGCTCATAGCGTTGTTCCGTACTGTCGTTGATAATACTCTCTGTATTCACCACTCCGCACCGAGGCGCACCACGCGTCGTTCTCGACATACCAGCGGATGGTCGAGGCGAGGCCCTCGGCGAAGTCCACGGATGGCTTCCAGCCGAGTTCGGACGAGATCTTCGCCGGGTCGATGGCATAGCGCCTGTCGTGCCCGGGCCTGTCCGCCACGTGCGTCATGAGGGAATGGGGCTTGCCGAGGACGTCGAGAATGGTGCGGGCGACGTCGATGTTCTCCCGCTCCCCGAATCCACCGATGTTGTAGACCTCCCCTGCCCGACCGTGTTCGAAGGCAGCCATGATTCCACGGCAATGATCATCCACGTGCAACCAGTCCCGCACCTGCCGTCCGTCGCCGTAGATAGGTAGCGGACGATCCTCTCGTGCGTTGAGGATCATCAACGGGATGAATTTCTCGGGAAACTGATAGGGGCCATAATTGTTGGAGCACCGCGTGATCACCGCATCCATACCGTAGGTGCGGACGAAGGCGTTGACGAGACAGTCCGCCGAAGCCTTGGACGCGGAATAGGGAGAGGAAGGATCGAGCGGGCTCGCTTCGGTGAAGACGCCGTCGGCTCCCAGCGAGCCGTATACTTCGTCCGTGGAAACCTGGAGGAAGCGGCCGACCTTGTGGCGGCGTGCGGCTTCGAGCAGGACGAGTGTACCTGTGACGTTCGTTTCGATGAAGGGCGCCGCCGAGGCGATCGATCTGTCGACGTGAGTTTCCGCTGCGATATTGACGATTCCGTCGAACGGTCGTGCCGACAGGATATCGTCGACGACGACCGTATCGTTGATGGACCCTTTCACGAACGAGCACCGGTTCCCGTCGATGCATCCATCGAGATTGTGCAGGTTCCCGGCATAGGTCAGCGCGTCGAGAACGACGACGTCGGCATCGGAACGTTGCAGCAGCAAGCGGACGAAATTGCTTCCGATGAAGCCAGCGCCGCCGCTGACGAGGAGTCTTGTCACAGGATTTTCGCCCAGCGATTCATAATTCACGTCCAACGCAACACAAGCATTGATGAGCCCTGGACGGCATTGCTGACGTGTGCGATCATATTTTCGTGGACAAAATAGGAAAAATCAGGACTGCATACCGGGCGGCGTTTCCCGACCGGTCAGCCGTAGAACACTCGCGGCGAGCGACGGCACGGTATCGGAATACATGTGGAGGATTAGACTGTGCGGAAGGTTCTCCATACCGTACGGGCTTCCGCAGACGACGATGACGATGGGCTTGTCCCCCGCCAGCCTGCGCATGATGGCGGGAAGACGATCCATGTCCGACATATGCCCACGATATGCGACGGCCTTGCCGAAGAAGGCGAAGACCACCACGTCCGCATCGGCGATACCATTCCGCAACACATCCAGATCGGCATCGTCGATGCTGTCGTCCAGATATCCGAAATCCGAGTTCCCTTCCGTGGCCTTGGCCAGGTAGTGGAACCACGTCGTCGCGGCATCGGCGTCGGCTTCATCGATGACGGCGAAGGCCGCATACTGGTTGTGCCGGGTGATGGGAAGGAGGTCCACGTCGCCGGAGATGCGCATGGCTCCCTGGGCCGCCTGGAGTGCGATCACGGCATGACTGCTCTGGTCTATCACGATCGGGGCCGACGGTGCCTCTCCGATACCGGTGAACTCCCGGGCACGTTGCCAGCGGCGTTCCGATTCGGCGAGCCGTTCTTCGGAAACGGTACCGTTCTCGAGGGCGGAGACCAGGGCCCTGATGGCTTCGACAGGATCCTCGGGCAACAGAACGACGTCGTTCCCGGCAAGCACGGACATGACGGCGGCCTCTGCCGACGTCCACGTGGATGCGATCGCCTTCATGTCCAGAGCGTCCGTCGTGACGAGGCCATCGAATCCCCATTCCTTGCGGACGAGATCCGTAACGACGGCATGGGACAACGAGGCGGGCAGGGCCGGATCGAGGAAGGGCACCAGCATATGACCGATCATGAGCGTTTCGACACCTGCATCGACGACGGCACGGAAGGGTGCGAATTCTCTGGTCGCCGCGACGTCGGCCGTGGCTGTGATCGTGGGTAACGACACATGACTGTCGACATCCGTATCGCCGTGCCCCGGTACATGCTTGCCACAGGCCAGCACGGCATGACGCTGCGTTCCCCGCACGTACGCCACGGCATGGGCCGCCACGGTCGCGGGGTCCTCACCGAAGCTCCGCGTGTTGATGATCGGATTCGACGGATTGCTGTTGACGTCGCAGACGGGGGCGAAATTCCAGTGCACGCCGATTGCGCGCGCTTCCTGGGCGATGCAGGCCGCCACGTGTTCCGTAATACCCGGCAGGGTATGTCCCAGTGCCATGGCCCGGGGGAAGGCGATGCCGCCCTCCAGACGCATCGGCAGTCCGTATTCGTAATCGGCGGCGATCAGCAGCGATCCCTTCGCCCGTTTCTGGAGGTCGGCTATCATCGTGGCCGTCGTCTCGACGTCGCCGAGAAAGACAGCGATGCCGCCCACTCCCCGATCGACCAGATCGTACAGGCGATTGCGGTAGGAGGAATCGGACCAGAACTTGGCGTCGGCCCGGGGCATGACGAGCGACGCGGCTCGACGATAATGTGATGACATGCCCTAAATTACGGCCGGGAATGACGTCGGCCTTGTAACAACTCTTTTGGCCTTGTGTCGATGCACAAGAAATCCACAGGAAAGCGGGAACCGGGAATGGCGACGGGTACGATGCAATCGCGCCGGACGGACGCTGACGACGTCTCCGATCTGGAACTGTACGCCAAGCTGGCGCACGATGATGCACCGGCCCAGGCTGCATTGTCCATACTCTATCGCCGTTATTCCCAACGCATCTACACCTACTGCCGGAAGATTCTCGGAGACAACCAGACGGCCGAGGACCTTTTGCAGGAAACGTTCGTCAAACTCTTCGACAGCGGCAGGCAAGGACGCGTCATCGAGAACTTTCCAGCCTACCTGATGACCATCGCACGGAACCTGTGCCTTTCATATCGCTCGCGCCATAAGAAGGCATTCGTCCCCGTCGAGGATTTTCACCTGACAGCCAGTGACGTCCCGTACGAACACAAGGAACTTCTTCAACTCATCCATGCTTCGCTCGAATTGTTGCCCGACGATTACCGTGAAGCCTTCGTCCTGCGTGAATACAACGGACTCAGCTACAACGAGATCGCCGAAGTCATCGGTGAGTCCCTCGACGTCGTCAAGGTGAGGATATTCCGCGCCAAGAAGAAGCTGCGCGACATCCTCGCCCCATACCTCAACGATCTGAACAACAACGCGTAGCAAACGCACAAGACTTATGACGCATTTGACCCCAGACGAAGCGCTGTATGCATTCATGGACGGAGAGCTCGAACTTTCCGACGAACAGCGCCTGTTCGATTCTCTGGCCCAGACGCCGGAGCTGAGAACGGAAATGAAGGACATTCTGTCCATCCGCAATGCCGTCCATCGCGATGTCCTCTTCCCGTCACCGGCAGCCGAAACCGGAATTCTCGCAGCCGCAGGATTCACCAGCGCAGCAGGTACGGCGGCAACGTCCGCTACCGTAGCGGCCACCGGAATGTCCGGCTGGCTGGCATCGTTCGCTCCGATTCTCTATACGCTGGCAGGATCGGTCGTCGGCGGTGTCGTCGTCTACATGCTGATGCTCGGCAATCCCCAACAGACGTCGAACTGGGCTTCCGCGGAACGCAACGGCACGACGGGTAACGTGACGGCCGGCGCTCCCGTTTCCACCGAACCCACGGCGGATACTCCCGTCCGCATCGACACCGTCTTCGTCCGGTCGAACGCATCGGCACGCGCCATGGCGTCCAGGCAGTCCGGAACGTCGACGTCGGAATCCGTCAGCAACGACACGCAGCCGCCGACGTCGGAAGCGGAATCCACCCTGAACACGACCATCGAACCGACACCGCTCCACGACATGGCGTCGTTACCCCCGCTGACGTCCACGCAACAGACCACGCTGGGTGCCGATGCCGCCGTACCGGCAGCATACCTCACGGCGGCCGCGACGCAGCAACTCCCCGTGTCGCTTCGTCTCCGTTCGCTCGCATCGGGTATTCCTTCCAGCGAGACTCCGCCGACCGACCTTCAGAACGCACTGCTGCCGAATGCGGCCTTCGCTCTTACCATGCCTCTCGGCACGGAACATCGCATCGGTATCGAAATGGGCTCCGAATCCTTCCGCCAGAACTTCAACGGCATGCTCGCCGACAGGCCGGTGGAATACTACCAGGTTCCGGTTCTCTTCTGGATGGGTGCCAACTATCAGTATTCTCCGACCGAGTTCAGCATCCTCGAAGGCCTGCGTCCCTTCGCCGAAATCACGGCCGGCATGGCCTTCGCGCAAGGCCCGCTGGCACGCGGCTCCATCGGCCTGCAGTATCAGCCGTCCGGTCCGATCCGCTTCAGCGTCGGCATCGATGGCGCGGCACTGATGTATCAATTCCAGAACCGCTGGTTCAATTCCACGAAATGGGGCATTACCTATGGCATCAGCATCGATATGGGTGGCTTCCGTTAGGAAGCCGCTGCCGGTCCTCCTGGGCGTCGTGCTGGGTCTCGTGATGCTGGCCTGTTCGTCCCCGCTCGACCTGAGTACGGACAGGAAGATGAACTATGCGGACAAGACGACGAATCCGACGAGGATCTCGCTGCTCTACTACTACGGCGACAGCGCCATCGAATTCATCTATACCGACCCGGAAATCCTGAAGGGCGTGCTCATCGATACCGGTGCCGCGCCGTTCCGCGTCACCATTCCCCATCTCCAGACGCCGAATACGCGATTCACGCCGACGAAGGACTTCACTCCACTCGTCACGGAATTCTCGTTCGGGGTCGAACGCCAGCCGTGCGACAACGTGATCTCCACGCTTGTGAATTCGGATACGTGGTTCAACGTCAAACACCTGACGAAGGACTACACGATCAAGGAGTATCTGTGGTTCGCGGATACGAGTGGACGTCAGTTCCGTCTCGGCCTGGCCAGCGTCGAGGAAAAACGCCTGGTCAAGGGACGCATCCAGATTTCCATCGCCGATCCCGATCGCCCGCGCTTCGTGAACTACAATGCCCTGGTCACACTGGAATACTGACATCGGACGATGGTGAGTCGCGAACGTCGGATCAGGGATAGGGATATCCGACGTTGCAGACAGAGGAACAATCCACCGAGGAACGGTTCTCGGATCGGCGCTGGCCAGGCGGCTATGGAATCGCCCGGCGCAGCAGGACGTGGTCGGATAACACGACGACCAGTACGAGATCGTACCCGGCTGGGCGGGCGTATCCTCTCTCCAGCACTTCCCCTTCACGACATGACCCCTATCCGTGCATCCGGCATGCGGAAGCTGCGGCGGGAATGCCATCGGAATATCACCACATACAGCGCGACCTCCGTGCAGGCATCGAACGGATCGTTCACGACGGCCCTATCGGATTGGCCATGGATCCGGTCAACGTATACACGATGATATGATATCGTCGATGATCTCCACCCCAGGGGCAAGGTCATCCTGCCCACGCCAGACCGTCAATCCTTGAGGAATTGAACGTTCTCACCCTCGAACTCGTGAATGAGCGTACGATAGGAGTCCGGAATGCGTTCCGGCTTGTGGGTTGCGGGATTGAGATAGACGAGGACGCCCTTCGCCGTGGCGAGAATCGCGCCATCTTCGCGCCGGATGACGTGCTCGAAGCCGAACGACGAGTTCTTCACGAACGACACGCGGGTGAATACCGTATAGGCATCGTCGAACTGTGCGGCCAGCTTGTATTCGATCTCCGTCTTGACGACGACGAAGCGGTGCTTCGTCACGAAGGCACGGCGGTCGATCGGTATACCCATATCGCGGAAATATTCGATACGGGCGGCCTCGAGCCAATAGAGATAGACGGCGTTATGGACGATGCTTTGCCGGTCGACATCATAGGAACGGACGCGACTGTGCAGTCTGTGATTGAACGTACCGTATCCCTCGATGGTAACGGGACCATGATCGATCGTCGCTTCGTCGTGCTCGTTGGTAGGCATGTCTATGTTGATAACGTATGCGGAGTGAAACGCATGCAAAGATACATCAACGCGATCCAGCAACCACATCGGCAATGACGGCAGCCGCCGTTTCCGCGGCCGCCTCTCCCACCTGATGATGGAAGACGGCCCGCATCGTACCGGACTTGATCGGTGCGATGCGAAGACCCCGTTCAGCACACCCGACCATGATTTCGGCATCGGACATGGCAGGAATACGGAAGGCGACGATATTCGTCTGCACCCGTCCCGTGTCGATATCCACTCCCTCGATCGATGCCAGACGTTCCGCGAACGCCCGGGCGCGTTCATGATCCAGAGGAATCCTGGGAAGGATGCTGTCCAGCGCGTACAGCCCGGCAGCGGCCAGAATACCGGCCTGGCGCATACCTCCCCCGAGCATCTTCCTCCAGCGTCTGGCCCGTTCGACACGCTCGCGCGTGCTGACGATGAGCGACCCCACCGGAGCACCGAGGCCCTTGGACAGGCAGACACTGATACTGTCATATGGTTCGGCCACGACGGCCGCAGGCTCCCCGACCGCTACGCAGGCATTCCAGATCCTCGCACCATCGCAATGGAAGGGAACGCCGATCTCGTCGGCGACGGATCGGAGCTGGCGCACGTAGCCCATCGACAGTACCGTGCCGCCATGACGGTTGTGGCTGTTCTCCACGGCAATGCATGCCGTCCGCGGATAATAGTAGGCCACAGGACGTACGGCCTCCATCACGTCCGCGAGTGGCATCTCACCTGCTTCGCTCCGGATGCCACGGATCTGGGCACGAGCGACGACACTGGTGGCCGCATTCTCGTAGTGGAAGATGTGTGCATCGGCATCGGCGATGATTTCCTCACCCGTACCGGCATGAAGGGCGAGACATATCTGATTGCCCATCGTACCGCTCGGAACGAACAGGGCCGCCTCCTTGCCGAACAATGCGGCGATGCGGTCCTGAAGTTCGTTCAGGGTCGGATCCTCACTGTAGACGTCGTCACCGACATGTGCGCGGGCCATGGCCTCCCGCATTCCTTCATCTGGAACGGTAAGGGTATCCGAACGGAGATCGAGCATGAGAGTGCGAACGTAGGTGGATCATTCCGTCAGCATCAGCGGAATCGTCCGCACTGCGCCCGACGGCATCTGGATCCGCAAGATATGAAGGCCCGGTGAAGGCGCCAGTTCCGGAAGGTCGAGACGCAGGGTCTGCCGCCCACCATCGACATGCACGGACTCCATGGTTCCCACGATGCGTCCCACGCCGTCAAAGAGGGTCAACGTCACGTCTCCCTGCGCCGATGCGTCGACCGGAATGGAGATCGTTCCATGAACGGAAGCAGGCAACGGGCTGGGTGTGCCGACGACGAGCGATGCCCGGTCGTCCTGCTCCACGCTCACGGTCGTGTCTCCCGACTCACTGCTCACCCTGACCGCCGCGACCTTGGCCTCGTAGCAGTCGAACCGTGCGATGATGTCGTCGATCCTGACGCCGGGTGTCGGAAGCGTGGCGCACATCTGGACCTGGATGCTCTCCCCCGGTTTCAGCACGAAGCTCGCGGGATCGAACGTGAAGATGCCGGGATGACGCCACACCTTTAGCTCCTTCACTGCGGCGGCGGTCGGACCCAGATTGGAGAATTCGACCGTCTTGCACGACGTCGCATCGTCCTGGGAAATCCGGAAGTCGAGAGACGTGGGATTGACGCCGAACTTGACCGCATTGTAGGTATAGGTTTTCTCGACGTACCTGCCCGACCGTGTCCGCATGCGGACGGTGGCCGTCGCATCCTGTGTCCTGTCGATCACCCTTACCCGATAGTGGACCGAGGCATCACTGACATTGAACGTTTCATCGACGTTCAGTTCGTAGTTCGTCAACGCGATCGCCTCGACGTTCACGATTCCACCACATGCGGTGGTTCCGGACGGAACCATCCGTCCCCAGGTATCGACATCGCCACAGACGGTCTCTTCTTCGTCGACGGCCAGGGAATCGTCACAGGCGACGGAAATGTCGACGGAGACGGGTGTACCATAGGCACGTCCCTGTTGCAGACCGTCGATCGAACCGTAGGTCCAGGCCATCCACTTCACGGCCGGGGTGCTCGACTCGATGATATGATCGCCGGAACCGGTCGTGACTCTGATGAAGGCATAGGGCGATCCGGCTATCGAAGAGATGGCGGGATATGCGGCCGTCAACGTCCGGCCGTCGATCTTGATCTTGGCTGCATCCTCCACACGAAAGACGACGTTCAGGAAATTGTCCACTCCCTCCGGTGCCGAGAATACACCATAACTCACCCAGCGATCGACCGATGGAACGCATTGCATCATCGGCTGTCCCGCTTCCACCGTCGGATGCCCCTGAGCCTTGTCGACCTTTCCTTCCTGCGTCGTGCCCACGAGTGGCGGCTGGATCCTGGCATAGGACTTTCCGTATTGTACCATGAGAACAGGTTTACTCGCCTTCCAAACCGTAGGACGATCCGTCGACGTCTCCGTATAGCTTTCGCCTCGGCGGAGATTCCTGCGATTCAGGTACGAACTGCCGTTCGCCGCCAGGGATTGAAGGAGCGTATTGTCCTCAAGGGCAATGACGCGTACGACATCTCCCCGGTCGTCGTCGATGCCATATTCCACACCGTTCATCCCGGTGACACGCTGAGCCTTGTACATACACGGAATCGTCACGAAATCGGTACCAGCCATCGTGGTCGGGAACATGGCATCGTGAACGTTGTTGCGGACGAAGTGCGCGTCGGCGGCGAACATGCCGGTTGGCGGCAGGATGTCGGGATAACGCATGATGGCCACCTTCGTATGCCCCGACACGACACCGATGGGCTTGTTCGAGCGGATGAGTGTGCCGGAAATGTCCGACGACCATTCCTTGTTCGTCACGGGATCGATCTTCGCCTTGATGAGGAAGGTCTCGCCGCGATCGAGCTGGATGTTCCGGGGCGTGCCTTTGGGAACGGATTCGGCATCCTTACCACCTTCCGTCGTGACGGTCGGTATATAGGTGACGATCGTATTGTCGACGGCTGCGACGATCAGTATCTGGCCAGGACGGTACTTGTAGCCGGCACTGGCAGTGCCGTACCGATCCTGGTAGAAGTTCATCGAGTAGTACTCCGTCCCCCACCCTTCGACCGGCAGATGTCGGGCGATCTCACCGTTGCCGTTCCACGCCTGATAGGTCGAGACGGAAACGGGATGGTCCGCGGTGATCATGATGCCGTGCGCCTTGCGGACTTCGGATTCCTCGTTCATGTATCCCTTGGGAATCGGCACCTTCTTCACGACGTTGGGTTCGAGTACGAATACCTGGTCGATGATCGCATTGTCGTTGCGACTCGATCCGGGCGTCGTGATACGGACCCTGGCCGCGCTTCTCGACGAGATCAACAGGGTCATCGGTACGGGTAACGGATTCTCCGCCGGCGCGGCCCAGACCTGCGGAAAGGCGACGACGTAATGCAGACCTTCCGCCACGGATTCCGTACCGCGCTTCTCCGTCGTCCCGGCCTGCATGAGACAGGATCCGATGACGAGCGACAGAATGGCGGCAACGACGATTCGATACGAGGATACGATGGAATACATACGCTGAACACAGGATAGTGATATGGATGAACATGGCGATCCGCCTGCCACACACCTCCGATCCGTTCGGGGGACCTACGGACTGCCTCACCATGCACTGGAGATGGGCACCACCTACATAACAACCGACATCGGACAACGTTACAATTCCATCGATGTACGTACGATGACATACCCGTGCTGACGGGATGGCGATCATGACGAAACGGATTTCACTCCGTGTAACGCCGGACAGAATTCCAGACCGTATTTTGCGGCCATGCAACTCGATCCACGTCTCAATCCCGCCCGCTCGTCGTTCGGTCGTTCGGGCGAATCCTATTCGTATCCGTTCGGCTCATGGTCGGCCGTCATGCAACATCACGATACGGTCTACGGTGAGAAACCCTGGATGATCCATATCGACGAACACGGCAACCGCTTCGGCTGGTCGTATGCCGTCTTCATCGACGTAGCACGTCGTCTTGCGACGCTCCTCCAACGGAAAGGCATCGAACGCGGATCACGAGTCGCCATCGCCGGACACAACCACCCCGATACCATCCTCTCCTACTTCGCATGCTGGATGCTCGGCGCCTGCGCCGTGCCCCTGAACATGACGGAAGACGACGGACGCCTTACCTATATCCTCGACAACAGCGGTGCCGCCATCGTGTTGTGCAGAACGGAATACATGAAGCGTATCGAGGACCTTCCGCAAACTGCGGCACGACGACCCATCCTCATCGACGTGGATACCGATGCGACGGATCCCGTCTTCTACGAAACACTACGGACGCTCGCACCCTCCCCCTGGCAACATGCAGGTGAGGACATGCGTTTCGACGAATGCCTGATCGTGTACACAAGCGGTACGACGGGCAATCCCAAGGGTGTCGTCCTGATGCAGCAGAATCTCTTCGCTGACGGCTACGACATCGCGGCATGGCACGGGGTCGACGAAGACACGAGAATGATGTGCGTGCTTCCTGTTCATCATGTGAACGGCACCATCGTCACGCACGTCGCTCCGTTCCTGGCGGGCGCGAGCATCGTTCTCAACAGGAAGTTCTCGGCGACGCGCTTCTTCGACGTCATCAGACGAGAGAACGTCCATATCGTCAGCGTCGTCCCGACCCTTCTCGCCTTTCTCCTCGAAGCCGATGCGGATGCATCGGATGTGATCGGGAACGGCTTCCGGCATATCATCTGTGGTGCGGGACCATTGACGTGCGAACTGGCGAATGCCTTCGAATCGCGCTACGGCATTCCCATCGTCCATGGCTACGGACTATCGGAAACGACCTGCTACAACTGCTTCCTGCCCGCCGACCTGAGCGAAACCGAACATCGGCACTGGATGCAGGACTACGGCTTCCCTTCCATCGGCATTCCCCTTCCGTGCAACGAAATGGCCATCCACGACGATCACGGCAACGCAGTCGGCGAGGGCGAACGCGGGGAGATCGTGGCACGCGGACCCAACACGATGAAGGAATACTATGCCAACGAGAAGGCCAATGCCGAGGCCTTCACCCATGGATGGTTCAGGTCGGGCGACGAAGGGTTCTACGTGAACGACGCGCAGGGACGCCCGTACTTCTTCATCACCGGACGTCTGAAGGAACTGATCATCCGTGGCGGTATCAACCTCGCGCCGCTGGAAATCGACGAAGTGCTCGCACGTGCGCCTGGCGTCAAGGCCGGCATCTGCGTGGGATTCGTCAACGACATGTATGGTGAAGAAGTCGGTGCTCTCGTCGTTCCCGACGATGCATCGAGCAAGGCCGAAGATATCCTGGCCTTCTGCCGTGAACACCTCCCCTTCTCCAAGGCCCCGAAGGTCGTCCTCTTCACGGACACGTTGCCCGTGACGTCGACCGGCAAGTATCAGCGGAACAAGGTCAAGCACCTGTTCGCCGACTATCAGGGTGTCCAGTTCAGACAGTAGTGGTCACCCGATATACGGCCGGGAACGTCCGCGTCGACATTCCGTGTCAGCGCAGATCGTACGCCTTCACCCCGGGACGCGGCATATAGAAGCGGGACGGGGCCAGTTTCACGCTCTGCGGCTGCATCTTGTTGGCCGAGAAGACAGCACGGACGACCCAACCACCAGGCACGACGTACAGCGTGGACGCCGGTTCGGTGATCTCGGGATGTGTATAGGCCAGCTCGTCCAGTTCCACCGGTGAAAGACCGGCGGTATCGCCCGGCTTGAAGAAGTGAAACAGCATCGTACGCTTGCGTCCGGGATTCAGCTTCGGCGACATGATGATGCTCTGTGCGATGCGTTCCGCCGAGCGCAGGATCTTCGTCGTATCGTAGGCTTCGACCTTCACGAAGTAGATGGCCGCAGCTTCCGAGTCACCGACATCGAGCAACGAATCGGCCACGGCGTAGAACCCCTCGACGTCGTTCACGGAACTGCGGTGCCAGACGAACAGGGCCGCCAATCCGAGGGACAGACCGAGAAGAATGGTGATGAACCATTTGGTACCGGCATTCATGCTCATGAGAGCGCTCCGATGAAGGCTGGCAGTCCCTGGGCTTCGACGGCGATGCCGAGAACCAGCATGGTGATGGCAATACTGAAGGGAATGGAAATGTTGTCGTCGAGTTTCAGTCTGATCGATCCCGCCTCGGCCACACCGCCCAGCACGGCACCGATGGCACCGGAGGCCACATACGTCCAGGGCAGGGAATAGATGGCCGCATAGACACCCACGACGACGATGGCGGTCAGGATGAAGGTCATGGTCCCGACGACACTCTTGTCCAGGAATGGTCTCGTTCCGAACCTCCTGCCGACGAGGGCAGCGAACGTATCGGAAATGATGAGGATGGAGAAGGCAGTAACGGCGATAACCTTCGGGAAGAGCAGGACCATCAGCGTGGCGGCGATCAACACCCACGAGGCACCGTTCAGCAGGAGCCTGTCGGTACGCAGTTCATGGTCGCGCAGCAGCGATCCGAACAGCCTGAGCATCAGGGCCCGGGTGGGCTCGTGATAGTGCATCAGCATGTCGATGAGGATCGCCACCACCATCATCGGCACCAGGATCCACAAGGCCGCCGGGCGGGATATCTGCAGATAGATGATCGGAATGAGCAGCGACGTTATGTGGATGCCCTTGCGGGCAAGTTCGTTGCCGTACGTGATCTGTGCTGAGTCGGACATAAATTCGCGGGTTCTCTCTCCTACACGGCCAAATGCATGAACGGATTACGGCTACGCGCCTGCGCGAAAATCAACCTCGGACTCGAAGTGCTCCGCAAACGCGACGATGGCTACCACGACATCAATTCGCTCTTCATTGCCATCGATCTCCACGATGAGATATCCATCCATCCTGCCGATGGAATCGAAGTCGTCTGTGAACCAGCCGTAACCGACCGTCCGGATGACAACCTGGCAGCTCGCGCCGCCCATACCCTGGGATCCTTGCCGTCCGCACACGGACAGGGGGCAAAGATAACGGTTGCGAAACAGATACCGACCGGCGGTGGACTCGGCGGAGGAAGCAGTGATGCAGCGACGACCCTCGTCGGTCTGAACAGGTTCTGGAACTTCCCTGCCGACGATGCCGCACTACTGGCGATGGCCTCGTCTCTGGGCAGCGACGTCCCCTTCTTCCTGCAGCCGTCCGTGGCCCTGGTTCAGGGGCGTGGCGACGTCATCACGACGATCGACATCGACCTTCCCTTCGTCGTCGTCCTCGTCGTGCCGGGTATCCATGTTTCCACACCGTGGGCGTATTCCACATTGGGGATAACAGGTGAACAACCGGCGACGGATCTGATCCGGTCACTGAGACAATCCATTGACGATCATCAGGATATGTCGCATCATTTCAGGAATGATTTCGAGCCGGTGGTATTCGCGCAACATCATGTATTATCAAGTATCAAGCAGCGATTCTATGAAAAGGGTGCTGCCTATGCGTCGATGAGCGGCAGCGGGTCGACGATGTACGGGTTATACACAGATGTGGATAAGGCTCGTACAGCAGCATCGGCGTTTGGGAACATGGCCGTGTATATTTGTTCTCCTGTCAACGACTCGTTTGTGACCAGCCAATGAAGATCATCGTAGCAGCGGCGGAAGTGGCACCGTTCGCCAAGGTCGGCGGCCTGGCGGACATGGCGGCGGCCCTGCCGAAGGCGTGGCATGCGGACGGACACGATGTGATTGTCGTCCTTCCCAAGTACGGAACGATCGATCCCGAACGATACGGGATGGTGAAGACCGACATGCTCGTCGCCGTGCCATTCGGGACGTGGGTGGAGTATGCGACGGTATGGACGTGCTCCCTGCCGGGCTCCACGGTACCGGTCTATTTCGTCGATTCGTCGGACTACTACAACCGCCCGGGCATCTACGGCTACCACGAAGGCTTCCTGGATAACGACCGGCGCTTCATGTTCCTCAGCCGTGCCGTCTTCGAACTCGCACGTGCGCTGGATTTCCGGCCGGACATCGTCCACGCCCACGACTACCACACCGCACCGACGATGCCGATGCTCAAGGTGCACTACTGGAACGACCCGTTTTTCGAGGGCACGGCAGGCATCTTCACCATTCACAACATGGCCTATCAGGGCATGTACGATCCGGTACGGGCCATGAGCTTCGGGGGCTTCTCCCCCGAAGACTTCCATCAGGGAAGCTGGTATGAACAGGACGGTATCTTCAATGCCATGAAAGCCGGCATCATGTTCGCGGACAAGGTCACGACCGTCAGCCCGACCTATGCCCAGGAAATCAGATGGACGCCCGAAGGCATGGGACTCCAGTCCGCGCTCCAGGTCCGTGGCGCCGACCTCGTCGGCGTACTCAATGGCATCGATACGTCGGAATGGCATCCGGACGTCGACGACTACATCCCGGTTCGATACAACCGGCAACACATTGAAAAAAAAGAGATTAACAAGCGCGCGCTGTTACTCGAGGCCGGCCTTTCACCTGAAGACGTCCATGACGATCTTCCTCTGATGGGGATGGTCACGCGCCTCACCGATCAGAAGGGTATCGGCCTTCTATACCAATGCCTTGAGCCATTCATATCCGATCACCGGATGCGCTTCGTCATTCTCGGAACGGGCGAGCAGCGCTACGAGGAGTTCTTCCGCGACATGGCCTCTCGATACCCAAGGCATGTCATTGTGGGAGAAGGATATAACACACCTCTCTCTCACAAGATCCAGGCCGCGTCGGACTACTACCTGATGCCCTCCCGCTTCGAACCGTGCGGGCTGACGCAGATGTTCGCCCAGACCTATGGGGCGGTTCCCATCGTCCGTTCCACGGGAGGTCTTACCGACACGGTAGAGCCCTACGATCCTATCATGTTCACGGGAACGGGCATACGGTTCCAGCGCTATCATGCCGATGACTGTGCGGCTGCTATCGACCAAGCCCTGAGACTGTACAAACAGGAGCCGCACTGGACGCGTATCCGCATGAACGGTATGGCGACGGACTTCTCCATCATGGCGAGCGCACGCAAGTACATCGACGTCTTCGGCTGGGCCCTCGAACGACGCAGTTGAACGTCAGCGCTTCCGTTCGGGCACGAAGGAGATCAGCACCTCGAGTCCGAGCGTTCCGGGGAACAGGTCCATGGGCACGATGCGCTCCGCCCGGTAACCGGCGGCTTTCCATTCCCTGACGCTGCGACGGATTTCCTCGTGGCCGCAGAAGATTTCCACGACACGACGTGGCTCTCCCTGTGCGATGGCATCGATGACGCCCTTGGCAGTACCCGCTCGCGGCGGATCGAGAATGACGACGTCCGATTCCACCGCTCCCCTGCCACGTGGCATGCTCCAGAGCTTCCTGATCGACTGTGGTGTCACGGCCGAAGCGATGGCGAGAGCCTTCCCCCCAGCACGACCGATGTTGTAGCGTGCGTTACCGACCGTATCCTCGTCGAGGTCCATGGCCACGACGTTCTTCACCTGCGACGCCAGGGACGCTCCGAACAGACCATATCCGCAGTAGAGGTCGAGCAGACGGTCTTCCGGTCGAACTGCCGCCAACGTACGGGCAACGTCCACGAAGGCCGGAACGATGGCGAAGTTGATCTGCGAAAAGCTGAAGACACCGACCTGGTACTGGACGTCGTTGACGGACTGCCGCCATGCGGCGTGACCGAAGATCTTCTTCGACTTGATGCCTCCCGGGGTCCGCTCCATATCCAGATAGTACCGGCTTCCGCGCGGATCGTGGAACATCCATGCGGAAACGACGGACGGATGCTCGCTGCGGACGTATTCGGCACAGCGTTTCGCTGCGCGGACGATATCGGCATCCATGAACTGCACGTTCAGGATCAGCACGTGTTCGTCATAGGTACCACGCACGATGACGTGATTCATGGCACCGGCCAGGGGGTCACGTGGACGGCGCAGGAAGGTTTCCACCGACTTGAAGATCCCCAGATGCGATGCCGGCTCCAATGTCTCTTCGGCTGCGTCCACCTTCGGGACCGAGCCATCGCCGTTGGCCAGAAGCAACTGTCCTTCACGCCGCAGCATCATGACACGCCGACGCGACGTGGTACGATAGCCACGCGGCAGTGGAGCGCGTACGAGAGGGTCGATCACAGCACCATCGGCACCGACGTTCGCGAGGAAGGCAGCGGCAGCTTTCCGCTTCACCTCGTATTCCTTCGCATATGGGGTCTGCCCGAACGCCGCAGGGCCGTGGAGAATGCGCATATCGGCCGCACGCAGTGCATCGGCCAGGTAGGTATCGAACGTTCTGATCTTGTACATTCAACCGAGGGGTTTGACGACGACGATAGAGGTATCGTCGTCGAAGACATGTGAATCCGTGTACTGCCGGAGATCTTCCTGCAGACGGTCGAGTAATTCTCTAGCCGTACCCACGCGATGACGGCGGGCGCTCTCGACGAGGCTGCCGACGTCGTATTCGTGTCCAGCGGGATTGCGGGCTTCCGTGACGCCATCCGTGTAGAGGATAAGGACTGCATCGGGTTTCAGCGTGCCGATACCCATGCGATACGGTGGCGGGTCGGCGATCACACCGGTGATGATGCCACCGTCCGAGAGCAGGACGACGTCCTCACCGTCCAGAAGGATCGGCGGATTATGCCCGGCATTGACGTAGTGCACGGCCATCGTACGGGAATCGACGATGGCGAGGAACATGGTCACGAAGACTTCCGGCTCCGTGTTGTCGCAGATGAGTCTGTTGATCCTGTCGATGAGCTGCGTCAGCGGGAGATCGAGCTTGGCCAGGACGTTCAGGGCCGCCTGGACGTTGGCCATGAGCAGGGCCGCAGGAACGCCCTTGCCGGCCACGTCTGCGATGGCGAGAAGCGTCCTGTGATCGTCGAGGGGAATGACGTCGTAGTAATCGCCGCTGATATGCTTGCTCGGATAGGTATCGGCGGCGATGTCGATACCCGGCGTGGGTGGCAACTGAACCGGAAGGAGGCCGCGCTGGATGTCGGCGGCGATGGACAGTTCGCTTTCGAGCCGCTGCTTGTCCAGTTCCTCCCGGAACAGACGTTCGTTCTCGATGGCGGCCATGGCCGTATTGCCCAATGCCTCGACGAAGAGCACTTCGTCGTCCGAGAACCGTTGTCCGTTCAACTTGCCGCACAATGCCAGCACACCCTTCTTGTGTCCGTGCACGGTCATCGGCGACACGACTGCGACACCGTTCCGTTCCAGCAACGGGCGGAGGTGGTGTTCGGCGGACAGGTCTTCCGTCCGGAAGGGATGTTCCACCTCGAGGATGTCGGGATACAGATCCTGGAGGCTGGCGGCGGCCTGGCGATTGATGATGACGTGTTCGTCCTGCTCGGACTCGGTAAGGAACAGTCCGAAGCTGCTGATCATCAACTGCCCCATAAGACGATAGGACAGTGTGCGGAGCATCTGGTTCAGTTCCATCGCCCCGGTGAAGTCACGCGCACTTTCGAAGAGCGTGTAGACGAGCAGGTTCCTCGCCTGCAGATCCTTCTTCGCCTGGATGAGGGATCGCACCATCTGGGCATTGTGGACCGCCGTCGACGTAATGGAACGTACGAGGTCCATATAGGTCCGTACGTCCGGTTCCTGTTCGATCCCGTCCAGGCTATGACCAAAACATAACACGGCGATCAGATCGCCCTGACGTTGCAGTGGAATGCACCAGTACAGACCTGCCGAAGCGAGCACGGCCGTATCGGGATCGTCTTCACTGGTGAAGACAGGCTCCGTCAGATCGAACCGCGGAACGGAAAGGATCGACACGCCCTTCAAATGCTTTGCTATCAAGAGCTTGCCATCCGGAACGAAGGCACATGCACGGCGTATCTTCAGCTTCCCCATCACGCTCAGAAGTGCCACGTTCAGGATCCTGTCGTCGGAATCCGTTTCCGACAACTGGGCGCTGAGGTCGAGCAACGACGTCAGATGCATCGCCGACGAGGCGGCGAACGTGGATCGAGGGGAACCGGAAGTATAGGCCAACATGATGCGAATATACCATACCGTCCTGGGCCTGGGCTCGAAAATGCCGTAGTTTTGGACTCAATTTCCACGGCATCAGCACTCGGAGCATCATGGTTCGTCGATACGTCGTCCTCGTTCCCCTCCTGTTCCTTGTCACCACGTTCGCCGGTCTGTCGCAAGGCGTCACGACGGGTTCCCTGGCCGGTACCGTCTCGGTACGGGCGGGCACGAAGCCCGGCGCGTTGCCGGGAGCTACCGTCAAGGCCATCCACGAACCCACGGGATCCGTCTACGGAGCGATCTCGCGGGAAAACGGACGTTATACCATCAAGGGCATGCGTCCGGGTGGGCCATATACCATCAGGGCCACGTTCGTGGGCTACGAAGCCCGTGTCGTATCCGGCGTCACCATCGTCGTCGGCGAAACCTTCGACCTCGATCTCGCGCTCGACGAGCTCGGTACGAAGACGAAGGAAGTGGTGGTGACGGCAAGGGGTGATGCTCTCTTCGATGCTTCCAAGACCGGCTCGAGCTCCATCATCACCGGCGAGACGATCAGGAACGCTCCGACGATCAACCGCAGCATCACCGACATGGCGCGCATCAATCCGTACGCGTCACAGGCGCAATCCGCCGGAGGAAGCTTCGACGCCACGGCGGGCATCAGCATCGCAGGACAGAACACGCGCTTCAACAACTTCCAGATCGACGGCGCGTCGGCGAACGACGCCTTCGGCATCGGCGGAGCCGGAACGGCGGGAAGTGTCGCCAACAACAACTTCGTCACCCTCGAAGCCATCGACGAACTCAAGGTCGCCGTCTCACCATACGACGTCCGCCAGAGCGGCTTCACCGGAGGTCTGATCAACGCCGTCACGCGCGGCGGTACGAATACCATGAAGGGTTCGATCTTCTTCTACGGCAGGAACGAGGCCCTGGTAGGGCTCAGCCCCGATGTGAACCGCAGACCCTTCGACAACTTCTACGATGCGCAGATGGGCGGACGCCTCGGCGGTCCCATCGTCCGGGACAAGCTGTTCTTCCATGTCTCCGCCGAGACGCGCCAGCGCTCCACACCTGTCGAGGTAGGTATCAACGATCCCAACGCCCTCAACAACTTCGCCGTGAACCCGCAGGTGATCGACGAAGTGGCCCGCATCGCGAGAGACGTCTATGGCTTCGACCCAGGTGCCACGACCAATCCCTATTCCATTCCGAACCGCTCGTACAACATCCTGACGCGTCTGGACTGGAACATCTCCGATCAGCACAAGCTGCAGTTCAGGCACAACCTCCTGTACGGGACGCAGACGCGGAATCTGCAGCGCACGAGCACCGTCTTCGGTCTTACGAGCCAGGCCAACGACTTCACGACGTGGAGTAACCAGTTCGTCACGCAACTCAACAGCGTGCTGGGCGACGGCGTATCCAACGAGTTCCGGGCGACGCTCACGACAACGAACGAACAACGCGTCCTCTCGACCAATCCCTTCCCCGAAATCAGGGTCTACGTAGGCTCACGCGAGTACGTGACGTTCGGGCCGGAGCGCAACTCCCAGGCCAACGCCCTCGATCAGACGCAACTGACGCTGACGGACGATGTCTCCTTCTTCCTCGGGGCGCATACGCTCACGCTGGGTACGCACAACGAGATAAGCTGGTTCAACAACCTCTTCATTCCCGACGCCTACGGAAGCTATCAGTTCGAGAACGTCCAGACCTTCCGCGATTCCACGCCCAACTACTATCGCCTGAGCTACGCCAACACGGCCGTCACGGGCAGCACCCTGCTGCCGCGCCAGCCGTGGAGCATGATGCAGGCCGGACTCTATCTGATGGACGAATGGCAGGTGACCCCGACGCTGCGCGTGACAGGCGGCCTCCGGGTCGACGTTCCGGTCTTCTTCACCAATCCGCTCGAGAACCCGACCTTCGCCCGGCAATTCCCCGGCTTGTCGACGTCGCAGATCCCGTCCACGGCCCTCCTGTACTCACCGCGCGCGGGCTTCAACTGGGACGTTTCCGGCGACAAGACATTCCAGATCCGGGGTGGAAGCGGCCTCTTCACCGGTCGTGCACCGGCGGTATGGATCGGCAACCAGTACACCAATACGGGCATGGACCTGTATCGCGTGGAGATCGGTCGTTCAGGCGCAGGACAGAGTCCCATCATCGACCCCGTCACAGGGCAACCGGCCAGGATCGACGTCTCCGCACCTCCTCCACGTCCGGGCGATCCGACCTTCCCCGGCACGGCGACGAGTCAGCGCAGCGCTATCAACATCACGGACAAGAACTTCAGATTCCCGCAGATCTGGCGTAGCACGCTGGGCTTCGACTACCGGCTGCTTCCGGGCATCACCCTCACGGTCGAAGGCATGTACGGAAGGAACATCAACAGTATCGACTATGCGAACCTGAACCTGCGTCCTTCGGGCCGCGGCGTTTCACCGCTCGATGGACGTCCGATGTATGCCGACGCGAGCCGTACGGATTCGCTCGTATCGCCGGATTTCACGCAGGTCCTGCTCCTGCGCAGCCGTTCGGAAGGATATTCCTACTCGACATCCGCCCAGCTCAACGTCGATGCCCGCAACACCATCGTCCCGGGCCTCGGCATCCTGCTGGCCTATACCCACATGGCAGCCTACGATCTGAACGCGTCCACGGATGCGACGGCATCGAGTCAATGGGGCAATACGGACGCCGTCGACCCGAACAACGCGACACTCGGACGTTCGAACTACGACGTCCCCCATCGCATCCTCGCCAACGTGAGCTATACGATTCCCTGGACGTCGGACGTCAGCACGACGATCGGCATCGTCTACAGCGGGAATTCCGGACGCCCCTATTCCTTGTCCTACATCCAGGACTACAACGGAGATAATGCCCTGGGCGGCAACGACCTCATCTACGTTCCCAAACGCGAGGATTACGGCACGAAGGTCGTCGTGACGCAGCCCACCGGCACCGATCTCCGGACGCCGGAACAGGTATGGGAACAGATCATGTCGTTCGTCGAAAGCAATCCCGTGCTGAAGGAATATCAGGGACGCATCCTGCCCCGCAACGCGCTGCGCGAACCCTGGCTCAACCAGCTCGACCTGCGTCTGACGCAGAAGCTGCCCGCCTTCGGAACGAACAGCGTGGAATTCACCCTTGACGTACAGAACCTGCTGAACCTCATCGACAGCGAGAGCGGCCTGCAGCGCTACGTGAACTTCCAGAGCTACAACATCTTCGGTCTCACGACGACGAACGGCACGCCCTTCGACAACCAGGGACGCCTGCGGATGACGTACAGCCAACCCGTCACCAACGGACGTCCGGGCATCTACAACACCGACAACTACGGCTCACGCTGGCGCATGCAGCTCGGCGTGCGCTACAACTTCTAGATCATCATGAAGCATCTTCTCTTCCTGCTCTGTTCCGTTCTAGCCGTTGCATGCAACGAGAACGTCCTCGATCTCCCCGATCCGCCTCCAGCGCGGTTGCGCATCGTCAACGTGACGGAAGACGTCGAGACGCTGTCCGTCATGGTCGACTCCTCCGCACGCCTCACGATACCGCGCGGCAAGGCCTCCGGATTCGAACAGGCGGCGGCCGGCCGGGCCATCTCCTTCGACCTGAGCGACGGCAACGGACAGGCTCTTCGACGTGAATCGCTCTACTACACACTCGGTGGCGACGCGCGCGTCCTGCTCTTCGTCAAGGGCTCCAGGACCGGGCTCATCGAATTCCGCCGCGCCATCCAGGATACGCTCGTCGATCCCGCGTCGCCGCAGGCCTTCGTGCGGTTCACGCATATGGCGGAGCTCACGGACCGCGGCCAGCTCGTCGAGCTGTGGGTGAAGGGCGGCCAGCGTGTCTTCCCCGAAGACTATCTTCCCGGCATCACGTCGCCGAAGGCCGAGCCCATCGCACCGGGTACCTATACCTTCGAGCTGCGTGAGTCCGGCACCACGTCCGTCCTCGCCGAATGGCCGGCGATGGACATCAGGGCCGGCATGTCCGTGATGCTCTACACCTACGATCTCGCCCCGCCGGAACTGGACCGTATCGGTACCGGCTCCTTCTGAACATGTTTCCATTTTCATCGCAGAGTACGCACATGACTGGTCTTCGCCATCATCTCGTCGGAACGGCCCTCGCCCTGCTGGGTGCGGCTGCACTCCACGCCCAGGACCCCATTTCGATCGCCGATGCCAAGCAGCAGCAGTTCGAGACGACGGTCACCAAGGTCGCAGGTCGCGTGACGGTAGCCGGGCAATTCCGCAATACGGCCTTCATCCAGGATCGCACGGCAGGCATCGCCGTCTTCAACAACAACTTCCGTACGGGTGTACGCATCGGCGACTCCGTCGTGATCGAGCGCGCCGTCCTCCGCGAGTTCGGACAATCGACGGGTCAACCCGGAACGGGGCTAACGCAGCTCGCCGGCGACTCCCTCCGCTTCACCGTGATCCCGGTCGAACGCATCGATCCCACGCCGCGTAACGTCACGATTCCCAACATCCTCGAAAGCGTCGAAGGCCAGCTCGTCAGGGTGCGCCGCGTGCGCTTCATCCAGACGGGCTCCTTCCAGGGCGAGACCACCTATCAGGTCACGGACCAGTTCGGCAACTTCCTCGACGTACGTCTCGATGCGGCGACGGAAGTCGCCATCAACCAGCTCCCGATCCCCGAAGGGGACGTCGATCTCATCGGTGCCATCAGCCAGTTCCGCGGCTCGTATCAGCTCCAGCCCCGCTTCGCCACCGATATCGGCCTTCCCCCTATCGTGATCGATACCGTTGCGCGTTCGCGTACCCTCGATCTGTCGACGTGGAACCTGGACTGGTACGGATCGGCCGATACGCTGCGTGGCCCGCGCGACAAGAACCGTCAGCGCCGCAGCATCCGCCAGGTCATGGACTCCGTCCGCTCCGACATCTACGCCCTCCAGGAAGTCCTCACCCAGACTGCCCTGGATGCATTGAGCGATTCCATCTCCGGTTCGTACGGCAACTTCCTCGCCACGGACATCACGTCGGATCAGAAGCTGGCCTATATCTACAACCGCGACGTCGTGACTCCGGTATCGCGCGGACTGGCCGTCAACGGTGGCGCCCAGGCATGGGCCAACGGACGCTTCCCCTACCGCCTGACGTTCGAGGCGAAGGTGGAAGGAACGACGCATCGTCTCGTCGTCTTCAACATCCACGGCAAGGCCACGGACTCGACGACGGCACAGGAAGACTACGACCGCCGCAAGGTCGATGCCGAGACCTTCCATGCCTATCTGCACGACTTCTACAACGACTCGCTCGTCATCGTGATGGGCGACTTCAACGACGAGATCATCAACACCGTCATCGACGATACCAGGCGTACGCCCTACGCCGTCTTCGTCGACGACTCGACGAACTGGTTCATCCCGACCTACACCCTTGCAGAACGCGGCCTCTCGTCCTACGTGGGCGGACGCCGGAGCTTCCTCGACAACATCATGGTATCGAACGAAGTCAAGCCTTACGTCCATCGTACGTATCTGGAAACGCCGTCCGCCTATCTCTCGTCCTATTCGTCCACGGTCACCGACCACCTTCCCGTCACGATGCGCGTCTTCACGGGCAACATTCCGGTATCCGTCCAGGAAGACGTCGCCGGGACCGGCCTTCGCGTATCGCCGAATCCTATGTCCGATCATGGCATGGTGGAAGTGAACATGGAGAACGGTGGACGTCTTTCGGCATCGCTGATCGACGGCATGGGTAGCGTCGTTATGGAACTCGCCGACGAAACCGTGGCGCCGTCGATCCGCCTCCTGCAGATCCCTGTGGCGGCCCTGGCTTCGGGCTCCTACATGCTTCGTGTTTCGGTGAACGGTATCGTTCGTACGCAGCCCGTCGTCATCGTGCACTGATGACGCTCATCAGCGCGATGGCCGCGGTTTCCGCACGCAGGCGATAGCGGCCGATCCTGATACGACGAATGTTCGATGCATCGAGCAGATCCTGCTCCCCTCGTGAAAAACCACCTTCAGGGCCGACGTAGATCCAGCAGCCGCTGGAATGCGTCGGCTCCGTCGTAATGGCCCCGCCGAACTGGTCGCCGGCATAGGCCACGGCATCCGAAGGCATGCGTCCGATGACGTCCTGCAGCGTCGCGGGCTCGTGCAGGACGGGAAGCCACAGCCTGCCGCACTGCGTGAGCGCGGCCTTCGCCTTCGCCTCCATCCGCTCCATCTTCACGGAGCCATGATGCTGATGATGGTCGGCATCGATGAACATGAGATCCGTCACGCCGAGCTCCGTCGCCTTTTCCACCACGAATTCCATGCGATCGCGATTGTCCAGCAGACCCATGCACAGGACGAACGGTATGGCAGCGGTTTCCACCGAACGTGATACGACGTGAAGGATCATGTCGGTGCGTTCCTTGCGTTCGACGGTACAGCTCGCGAGGAGGCCCTTCCCGTTGAGGACACCAACGCGCTCCCCGTCACGCAGGCGCAGTGCTGCCAGATGTCGTGCTGTTTCGGGAGGAGGAACGATGGTCGTCGAATGCTCGGCGAGACTCTCGATGAAGACGTTGTCCATGAACGGTGATCGTGTGTGAATCAGTCGGAAGGCACGGCGAAAATGCCGTATTTTGGGGCTTCGAACACCATTCAAATCGATCGAGCAGCATGACCAGCTACACCTGTATCGAAGTCTATACGCCGTTACCCGGCATCGGTGCGATCAAACTCAATCGACCGAACGTCCTGAACGCCCTGAGCCTGCAGACGATGATCGAGCTGGTGCAGGCCTTCGAAGCATACGACAACGACTCCACCGTCCGCTGCATCGTTCTCCACGGTAACGAGAAGGCCTTCGCCGCCGGTGCCGATATCACGGAAATGAGCGATGCAGATGCCATCGAGATGCTGCGCCGTGACCAGTTCAGTCGCTGGGAACGCATCCGGCTCACCAGGACGCCGGTGATCGCAGCCGTCAGTGGCTTCGCCCTCGGTGGCGGATGCGAGCTGGCGATGGTCTGCGACATGATCGTCGCGAGCGACACAGCACAGTTCGGTCAGCCCGAAATCAACATCGGCGTGATGCCCGGTGCCGGTGGCACGCAGCGTCTGACGCGCGCCGTAGGCAAGGCACTGGCCATGGAGATGGTATTGACGGGACGTATGATCTCGGCACGTCAGGCCTTGCAGGCGGGCCTCGTCAACCGCGTCGTTCCCACCGAAGTCTATCTCGACGAAGCGATGGCGTTGGCGCAGGACGTCGCTGCCAAGGCGCCCGTCGCCGCGCGACTCGCCAAGGAAAGCGTGCTGAAGGCATTCAGCACCACGCTCGAAGGAGGAATGGAATTCGAACGCAAGAACTTCTACATGCTGTTCGCCACCGAAGACCAGAAGGAAGGGATGAAGGCCTTCGTCGAAAAACGGAAACCTGAATGGAAGGGCAAGTGATGACATTCGAGACGATCCTGTATACCATCGAGGACGGCATAGGTACGATCACGCTGAATCGTCCCGATTCCTTCAACGCTGCCAACGAACAACTGACGACGGACCTGCAGCAGGCCCTGGCCGATGCCACCACGAACGAGGCCGTGCGCTGCGTCGTATTGACGGGCGCAGGCAAGGCCTTCTGCTCCGGACAGGACCTCAAGGACGCTCCGACCGGTGGCGGCAAGCGCAGTCTCAAGGATTCCCTGCACCGTCGTTACAACCCCATCATCCGGGCCATGCGCTCCATGCCCAAGCCCATCATCGCAGGCATCAACGGTGTGGCCGCAGGCGCAGGCCTTTCCCTGGCCCTCGCTGCCGACGTCCGCATCATGAGCAGCGCCGCACGCATGGTGGAAGCCTTCATCGGCATCGCCCTCATCCCGGATTCGGGAGCGACCTGCTTCTATCCCCGCATGCTCGGCTATGCCAAGGCCTTCGAATTCGCCACGCTGAACAAGCCCATCACGGCCGACGACGCGCTCCATCTCGGAATGGTCAACATGGTCGTGGCCCCAAGGGCCTTCCCTGCCGCACTGGCAGCCGTGGCCAGACAGTATGCCCATGGACCGACGCAGACATACGGCTTCGTCAAGGAACTTCTCCAGCAGGGCATGACGTCGACGCTCGACGACATGCTCGAACGCGAGGCCGACTATCAACAACGCGCAGGTGAATCGGCCGACTACACCGAAGGTGTCACGGCCTTCATCGAGAAACGTTCGCCGCGCTTCACCGGACGCTGATCCACTACGGAGATGTGCGCCAATGGCACGTACCAAACCGACACTGTTCGAGCAGATCAAGGACGAAGTACGCGAAGAGCGGCCGCGGAGAAGCTGGACGACGTCACCCGTCGTGCGGGTCTTCATCATCGTGATCACGATCACGGCCGTGGCCATGTTCTTCCCGGGACGCTCCGGCGATACACAACGGACCGTATTCGATGGATCCTTGCTGGGAACGGTGTGGACGGAAGAGACGATCGTGGCCGACTATCCCTACCCTGTGCTCAAGCCCGACGACGTCCTGGAGACGCAACAGGCCGCGGCACGGAAGGAAGCGCCCTTCGTCTTCGTGCCCGACGGTAACGCCACGGAAACGGCAACGGCACAGTTACGATACATCAGCCGCGGCATCTCCGACGGTATCGACTCCAATTCGCGCCTCGGATCGTCGCTCCGCGACCGCATCCAGTATCTCTCCACGCCGTCGCGCCGCCAGCTCGGCGCGATTCTCGACAATCGTGGTCAGGCCATCATCGGCGCGGTCTATTCGACGGGATACATCGACATCGACGACTCCACGATATCCGGCGACGTTCTCACGGTGCGTCCTACCCCCTCCACCGAGCGGATCGTTCCCATCTCCAGCATCGTCGACTCTGCGGGCTGTGCCCTGCTCATCGGCGATCGTCTGGCAGCGCTCCCCGATGACCTGCAGGCCCTGGCCACCGATCTGCTGATGGCGGCCATGAAGCCGAACCTCCGGTACGACGCCGGGCTCACCGAACGTGCACGCGACGAAGCGGCCCTGGCCGTACCCACGACGCAGGAGATCGTACAGAAGGGAGATCTGGTCATCCGCAAGGGCATGCGCGTGGATCAACGTGCGCTCGCGCGCCTTGTCTCCTACCGCGACGCCGAATATGCACGCAGCAACACGCGGTTCTCGGTCCTGGTCATCGTGGGCAGCCTCGCCCACTCGGCCGTCATCATCTCCATCCTGATCCTGTATCTGTACTTCATGCGGAGGCATTCCTTCAACAGGAACGGACAGCTCGCGAGCCTCTGCCTTCTTCCCGTCCTCACGGCTGGAATGGGATGGCTGAGCGTCAACCTCCCCACCGATCTTCCGCTGGAGTATGCCATCGTCATTCCCGCGATGTCCATGCTCATCAGCGTCCTCTACGAGGCACGCACGGCCTTCGTCGTCACGCTCGTCATGGCCTTCACCGTCTCCGGCGTTCGTGGCAACGACTATCCCGCGGCCATCGTCCTGCTGATCGCAGGCATGCTCGCAGCGTACTCGGTCACACGGATCCAGAGCCGTACGCAGATCTTCACGTCCATCCTGTCCATCTTCGTCGGTATCGTCGTCACGATCCTCGCCGTCGATCTGGAACGTTCCACGCCGGGCAGCCTTCTTCTCGAGAAGCTCATTCTCGGCACCGTGAATGCCGTGCTCTCACCGCTGCTGACGTTCGCCGCCATCATCCTGCTCGAACGCGTCTTCAATGTGGCGACGGACCTGCGTCTGGACGAGTTCGACAATCTGACGCATCCCCTGCTGCAGCAACTGAACGAGCGCGCACCGGGCACCTACCAGCATACCCTCGCCGTAGCACGACTGAGTGAAGCGGCTGCGAGCGCCATCGGCGCCAATCCTCTTCTCGCCAAGGTCGGCGCCCTCTTCCACGATATCGGCAAGCTCGAGAAATCGGAATACTTCGTCGAGAACCAGATCGACATCGACAACAAGCACGACAAGCTGCCGCCGAAGAAGAGCGCGGCCATCATCAGGCAGCACATCCAGGACGGCATCGAACTCGCGAAGCAATACAAGGTGCCCGAGCGCATCTGGAAGTTCGTGCCCATGCACCACGGCACAATCCTCATCAAGCACTTCTACGCGAAGGCACTCGACGAGTCGTTGCTGAAGGAATCTACGGTCGATGAACAGGACTACCGTTATCCGGGACCACGACCGGACTCGAAAGAAACGGCCATCGTCATGCTGGCCGATGCAACCGAAGCGCTCTCACGCCTCGTCACGTCAGGTCAGCGCGAAGACCTCGAACGCGCGGTCGACAAGATCGTCATGGAACGCTTCATGGACGGTCAGCTCGACAACACGCCCCTGACCATGAAGGACCTGCAGCTCATCAAGGAATCCTTCGTACGCAACCTCATCGGATCGTCACATCAACGCGTCCGCTACAAGGAAGTGAGCAACCCGCAGGACAACACCGCACCGTCGGCATGAATGCAGCACCGCAGCTTCCTCCGCCGTTGACTCGCGACATCACGCAGTTCACCCATTACCTGCGTCTCGAGCGTGGGTTGGCCGAAACGACGATCGTCGCCTACGAACACGATATCCGTCAGTTCGCCGGCTTCCTGGCGAACCGTGCAATGACGGCGTTCCCCCAGGCGACACTCGCCGTGGCGCGCGATTTCTTCGTCGCCCTTGCCGATGTCGGCATCGGTACGACGAGCAGGGCGCGCTATCTGTCGTCACTGAAGCATCTGTATCGCTACCTCGTCGCGGCCGGCCGCGCCACGGCCGATATCACCGAAGCGATGGAACTGCCGAGAGGAAAACGCCATCTGCCCGATGCTCTCACGGTCGACGAGATGCAGCGACTGCTCGACGTCATCAATCTCTCGTCTCCCGGCGGCCTGCGTAACAGGGCGATGCTCGAAACCATGTATGCCTGTGGACTGCGGGTCAGCGAAACGGCGACGCTACGGCAACGCGACATCCTTGCGGAAATGGAAATCGTCCGCGTCTTCGGTAAAGGCTCGAAGGAACGCATCGTCCCTATCGGTCTGTCGGCTCTGGAATGGATACGACGATACCAGACGGAAGCACGGGGCAGCCTGGTGAAGACGAGCGAAACGGACGACATCCTCTTCCTCAACTATCGCGGGAAGCCGCTGTCGCGCATGGGCATCTGGAAGATCATCAACGAAGCGGCAACGTCGGCGGGTATCGAGAAGCACGTCCATCCGCACATGTTCCGTCACTCCTTCGCCACCCATCTCATCGAAGGCGGTGCGGACCTCCGTGCCGTCCAGGAGATGCTCGGTCATGCGGATATCGCGACGACCCAGATCTATACGCACATCGATCGCGCCTATATCAAGGAAGTGCACACCTTGTTCCATCCCCGTTCCCGTGGCTGACCGATGAAGACCTTCCTTCGTCTGTCGCTCGTTACCCTCCTGTTCGGTATCGGTACCTTCGCCGTCGTTGGCTCTACGTTCACGGCGGACGTCAAATGCGGTATCGACAATCTCATCGATACCGACTTCGCACTGCTGAAGGGCAAACGCGTCGTCCTCGTCACGCATGCTGCGGCACGTGCGCGCAGCGGTCGCAGCACTGCCGAAGAGTTCATGCTCCGCAAGGATATCCGGCTCGTGCGCATCCTGGCTCCCGAACATGGCTACTATGGTGTCGTCAGTGCCGGAGAAACCGTCCATTCCGATACGCTCGGTGGTACTCCCGTCGTATCGCTCTACGGTGCCCTGCGGCGTCCTGATTCCTCCATGCTGTCCGATGCCGACGTCGTCGTCATCGACATGCAGGACATCGGGGTCCGGTCCTACACCTACATCAGTACCATGACGGAAGTCATGGAAGCATGCGCACTGTTCTCGAGGCCCCTCATCGTTCTCGATCGTCCCAATCCGTTGGGCGGCACGGTCGTCGATGGCAATCTCCCTGACCCGGCGCTTCGCTCCTTCATCGGCCGCCTCCCGATTCCCTACGTCCATGGATGCACGATGGGAGAATTGGCCACGATGACGAACGAGGAAGGCTGGCTCGCGAAAGGTGCGGGAGGGCAGCCACGACGCTGTTCACTCACCGTCGTGCGGCTCAAGCGCTGGAAGCGTTCGATGTCGTGGGAGGAAACCGGACTGCCGTGGTATCCGACGTCACCGAACATCCCTACGGTCCATGCCGTACGAGGCTATGCCGTCACCGGATTGACGGGTGAACTCGGTCCCGTCTCCATCGGGATCGGCACCGCATCGCCATTCACCGTCATCGGCGCCCCGACACTTGCATTCGATACCATCCTCGTGCGACGTCTGGCCCGGTATGGGGTCATCGCCCAGGCCGCGCGCTACAATCCTGCCGTCGGCAAGTTCGCCAGGCAGGTCTGCACGGGCTACTACCTCGCCTTCTCGATGAACGACGACGTCAAGCCTTTCCGTGCCGCACTCGCTCTACTGTCCGTACTGCACAGATCACAACCCGCCCTCTTTCCGGATTCACTCGCATCGAGCAGGCAGGCAGGCATGTTCAACAAGGCCGTCGGATCATCGGCCATTCTGCCGCTGATCCTTTCCGATGGCTCGTGGACCGATATCGAGGCCCTCGCGGTAGCGGGCCTGCAGGACTTCCTGAAGCGCAGGGAGAAATACCTGCTGTATTGAGTACGAAGGAATGGACACCATCCGGGAATGTTCTCCGGATTCGAAGGCCGGGCCAGCCAATCGACACTCATCGTCGTCGTTACCGATGAGCGGCACGAAACGGTCGTTTCCTGCTCACCGCATGGGATGGCACGGCATATGGCAAGGATCGCGGTAGGCGGCGGTCACCATCGGACTGCCTTTTCGCGTCGCGAAATCGTCCGTCGATTCTATCGAGGCGATGTCAACGTACTTCGCTGAAGCAGGGCGCGCTCGTCCTGGAGTATCACTTCCGAACGCAGCATACGACCATCCTTCGTACCGAGACGAATGACGACATAGGTATCGACGGGCAGATCGCATACCGTGATGATGCCATCGTGGATCGTATAGTCGACATCCTTCAGAGTACGTCCTCCGAGGTCCTGACAATCGAGCGTCATCCCGGTCGAGACCGTAGTGAGCTCAGGAACAGGACCGTAGTCGACGCAACGTCCCCTCCGACGAACGTCGATCTTCGACACCACGTTGCCGCTGCTACCAGCACTGCTGTCGATGGCGATCGCGCTGCTGGCATGACCACCGACGTCGGCGCCAGCCTTGTTGAAGGATCCATTGCTGAGCCACGTCCTGTCCTCCTGCCGGATCAACACACGAAGCTTCGCCGACCAGGGTAGATCCGAAGCCGGGATCGCGAACATCTTCTGCCGAAGATCGACGCTATCTGCCAAAATCCAGCAACGTCCGGTCTCTCCATCCCACAGGGCGATGCTTCCATGACCGCCCACCTTGGACGATACGGACCACGATATCGGGATACTGTCGTTCACGATGGCGACCGTCCCGTTACCCGGAGCGCCGATATGGACTTCCTGTGCCTGTGTCGCGATCCGTGTCGCCAGTAACATCGAAGCGAGAAGCAGACATCGCGTTCTGGATCGATACCCTTCGTAGGTGATCATGATGATAAATGCCTTCGTTCGGTGAACATTCCGGAGGAACGAGATCGTTGTTTGACCCGAATCGTTTTGCCCAATGGACACAAAACGGGGCCGGTTCAGCAAGAAACATATCGAATGCGCTCTTGATGTCCGGGTATCTGTCGTCTACGTAAACCTGCCGTGATCTCCTGTCTTCGGGCAACGCGAAAGGACTACTACTTCCTCTTCGCATGACATGGATGATACATGACTTGACGAATTCAGACCTCGCCACCCGTGTATACCGATTCTTCGACCCTATGTACCTGATTCGCCGCTCGGCCGATCCATCGCATCCGGATCCCGTTCACTCCTGCCGGTCACCGATGATCGTGCGTAGCACATGCGAACGTTTGATGATAGCCAGGCCGACGGAGATGCGCCGGGTGAGAGGATCCGTACCATCGAAGAAGACATGGTCACCCTGGACGATCATCCCGCTGGAACCGCCGCCATCGAGATTCATGGCGTCGTATGCTCCGAGCAGCTTCATCACGGATGCCATCTGCTGCAGCGTCGCCCCCGTCTGATGTTCTTCGGAGCGTGTAGGCTCCACCGCGGCGATGATGATGCGATTACCCAGACGGTCGACACCAAGGGCCGTACGAGCGAGATTCTGCTGGATGAAGCGTCGTCCCGTCGATCCCTCCGACATGGCTTCATGTTTGGCCACGCCATCGCGGACGAGACGCGGGGTGCCGCTGACGGCATTCATGAATCGTGTGCCACGGTGGATGTTGGTCTGATACGTGATCGTCAACGTATCTCCGATGCGCGGGAACGCGCCGCGCAGCTGACTGCGCGGGAACGACACGATGCATCCCCTCAACGGCATGTCCACCGTACCGGAATCGATACCGAGGATCTGGCAAGGCACGGCGACGTTGATACCGGGCGAACGCAGGTACCGCAGCCTGATCTTGATCATCGGATATTCGGCATTCGCCTCGCGCTGCGCCTCGGCGATCTCATTGCGGAGTTGCTCCTGCGTGAGGGCGATGTCGGACGAATCCCCTTCCAGCGTCATCGTGTCCTTCACGGCCTCCGCGAAGAACTTCTGGACCTCCTTCGCCGAAACATGCGGGATCTTCGGACCACCGTAGTCGTTGTAGATCACGATACCGGTACTGTCCATGCGACGGTTCACATTGGCCACCGGAAATGTCCTGTAGCCGAAGGATACCGTACCGCTGATAGCGAACGTATCGATGATCATCGTGTTCTTCATGTCGAAGAAGGCACTCGACCATTTCTTGTACGGATTCATCTCGACGACTTCGCCGTCGATGACGCAGGGTCCGATCGGCGTATTCCGATAGGCGCGCCAGAAATTGGCATTGACGAGACACAGGGCGTTGTTGCTCGTCGTTTCGTTATACCGTCCGTACATATCGGCAAGACGTTCCAGCCCGTCGTTGGCGTTCTCGGCCTTGACGATACGCACGGCGTTGCCCTGAACGGTCCGGTCCATCGTCACGACATGAACGTCGAGAGGCACTGCTCCATTGGAGCGATACTGATAGTACTGGACGCCGGGAGACAGTTCATGCTCACGCATGATGGTCAACCGCGTCATGGCCGTGTTACGTATGTGCGGCGCACGGACGCGTCTGCTCCGTTTCGAGGCTACCCGTGTCTTGCCGGCCTTCTTCGTCCCGGACCGAGACACGCCCTTCTTCCGGGTCTGTGCCGAAGCGACGGCTTTCTTCTTCCTGCCCTTCTGTCCGGCCTCGACGTTGGGAGGTATGGCGATGCAGAACGCGAGCGCCATGAGCACTGCAACGAGAAGACGATATGGTAGCCGGTGGGGGGTCGTCATGCACTTGGGTTCAAAGTTAGGATCGTACCGCATGGCAGCCAACCCGCAGATATCAACACCTACGTCGTGCGCCCCGAGTCGGCCCGACCTTTTTCGTAGCTTTGCCCCGATTTGTTCCATTGCATGCAAGACCGAAAACATGAGCTCGGTAGTGTTAATCGATCGCGCCACGGGATACGTGACGGTCAGCCTGAACCGTCCCGACAAACTCAATGCCCTGAATTCGGACGTCCTGGATGCTCTCGAGGCAACCTTCGCCGAGATCAAGGCCGATCCCACAATCCATGCCGTGGTGGTGACCGGCAGTGGCCCGAAGGCCTTCGCCGCCGGTGCCGATATCGAGGAACTCCACCGGCAGGACACCTATAGCGGTCGTCTGTTCGCGGAGCGTGGACAACGCGTGCTGAACGCCATCGAGCGTCTCGGCAAGCCCGTCATCGCTGCCGTCAACGGCTTCGCGCTCGGAGGTGGTTGTGAACTGGCCATGGCCTGCCATATCCGCTTCGCTTCGGAGAACGCACGATTCGGCCAGCCGGAAATCAACCTCGGAATCATTCCGGGATACGGCGGTACGCAACGCCTGAGCCGCCTCGTCGGCCCTGCGAAGGCGATGGAACTGGTGTTGTCGGGTGACATGGTAGGAGCCGACGAAGCCCTGCGCCTGGGCCTGGTCAACCGCGTCTATCCTCAGGACACGCTCCTTGCATCGACCCAGGCGTTCGCCGCCTCGCTGGCAACGAAGGCTCCCCTGGCACTGTATGGCTGCCTCGAAGCCGTGCAGGTTGCCGATGACACATCACTGCTCGAAGGTCTCTTCGTCGAAGCCAGCATCTTCGCACGTGTCTGCGGTACGCAGGACTTCAAGGAAGGTACGCAAGCCTTCCTCGAGAAGCGGCAGGCATCGTTCAGCGGACGCTGAACGACGAGATGACGAAGATCGTCGATCTGATCCATTCCCTGATCGCGATGCCCGTGCTGGCACTCGCCAGCCGCATCGCGGCGATCTTCAATGCGAAGGCCGGACAACGATTCACGGGACTTTCCGGCGATGACTGGAAGGTCCCGTCCCATATCGGCCCTACGCTATGGGTCCATGCAGCCTCCATGGGCGAGTTCGAACAACTCGTTCCGGTCCTTCAGAGAATCCGTGCATCAAGGCCAGACGTCTACATCGTGGGCACGGCGTATTCACCATCCGGTTTCGTCCATCAGCGACGCTCGGGCCTGGTCGACGACCTCCACTACCTCCCCGTCGACACCCGGCGCAACGCGAGGAAGACGGTCCGCTCCATCGACGCGGATGTACTGCTGGTCGGCCGATACGACCTGTGGCGCAATCACGTCCTGGCCTGTTCCGCTCACGGTACGTCCGTCATGCTCGTCAATGCGACGATGCCGTCGTCCGGACGCAAGGGATTCCTCCGGAGCTGGACGGCCGACACCTACCGTCGATGCTCGTCCATCACTGCCGTCACGGAAGCGGATGCCGCAACGTTGCACATGCTGACGGAACGAGTCGTGGATGTACTCCCCGACACGCGATACGATCGCATCACGGATCGCCTGCATCATCCCCTGGCCGATATTCTCGCCCTGCGTGACGAGAGCGTCACGACGATCGTTCTGGGCAGTTCCTGGGAACCGGACGAGGACCTCTTTCTTCCTGCGTTGCGGCTTCACGGCCTGCGTCTCGTCATCGTTCCGCACGAGCCGACGGAAGATGCGCTGCAGCGCATCGAACGACGCTTCCCCTGTACACGTCTGTCCGTCGCATCCGCAGGAACGACAGGTCATCTCGTCGTGGACAGTGTGGGCAAGCTGCTTTCGCTCTACGCCATCGCCGACGCAGCCTTCGTGGGCGGTGGATTCGGTGCCGGTGTCCATAGCGTGGCCGAACCGGCCGGATACGGGATTCCGCTCGCCTGCGGTCCGCGCATCGACCGTGCTGCCGATGCCATCGCACTACGCGATCTGGGTGCACTTCATGTCGTCACGACCGTGGAAGAAGCCATGACATGGATCACGATGCACGTCGTCGATATCGACAGACGCAAGCAGGACGGAGAGACCGCCGGACGCTATATCTCGTCGCGTACGGGCAGCAGCGGAATCATCGCCGATCGTATCGATGCGGCCTTGCCGAAGCGAACGACAGAACCGTAACTCAGTGTATGACGGAGACCGTCGCCGTTCGCCGGTCCCGTCCACTACGGCAATACACCTGATAGACACCCGACTGCAAAAGCGATGCATCGATATCGGCTCCTCTTCCCTCCAGTATGCGCCGCCCGGCGACGTCGAAGAGCGTCCATTCGATACCGGACGGCTCTGTCACCGGCCATGCGATCCTGAACCGGTCACGGACAGGATTGGGATAGATGCCGAGCGGAACGTCGCCATGCTCTTCCCGTCCATCGACCCCCACATCGTGGGGAGGGGTCAACTTGAGAATGCATTGCTTCAGATCGTCGATGGAAACGTAGACCGAACCGTCGTTGCCGACGGCGACACCGACGGGCCGTGCCCATCTCGTATCGCTGTTGTTGGTATCGTTGATGAAGCCCGTACAGAAGTCCTGAGCGACGTTCGCGACGGTATCGTTGTCGTCGTCGAACTCCAGGAAGACGATCTTCGAACCGCTGAGTGGCTGTCTGTTCCATGACCCTCGCAGGGCCATGAAGGCTCCGTGGCGCCATCGCTGCGGGACGTTGTCATGCGTGAAAACGATCTGCATCGGTGCCGAATGAGCAGTGACGAGGGCGGCCGGTGGCCGCATGGATGCGACGAGTGCGGTATCGCGCGCCGTCGTCGGCTTGATGTCCTTGTAATCCGATGCATCGAGATCGAACCAGCGTTGATAGTGATAGGCGAAGGGATAGCCGTAGAATCCGTTGTCCCTGATGAGATCCACCCATTCGGGCGGGATGTCGTTGCCCTGCAGATCGCTTCCGTTATTGTTCCCCCATAGCCTGCCCGTCCGTGGATGAAGCGTAAGGCCGACTCCGTTCCGGATTCCCGTGGCGTACGGACGACGTCCGCTGCCATCCATCTCGTACTCTTCTATGAGAGCCCTGTCCGTCTCGCGATCCGCATTGCCTCTCGACCCTACACTCACGTAGAGCTTCCGGTGCACGGTATCGATCACGAGGGAGCGTGTCCGATGATTCCCTCCGAGCTGATTCTGCTGCTCGGCCTTGTTGATGACGACCTGCCGCTGGTCGAACCTGTATCCGTCCGGGTCGCTGCGCCAGAGCTTGAGAATGGCCGCCTCCGTACCGACGTACATCGTATCACGCCAGAATCGCACGTCATGTCCGTTCACGAATCCTGTTGCGGCTACGATGGCCGTATCGGCGATACCGTCGTGATCGAGGTCGGGCAGGGCGAGAACGTTTCCGCGATTCATGTTGGCGACGTAGAGCACGTCGTTCGGTCCCCATGCCATGAAGCGTGGTTTGTTCAGGGTCGCGACCGGAGCTGCGTAGAACACGGACGCCGTCCAGCCTTCCGGAAGGTTCACGGAGTTCGTCGGCGACGGCAACGAGATCGCGGAGGCGAAGCGGGGCGGGACGGTGATGGTGGTACGGACCAGCCCGACGGACGATACGGGAGTCATCGGTATCGTGCCCGGCTGGGGATCGTCCTGTGCCATCAGGGCCGTACAGGCCAGTATCAGAAGAGGAATCGTGGTACGTATACGGTACATCGCATCACCCTGGAACTGTTGGTATCCCACCAAAAACAACGACCCCCTTCCGGCGTATACCGGAAGGGGGTCGACTGGTTTCGTCCGATCTCTTGGCTTAGCGTACGACGTTCAGCACTTGCGGTGCGCTCGTGTACGGGCCGGAGATCACTTGATAGTAGTACGTGCCGGACGGGAGGAGGCTGAGGTCCACCGTCAGCTCATACTGACCCATTTGCAGATCCGTATCTACGATGTCGAGGACACGTTCGCCCATGTTGTTGTACAGGGCGATGGTCGTGTGACCCGAGAGACCGATCGAGTAGTTGATGACCGTCGTCGAGCTTGCCGGGTTCGGATAGCTACCCTTTACACCGAAGGCGGTGTTCGTGATACCTACCAGGCGGAGACCCTTGGCGCACTGAGGATCGACGACAATCTTGCCAGGTTCGTTGTTGAAGACAACGTATTCCTTGCGCTCGATGTTTTCGCTCTCATGGTCGTTCCAGTACATCTGGATCGGGAGTTCGCTCGTGAAGAGGTTGTTCGGATCGGCACCCTTCGCGAGGAATGCATCGAACGTCAGCTTGAAGAGCGGCGTACCGTTGTCACGCAGCGGCGTCTTGACGGCGCGCTTGTCCTTCAGGTCGATTTCGATCATGTTGGCACTGACCTGGTCGAGCTTCAGGATGTCCCAGCCATCCATCTGAAGACCAGTGCGGATGACGTCGTTCATACCCGTACGCGGGCGGACCAGCGTGTTATCGTAGGAGATACGGATGCGAACCTGCGTCAGATCCGACGGGGCGATATCTTCCGGCAGGGCCTTGAGTTCGACGGCGACGTCGACGGACTTGCCAGGAATGGTCTTGTAGTCACGGCCGATGAAGTCGGTCGTTTCAAGATAGATACCGTTACCGACGAGTTGGGACGTCTTGGTTTCCGAAGCACCGCTCGGATTCGTGATGTCCTTGAAGTCGATGGCAGCCGTGAAGGCCTGAGCACGTTCCGGCAGACGGCCAGCGAGGTTCTGACCGGCCTTGATGCGCGTTACGTAGTTCGGCGTGAAGCGGACGGTGACGTCGCGCGATCCACCGGCAGGAACGGTCATCGTGTTGGTCAGAGGATTCGTGACGACGTAGTTGAGGGCGTCCGGACCGGTGATGTCACCGATCTCGATCGTCATGTCGGCCGCGCTTTCGTTACGAACCGTAACCGTCTTCTCCGTGGAGTTGTAGATCCAGTGCTCGAAGTCCTGGTTGGTTACGATGAACGTGCCTTGCGTTTCTACGCGGGCCAGCAGCGTGTACTGACGCTTGTAGGTAGCATCGGACGTGATTTCGTACTTGACCGTGAACGAACCGGGGCGCGACGGCGTGAAGATGACGGGAACTTCCCATACATCCGTGCCAGCCTGGAGAACGACGGGGTTAGCGACGCTCGGGCGTTGCCACGTCGGATCGATCGTGAAGCCTTGTGCGTTGTCGAGAAGCTGGATGTCCGTGATCGTTACGGAGTGCGTACCCTTGGCATCGCCAGTCGTAGGATTGGTCGTGCCATCGGGATGCTCGTTGACGATCTGGAGCATGTACTTCTTGGGAGCGTCTGCGAGTTGGAAGAGACCGAAGTCGTGATCTTCACCCTTGACCTGCGGCTGCCATGCGGTAGCCGTGAGTTCAGCCGAGACCGAAGCACCGGATTCCGTTTCGAAGAGAACGGCAGCGACGTAGTCGTTGCGTTCTGCAGCGCGGTTCGGCAGTTCGTTCGGAACGAAGGCGACCGTGATGTAACGCTCACCGGCATTGTTCGGACCAGCAGCGAGCTGGGTCGGGAACGAACCGACGTTACCATTATCGACGATCTTGAAGGCAGCGGCATCAGCACCCGTGATGACCGGTTGCTTGAAGGTGAGAGGCTGGTTACCGGAGTTACCGAAGACCAGCTTCGTTTCGTATTGCGAGATACCCTTGGCCGTCACGACGTTGTCGATGACGCGCTCGTTCCACGTAAGCGGATTGGTGTAGGGTGCGTTAGCGACGCCCATACCTTCGAGAACGGCGATCGTGTCGTATTCCTTGGCATTCGTGTAGAACGGAACGTCTACGCGGTGAGCCACATCGGCTTGACCCTTCGGGCTGTACATGACCGTGAACGTGTAACGCTCACCACCCTTGATCGTGATCGGCATCTTGTCGTCTTCGAGACCGATCGGAGCGAAGAAGTTACCACCATGGTTCACACCATCGAGGTAGGTCTTGTCATAACCCTTGATGATGACGTCGACGTTGCTTGCGTTCGTGATGACGACGGGCTGGCGGACACCAGGCGACGAAGCCGGAAGCGTACCCCAGTTGCGATCGCCGACGTTGACCTTCGGTTCGGCACCGCGGACACGGAGTTCCGTAGCGGGCATGTCGAAGCAGTCGAGCGATACGAGAACCGTGTCGAGCTTGAGCTCGGGCGACGTGATCATGGCGCAGACCTGAACCTTCTGGCTCGCACCCGGAGCGAGCGTGAAGCTCGTCGGATTGAAGGTATACGTGCCAGGGAAGTATTTGGCCTTGATTTCCTTCACGTTCAGAGGCGCGTTGGCGTTCATGTTCGTGAAGGTGATTTCCTTGCAGGAAGGCGTGTTGTACGGCAGAACGCCGAAGTCGATGGCCTTGGGATCGAAGGCGAGCTTGTCGGCGATATACGTATACGTCTTTTCGACGAACTTGCCGGAGCGCGTTACGACGAGAACCGTAGCCGTTGCATCCTTCGTCTTGTCGAGAACCTTCACCTGGAAGCGAACCGTGGGATCGCCGCTGTTGAAGTTTTCGTCGACGATGAGTTCGTAGTTGTCGAGAACGTCGGCATAGACGGCGAAGATCGAACCGCACGTCGTGTTTTCGGGCAGGATCTTGCCTTGAGCGTCGACGTCACCGCAGACGATCTGTTCCTTGACGCTGAGCGAATCATCGCAGGCGATGCTGAGATCGATGGCGATCGGCGTACCGTAGGCACGACCTTGTTGCAGACCGTCGAGCGAACCGTAGTTCCATGCAGCCCACTTCACGGACGGAGCGTCCGATTCGATGGTGTGGTCACCCGTGCTGATGTTCGTGCGAACATAGGCGAAGGGCGTACCGGGCAGGAGGCGGGGCGAGAAGGCCGACGACAGGGCGCGACCATCGAACTTGATCTTGCCGACTTCATCAGCACGGCAAACGATGTTCATGAAGTTGTCCATACCGTCCGGTGCATAGAACACACCGTAGTTCACCCAGCGATCGACCGAGGGAACGTACTGGAGCATGGGCATACCGGATTCGACCGTCGGGTGACCTTGGGGAAGGTCGACCTTGCCATCGTCCGAACGACCCATGAGGGGAGGAAGGATCTTGGCATAGGACTTACCGTAGTGACCGACGAGAGCCGGCTTGCTGGTCTTCCAGAACTTGGGAACTTCGACCGACGTAGCGAGGAAGCTTTCGCCCTTGCGGAGCGTACGTTCGTTCTGAAGGCCGGCACCAGTGACCTGCATCGACTGAACGAGCGTATTGTCTTCGAGAGCGACGATACGGATAACGTCACCCTTGTCATCGTCGATACCGAATTCCTGAGAAGCCATACCGACGACGCGCGTCGGCGTATACTGGCAAGGAACCGTTACGAATTCCGTACCGGCCATTTCGACCGGCAGCATGGCGTCGTGAACGTTGTTACGGACGAAGTGAGCTTCGGCAGCGAAGGCACCCGTCGGAGGAAGAACGTCCGGATAGCGCATGATGGCCACCTTCGTGTGACCGGAAACGACGCTGACGGGACGGCTGGCCTTGATATACGTACCGGAAAGGTCCGTGGACCATTCCTTCGTACCGTTCGGATCGATCTTGGCCTTGATGAGGAAGGTTTCACCACGCTCGAGCGTTACCGTCTGCGTGCTGCCCTTCGGCGTGGAAACGGCATCCGGACCACCTTCGGTCGTAACCGTCGGCGAATACGTGACGACCGTGTTGTCCTTGTCGGCGATCACCAGGATCTGGCCGGGGCGGTTCTTGTAACCGGCGCCTTCGGTACCGTAGCGATCCTGATAGAAGTTCATCGTGAAATAGTTCTTGCCCCATGCTTCCACCGGAAGATGGCGAGCCATTTCACCGTTACCCTGCCAAGCCTGGAACGTCGAAACCGAGATCGGCTTGTCCGACGTCACCATGATACCATGGCCCTTGCGGGTTTCCGATTCCTCGTTCATGTAACCGATGGGGATCGGAATCTTCGCCACTTCGTTCGGCTTGAGCGTGACTTCCCTGTTGATGCCAGGGTTGTTGTTACGACTGGGGTCGGCCGGCGTCGTGATGCGCACCTTTGCCTTGCTCTTCGAGGAGATGAGCAGCATCATCGGCACGGGCATCGGCTTTTCCGTCGGGCTAGCCCAGACCTGCGGGAAGGCGACGACGTACCGGCGCCCTTCGATTAACGACATCGTGCCCCTCTTCTCAGTCGTCGTCGTCTGAGCCGAGAGTACACCGAGCCCCGTGATGAACGCCAGCAGCGCTACCACAAGGGTCCGTGTCGTGGAGGAAACAACTCGCATTGGATATGCTCCGAATGTGATTTGGATGGAGATGAAGTTTTGAACGAATTCTTCGTAGCGTGTCGAAGGGTCTGCCTTCAAGGTCTCTTTCTCCGGGTCAACTGCCTAATATAACAGAACCTTAGATATTTCCAAGCTGTCTGTTACCAACATGGTAAAAGCCCGTTTTTCAAGGGCTTTTTCCTGCTCACTCCATAACAACAACGGTACAGGGTAAAAGTTACATTGAAGTGCCAGATTTTTTCCACACACACCCGCGCTCCAGGAATCGACGTAACCGGGTGTTGACCCAAGGCTCTACCGGCAGAACGGCTACCGCCAGCAACGCACCGACCAGCACGTCGATAACGTAGTGGTAGCGGAGGTAGATGGTCGACAGGATGAGACTGCCTCCGATGACGACGAACAGCCACCGGAATCGCGACCTGAAGCGGAATGCGAGGAGAATGTTGACCAGGGTCATCATCGTATGCCCGCTGGGCATGCAGTCCCGGTTGACCAGGCCTGCCGCGTCGACGACGCCCCTGGCCACTCCCCCGCCCACGTTGATGAGGTCCCGCAACAGGGGTGTGAAGATGATGCCCGGAAGATCGACGTCCAGCATGCCGAAATCATGCAACGTGAACCGGGGTCCGATGGCCGGCAGTGCGAAATACAGGAGGTACGAGACGTAGTAACAGAAGGCCATACCCCGTGCGAAGATGTCGAGCCTGTCCACATCCCCTTTTCGCCAGAGCTCGACGGCCTGGATGATGGGCAGGAGATAGAAGAGGAAGTAGCAGATCTGGAGGTATTCCGTCAGTGCGGGCACGCTGAACCGGGCCAGCCACCTCGTGGGATCCGTACCGAAGATGGCCCTGTCGATGGCGATGAAGAGATGGTCGTAGTCGACGGGATGCACGATCCGTACGAATGCATGCACCTGGTCGTACATGAGATAGATGACGGGAATGATGTAGAACCGGCGCAGGAAGCCGAAGACGGGCAGTTCGGTCGTGACCCATGCCACAATGAGGGCCATGATCGTGACCCCGATGAGCATATCCTGCAGGATGATGCTGGATGCATTCGGAACGTACGGGTAGAAGACCAGCGCCAGTACGCAGTAGATGGCCATGACGACGGCCGTGTAGATGTCGTAACTCACGATGGATGCACGAATCTTGTCCATGAACTGCCGCAACTGGTCCGTCGTCGTGGCAATGCCCATCATGCCCTCCCCGCCTTGTCCGCAAGATCCTTCCAGCAACGGTAGAGCTCCTCCGGCGAGAGTTCCTCGGCCCTCGTCCTGGCAAGGTCGAACGGACCGGTTTCCCGTGCGAGGTCACGGATGGATACGCCCAGCGTCCGGCCACACCATTCAGCGAGACTGTTGGACAGCACCTTCCGGCGCTGGCTGAAGGCGGCGCGGACGAAATTCATGTAGGCAGGCATGTCGACGTCGAACGGATCCGTCTCCCGGAATTCGAAGAGAACGACGGATGACGTTACGTCCGGTCGCGGGAAGAAGCTTCCCGGCTGCACATGGAAGAGCACCTTGGCCCTGGCCGCGAAGGCCGTTGCCACGGCGAGGATTCCGTATTCCTTGGTGCCCGGCTGACCTACGCACCGCCGCGCCACTTCGCGCTGCATCATGATGACGGCGCGTGAAACCGTACGCCGATGGTCGAACAGCCAGAAAAGGATATCGGAGGTGATGGCATAGGGAATGTTGCCGATGACCTTGACATGATTCGCAGGGACTCCCGGACAGGCCATGGCCGGGTCCACCTTGAGGATGTCCGAGTGCAGGACCCGGAACCGGTCGTTCTTCGCCCAGGGTTGTGCCACGACGTGATCGATAGCCCTCTGATCGACGTCGACGGCCACGAGACGTGACAACCGGCCGGCGAGCAGACGCTGCGTCAGCACACCCGTGCCCGGTCCGATCTCGATCACGTGATCTCCCTCCACGGCCTCGACCGCAGCCACGATCCTGGATGCCGTACCGGGATCCGTCAGGAAGTTCTGACTGAAACGCTTCTTCGGGGCGAACGTGCTCATGCTTCTCCGCGCAATTCGGCGAACGCGTCACGGAACCGCTGCCACTGGCCGACGAGATCGTCGGAAACGACCTTGACGTCGGCAAGCACGGGCATGAAGTTCGTATCCCCGTTCCACCTCGGCACCGCATGGATGTGGAGATGATCGGGCACACCGGCACCGGCGCCACGCCCGAGATTGGCACCGACGTTACATCCGTGAGGACGCATCACGTGCTCGATGACGCGCAACGACGTCTGCACGGCGCCGATGAGCTCGTGCGCCTGGGCCGTACCCAGCGTCGCGAGATCGCCATGATGCTCCTTCGGAGCCACCAGCAGATGACCGGCATTGTACGGGAATCGGTTCATGACCACGATCGTCGATGGAAAACGCGCTACGACGAGATTGTCCGGCGTATCCTCCGTCGCTGCGGCACATGCGCACAGGAAGCAGCCTTCGGCGTTACGTTCGTCGGCGCTCTGGATGTATGCGGATCGCCAGGGCGACCAAAGTTGTTGCATGGATATGACCCAAGTATTACGGAGCGATGCCCGCCGCGGGAGACGCGCCCCCTGCTCGTTCGGAGAGCGTCGACATCAGGATCCCGGACACAGCGGAACGGCACCATAAAAATAGCACCTGCCTGCATCCCGTACCGTCCATCGAAGAGATGTATCCGGTTCCTGCCGTCCTCACGGTGCGAAGCGCAGACCCATTCCCATCTGCAACGCATTCACCCGAAGATTCGCGGAAGGACTCATGTTGGCCAGGCCGATGGTGTAGACATGGCGAACATGCTGCCGAACGGAATGTCGTAGTGCAAACCAATCCTGAATGCCATGCGCACATCCGTTCGATCGGGAATATCGTCGCGGCCCGTGACGATACCTCTGCCTCCATCGACGTATTCGACGCTTCCCGGAGGGAACAACGAGGGATCGAACTTCGCGTCCGGAGAATCCAGCAGTTCCACGCGCTGCTCTCGGCTTGCCGAGACCGGCACACCGATCACGGGTCCGACAGCGACACCGAATCCTGAACCGAACAGATCGAATTCGAAGAGGGATCGAGATCGATCAGCGAGTATCCGACCTCGGCGACATGCTGCACCGTCGAATAGACGATGTTCTGATCCTCCTCTACCGAAGGAAGACGGTCACCGTTCACGCGATAGTTGGCAGGCAGCTTGTCGTAGACGACTCGTGTGGTGACGGACGGTCTGAAAGTGCTGGAGCGTCCGAAAAAGTATTCAGCCGTGATACCTGCATAGTAGCCATCGGCTCTTCCGTCCGTGAAATCCGGACACAGGACGTCTCCGGCAACAGATCGGCATCCCGGACGAATGATAGACTCGATTGTATCCTCCGGCGAAGCCGACGTACAGCCTCGGCATGCCGTTCGGCATCAGCGGGTCGTCGGCAGAATGCTGTGCCGACGAATTGCTGCTATCGAATGATAGCAGCAATCCGACGACGACGAAGGTTCGAGTTACCAGGGAGACGCGCGTCCACCCTTAGAGGGCGAAGCGCAGGTCGACACCCATCTGCAGCGCGTTGATCCGGAGATTCGCGGAGGGGCTCACTTCGGTAATACCGAAGTTGTAGTAGATACAGGGGACGAGGAGCAGACGGCCGATCGGCATTTCGTACTGCGCTCCGGCCTTGATGGCCACACGTACACCGGCGCGATCGGGGATGTTGTCACGGCCCGTGACGATGGCACGGCCACCGTTGACGTATTCGACACTTCCCGGAGGAAACAGCGAAGGATCGAACGTAGCATTCAGCGGCTCGATCAGCTCCATGCGTTGCTCACGGCTCACCGAGATCGGAATACCGACCGTGGGACCGACGACGACGCCGAAGTTCGAATTGAAAAGGTTCAGCTTGTAGATCGCTTCGATGTCGATCAGTGAATACTTGATCTCGGCGACGTGCTGCACCGTCGAGTAGACGATGTTCTGGTTCTCGTCCACCGAAGGAAGACGGTCTCCATCGACACGGTAGTTGGCGGGCAGATTGTTGTAGATCACCCGCGCAATGATCGACGACTTGGAATCCTTGGGACGCCCAAGGAGGTATTCGGCCGACATGCCGAAGTAGTAACCATTGGCAGTACCAGTCGTGAAATCCGGACACAGGACGTCACCGGCGACCGACTGGAATCCCGATGAGTGCAGTGAACGATTGTATCCCGCTACGGGACCGACATAGATCCGCGGCTTGCTCTTGGCCGGGATGAGAGGATCAGCCAGTTCCTGCTGAGCCGTAACGATCCCTGCGGATCCGAAGATCAACAGGAGGACGAAGTAAACGAGTCTCCTCATACGTGCACCCTAGTTGACGATAATTACGGGGACGCTCACTTCCCCGCTCCCATGCTGAACGACTAACCGGTAAAGGCCAGACGATAAACCGGAATGCGTGAATTTAAAATGCTGCGAGCCTTTTATCAAGGACAAATTTTGCCCAAGTGCCACAACATCGCCGGCTACGTTCACAATATGCACATTCACGACCGTTTCCAGCGTCGACAAAACCTCGAGGTCGAAACTTTCCGATGCAGGTTGCGGATGGACGGCCGCATGCACGACCGGTATCGTTCCGAGCCGCACCATCCGCAGGCCCGATGCACACTGCTCGGCCACGATTCCCGCCACCGCCGATGACCCGTCGATACACGACGTCTCACCGGCCTGCAGGATGATCGTGAACTGTGCAGGATCCTTGAGCATGGCCAGCAACGGCACGCTCCACGTGATGTCGGCAGGCACGGCCATGCTGTCGAACGTCATGACGAAGCGCTGCTCATTCTGCTCGATCCGCACCGTCGTACGGGTCTGTATTCCGTTGTGCGTCACGATGGCGTCGACCGTCGCAGCTTCGACGACGAGACGCGAGCGCGGCACGGTTGCCGTGATGGTCAGGGGTTGCGACGATGCGAGAGTCGCAGCCGTATGCCATGCCATGTCGACGCTGAACGACTTGCCCGGCTCGGTGGTGATCTGCGGTGTGATCGCCGTCTGCGACGGCGAATAGATGATCCTGACGTTCTTCTCGTGGACGATGTCGATGTCGCGCCCCACGATGTGAGCCGTGATCTTCGATGGTGTCGTTCGATCGAAGACGGTCGTTCCCGTCCACGTCCGTTCCTGCCCGGGCATGATGGTATCGGGGAAGACGACGACGTCGAGCGGAACCGGTATTCCCCCCGCATTCACGTCGATACTGTCGATGACGACGTCGACGTCACCGGTGTTGCGGAACGAAACCGAATACGGGACATCATGACAGGCGATCGCGGAAGCGGGTGCCGTCATGGAAGAGATGTAGTCCTTCTCGTCGATGGTCCTGCCACGCCCCCTGATGGTGATGCGCGATGTCATCGTCGCATAGGCGGGTGCCGCGTCATGATCGACATCGATGTACATCACGTGATCGCCGGAACGCGTGGGCACGAAACGTATGAGTCCATTGCGGTCGAGATTCGTCCCCTGCTGTCCGGGTGCGAGCATGGCCGGGTCGATGGTGAATGCCGCGACGTCCGGACCGCTGATCCTGAAGGCGTGAAGCGTCAGGGGCTCATTCCCGCCGCTGTGCAGCACCGTCGCGATGGAGTCCTTCGGAGTATTCACCAGAACGGATCCCATATCGATATCGAACGGTGTGATTTCGGGCAGCGTTCCGACACCTCTCAACGTTATCGTTACCGTATCGTGATAGCGCCAGTCCACGACCGCCTTGTATCGCGCTTCGAACGGCCCGACCTGCACCGGCTGGAAACTCCCCAGGTCCGCCACGCGATCGTTGCCGGAGAACGACAGCCTACGATTCCTGAATCTGGTCATCACGAAGGGGGCGGTCCGACCTTCCTCCCGGACGATCATGACGGTACAGGCCGCTTCGCCGAGGTTCGCCAGCGTGATCGTCGTGTCGTTGATCGTTCCGATGCGGCGACGTCCCCAGTCGATCACGACGTCATGGACATCGGGTCGTATCCCGCGTCCCCGATATGACATGCGCGGGTTGATGGCCGGTGTCGACTCGACGGTATCCGTACGGGAATATGTCCTGATGCTATCCGGCGTGAAGCACACCCGGACGAGGATCGTATCACCCGGAGCGAGCGTCTTCGGAAGTCCTGCAGCGGCGGCGTCGACGACGAACTGCGGAAAGGACCCGGCGAGCGACAGCGTGTCGACGACGATGGAGACACTTCCGGTATTGACCACCGCCACCCGAGCACAGGCCGTATCGCCGATCCGCACCGGACCGAAGTCGAGATCGTGCGCCACGAGAGAAGCGGATGTCGTCACGCGTACATCGATGTCCTTCCTGAGATCGCATGGCAGATCCACCGCAAGCGTGGCCTGTCCTACGTCTCCCGTCGAATCGGGCCTGAAGCACACGATGACGAAGATCGAATCGTGCGCGGCCAGCGTCGTGTCCCTCCTCGATGGAGTCACCGAGAATCGCACATCTCCGATCAGCCTCACGTTCCTGATATGCACGGGTGTACTGTCCTGATTACGTATCCACACCGTGTCGCAGTCCCCGCCCGTGACGGAGGCGAGCTGGACGTCGCGAGGCACGGCGATGTCGGGAGCATCGTAGCGATAGACCCATTCGCGACCATTCCCCTGGTCGTCGTACGAATGGATGGTGATCACGCCGTCCTGCCACGGATCCTTCACACTCGCATAGAACTCCGTAGTACCGTTCGTATCGAGCGGCGGCGAGATGTTCCAGCGGAAGTTCGTGGTATAGGCCGTCTGCACGGTAACGTTGTCGACCTTCGGCACGTTCGTGCGGCTCGTATCCTGGATCGTCCCTTCCACCGTACCGCAGTTGACGGTGAGCCTGTAGGTCGGCGGCGATCGATCCTCGACCGGTTGTGGCTCGTAGGATACGCCGAACAGATTCGCATAGGAGTCGAACCGGCTCGTTCCATACATGACGCCCGAGAACGTGCCTTCCTCGCACGTCAGTGAATGCACGCCGGGCTGCAGGCGCACCTGGGCCCAGTGCAGCGTCGTACCCGCCATCACCTGCGTCGCGAGTGCGGGCACCATCGTCGTGGCAAGCGTCCCGTCGATGGTGAGCGTAGGCAGGGCCGTTTCCTCGACGACGAGGTTGATGAAGAAATGGAAGGTCTGCCCCGGTATGTCGTCCTGCTTTTCAAGTGTAGGGAACTGTATGAGCGCCGAACTCACGAACTGTTCGATCGGCGGCACCACGACCATGGCGGGATCGATGTTCTCCGTCGTGTCCGTCGGCTGCCTGCTCGGCATGAACTGGACGACGAGGAACGGTTTGTCGCTCGACCAGAGGATGGGGATGTCGACGTTCTGGAACTCGATGCTCTCACCGGCGGAGTTCAACTGCACGGATGCAGAGCCGAGTTCGGATGAGAAGGTGACCTGCGTATTGTCCTCGGAAGCGACGATGCGCACGTAGTCACCGTTCCGTACCAGGGCGAACGGCGTCGTGGCATAGCGCTTCCCCCATTTCGCGATCGGGGGCAACATTTCGACCAGGTGGTCCTTCGAGTACACATCCCGCCTCGGTATGGAGGTACGCATGTGGCCCGACAGCACGGCGACGGGTTTGGAGGACCTGATCCTGCTTCCGCTCAGATCACCCGTACCGACCGGTGTCCTTGCGGACTTCACGAAGTAGGTCTGATTCCTGTTCAATGTCACGGTCTGTGTAACGCCTGCCTGTCCTCGGTATGTCCGGACGGAGGGCGTGACCTCGATGACCGTGCCGTCCTCGGGAGCGAGGACCATGAATTCACTGGAACGCACCACGGTATCCAGCGTGGCCGATGGAGACGACAGGTTGTACCGGTCGTTAGGACGGCAGACGGTGAGATAGTCCGTTCCGAGATGCTTGATCGGAATGGCGATGTAACTGTCCGTCGATGCCGCCAGCGTATTCACCGTATAGACGACGACGGGAACGTCGGACGTGATGCCGATGCCGAGTTCCTGCACCGTTTCCGACGATATGGCAGCATAGGACGCTGGTACCGTTTCGGTGAATACCGAGTTGGCGCGGACATAGCGGACGACGGGACCGAATACCGGATAGTCGATGGTGACCACGGCATCGAACTGGGAGGCGATGAAAATCTGCAGGCGCGGCGCGGCGCGGAACTCTTCCAGTTCGTTCTGCATGAAGCCGACGATGAACCGTGTTCCTTCGAGAGACGATCCGCCCTTCCTGGGTAATATCCTCTCCTGCTGTGCCCTGGAAAGATGCACGGCCAGCAAACCGAACAGAAGTGTACACAGTAAACAACGCCGCAGCACTGTCCCTCCGTAGGTGGCTCACGACGATGATAACTAACGTTCGGGAATTTGGTTACATCCCCTCGCCGGTTTTTATTTCCACGGCTTTGAAGGGTATGGGCAGGGCCCTCATGCGCGGTCGGTCCGTCCGCCACAGGAAACCGGGAAGACGGAATTCCTCGACACGCCCCATGACGAGATTCTCCGGATGATGTTCACCGGCCACACCACCGAGCCAGTAGATGTCTTCGGGACGACCCTCGATGAAGTCGACGACGATCGTATCGCTGGTGAACCGCGCCACTCCTTCTCCCCGTTCATCCTCGGTACGGAAATAGATGCTCTTGGCGTTATCGACGGCCGTGAGCTTCCGCACGGTATCCTTTACGATGCCGATGACGATTTCCCGCCCGCTGATCTGATCGAACCGGTCGGGATGGACGGTATCGGTATGATTGACCATGATGGCATTTCCCGTTCCGGTGACCTTGTGCAGGGCGTGCTGCGGCGCGTCCACACGTATGGTGTCGCTCTTGAGCAGCATGGAATCGCTCCAGAGGATCGGATCCTGTTCGAGCATGATGATTCCCGAGTCCATCGCATACTTCATTCGCCGGCTTCGTGCGGAGACCGAGCCCCGGACCATTTCCGCATTCCCGTTGGCCAGATAGAACGCGGAGTCGCCCCGCCATGTCTCGAGCGAGTCGGCGCGGATGTGCATGGTATCCTGTTCGTCCGGATCCCACTGCCATGCCGAAGCATCACCCGTGATCTGCATGTAGCCCCTGTTCCGGTCGTGATAGGCGCGCGCGCCGGACAGCCAGGCCGTACCGACGGAATCGGATATCACGACGCGCCCCATCGCCCTGTTGATGCGCGTGTCGCGTTCGTGGATGACGGTATCGGCCCAGATGCGTGTGGAGTCGTCGATCACGCGGACGGAGTCGACGAATGTGGCCACGTGGGCCTTGGTGGAATAGGAGACCTTCGTCGACCTGATGGTCCTGTTCCCGTCGATCACCGTCACACCTCCACGGGCGTCGGTCATGAAGTTGCCGCCGTCATACGTGGCGAGCGGTGCGAGCATGGTCATCGTCCCCTGAACTACCTTGACGTTGCCGTAGAGCTCTACCCGGTTGAGCAGAAGGTAGTGGAAGGCACGGTCGCAGGTGACGATGACGTTCCCCTGCTGGAACCGTACCTTGCCGATATATTCCCGTGTGCCTGACTCCGTCGGCCCGGTCCCGATCATCGTTTCCGAACTGCCGGTATAGATCAGGGGCTGCTCCGGCCCCATATCGTCCTGTGCCGTAACGGGTACGAGGCAGCACAGGACCGCGGCGATGGCCAGAAGAAAAGATGCTGAACGCGTCATATCCTCAAAACTACGTGCCCGCCGCGTGATAATTTTGCAGACACCTTCCTGGAGTATTCTTTTCATCGTGTACGAAATCGCAACTCTCCCGCGTGAGCGGGCCGTCATCGTGGCCGTCGTCCGCAAAGGATCCGACCCGGCCATCGTCACCGAACACCTGGACGAGCTTACGCTCCTGCTTGACACGGCGGGTGCGGACGTGGCAGCACGCCTCTATCAGGAGCGCGAGCGCCCGGACATCTCGACGGCGATCGGCAAGGGCAAGATCGAGGAAGTGAAGGAACTGGTGGTGGAGAATGGCTGCAGCATGGTCGTCTTCGACGACGACCTGAGCCCGGCCCAGGTCCGCAACCTCGAGAAAGCCCTGGAAGTCAAGGTTCTGGACCGCTGCGGCGTCATTCTCGACATCTTCGCCTCGCGCGCCAGCTCCGTCGAGGCGCGCACGCAGGTGGAGCTGGCCCAACTGGAATACCTCCTGCCCCGCCTGACGCGGATGTGGACGCACTTGTCGAAGCAGTTCGGGGGTGTGGGAACGAAGGGCCCGGGCGAAACGCAGATCGAGACCGACCGACGCATGTACCGCACACGCATCCAGCGTCTGAGGGCCAAGCTGTCCGACATCGACTCCCAGCGCTCGGTACAGCGCAAGTCACGCGAGGGCATGCCCCGCTTCGCTCTCGTGGGCTATACCAATGCCGGCAAGTCCAGCCTCATGCGCGTCATCACCGAAAGCGACGTCCATATCGAGGACCGACTGTTCGCCACGCTCGACACCACCGTACGCGCCTTCGCGCTACCGAGCGGACAACGCGCCCTGCTGTCCGACACCGTAGGCTTCATCCGCAAGCTGCCGACCCAACTGGTGGCTTCGTTCCGCACGACGCTTGCCGAAACACTCGAAGCCGACGTCGTCCTCCACGTCGTCGACGTCGCCAACGAACACTTCCGCGACCACATCAGGGTGGTGACGGAAACGTTACATGACCTGGGCGCCGAGAACATTCCAATGCTCCTCGTATTCAACAAGATCGATGCCGTGGAAGAGCGCCATCTTCTCGATGATGTCGAAACGGAATATCCGGGCTGCGTCTTCGTTTCCGCAGAGCGTGGCATCAACATCCAGCGCCTGCTCGTCCGCATGCAGGAGACCTTCGAAGAGCATGCCGTGACGCAGACGCTGATGATTCCCTACGACCGCATGAAGGAGGTCGCCCGGCTCTATCAGGACGCCGAAATCCTGAGCCGCGAGGAAAAGGATGCGGGCGTGTACTTGGCTGTCCGCGTACAGAGCGATAAATTGACCGGGTTCACGGCCCGCTACGGCGGATTCGTGATCAGGCACCACGACGAATCCTTCGAGTAACACCGTACTACTGGATACCACGACATGACGGCAATCTGGATCGCACTCATCGCCATCGTGACATACACCGTCACCATCGGTCTCGTCGTCATCGGACAGGAAGTGCATCCCGTCGTTGCGATCCTGCTGTTCGCGCTGGTATCCTATGGCGCATTCAAACTTTTCCAGACGCGCCTTACGCGCCTCTGATCCGCTTCACCGAAGGTTCTGCGCATGCTGCGCCATCTGTCGATCCGTGACTTTGCCCTGATTGGGACCGTCGATCTCGATATCGGGCACGGTATGACCGTTCTGCTGGGTGAAACGGGTGCGGGAAAATCCATCATCATCGATGCCCTGGCCGCCGCCCTGGGTGAGCGCATGTCGTCCGACATGCTCCGCTCTGGAGCACGCAAGGCCGTGGTCGAAGCCACCTTCGACTCCTCGTCGATGCCCGCCCTCGTGAAGGCCATCCAGGACAAGGAACTGGGATGGGATGGTACCGACGTCGTCTTCCGCCGCGAACTCACCTCGTCGGGCACGTCGCGCTGCTTCGTGAACGACACACCGGTACAGGCCACGGTCGTACGCGACCTCGCCGAACACATCATGGACTTCCATGGTCAGCACGATACGCATGGCCTGCTGAGTCCCGCACGTCATCTCGAAGTGCTGGATGCCGCTGCCGGGTTGTCAGCCGATGCCGATGCCGTACGTACGGCATGGTCGACCGTCACGGCCGCACGCACGGCCTTGCAGACGATCCTGGATCGCTCCGATTCCGTCGATGCCGAACGTACACGCCTGCAGTTCCTGCTCGACGAGATCGCCGGTATCGGCCCGGAACCGGGTGAAGACGAGCATATCGCGGCAGAACTGCGACGCGCCGAATCGAGTGAACAGGTCGTCGCCCATGCCTCCGCCGCCCACAGCGCTCTCTATACCGGAGAAGGCAGTGCCTATGACGACATCACGAACGCCCATCAGCATCTGAAGGCACTGACGGGCTTCGCGCCCGATCTCGAACGCTTCCTGCCCGAACTCGATGCCGCCCTCGTCAGCATCAAGGAAACGGCCAAGGCCGTCGCCGCCTATGCCGACCCGGAGGACTTCAGTCCGGAACGTCTGGAAGAACTCCGTCAACGGCAGGTCCTGCTGCAACGCCTCGTACGCAAGTACGGCACGCTCGATCGTGCGGTGGAGGAACGCCAGCGCCTCGAGCAGGACGTCCATACGCTCGAGCATATGGATGAAGCCATGGCCGCCGCGGAGCGCCGCCTGGAAGAGACACGTACCGCCGCCATGACGTTGGCGAAGAAGCTTTCGAAGAAGCGGACCACCTTCATCGTGGACTTCCAGAAGCTCGTCAACGATGGTCTGCACGAAATGGGTATGCCGTCGGCCGTCTTCAACGTCCACCACGTCACCGGCGAACTCGGTTCTACGGGAATCGACAGGATCGAATTCCTGCTTTCGGGCAATGCCGGCGAATCGCCCAAACCGCTCGGCAGGGTGGCCTCCGGCGGTGAACTCTCACGCGTCATGCTTGCCGTCAAACGCGCCATCGCACGTCAGGGAGCGATGGCGACGATGGTCTTCGATGAAATCGATACCGGTATCAGTGGCCGTGTGGCCCGTCATGTCGGCGACGTGATGAAAGGTCTGGCCGAACGCCATCAGATCATCTGCATCACGCACCTGCCGCAGATCGCATCGCTGGCCGATGCCTTCGTGAGCGTACGCAAGACCGAACACGACGGCATCACGGAAGTACAGGCCTCCGTCATCGATACCGACGCCGCACTTACGGAAGTGGCACGGCTGCTCAGTGGCGTCGACGTCACCTCGGCCGCCCTCGACGGAGCCCGTGAGCTCATGGGACGGCGAACCGCAACGCGCAAACGGTAACAGGTAGATCATGCTCGACCCGGGTTCATATCTCTACAACAGGACCTTCCTCTCCTACGAGGAACTGGAAGCACGGCTCGCTGCGAAGGTGGAACCCCTCGCTATCTCGCGCGTCCTCGACGCATACGAAATGGCCCGAAACGTCCACGAATTCCAGAAACGGAACGACGGTACGCCCTACTTCTATCACAGCACACGTGTGGCCCGCATCCTGATGGACGAGCTCGGCGCCTACGATACGGACCTTCTCATCGCTGCCCTGCTGCACGACGTTCTCGAGGATTCCGACACCATCACGAAAGCTGTCCTCGATTATAATTTCGGCAGCTATGTGACGTATCTGGTCGTGACGCTCACGAAGGATCTTTCCAAGCACAAGACCGATCCGGACACCGTCGACATCGCTCATGCCGAGGTCCTCAAGTCGGCCGGTGAGGACTGTCTGCTGATCAAGCTCGCAGCCCGGCTGGACAACTTCCGCTGTCTCTATTTCAACCTGAAGCGGAATCCGCTGATCTACGTGCGGAATACGTTCGAACGCTACCTTCCCCTCGCCGATGCCACGCAGAATCGTGGCCTTCATCATCTGGCAGCGGAAATACGCAAGGAAGCGAACAAGTTCCTGGGGTGAGGGTACTTTGGAAGAAGAGCATCCTCATTCGCTTCGTAGTATCACCTCAGAATTCTAGCGAACCAGACCACTCCATCAACTAGAAGACTCTTTCATTGGTGGTGGCAGCGGGCCATACCATTCCACTGGCGAATTGACCTGTGGAAACTTGTGAAGATACTTATCGCAGAACTCCAAGGTATTAGCAATCTTCAACTTTACACAATCATCTGCATGTTCCAATTCCGGGTCAAGAATAGCATGGATCTGTGTACTCACCGTTCGACGATCAACACCTAGGATTTGCGCTGTCGACATGACGAGCCGATAGTCCTTGGGCCATGGTATGGCAACTCGAGATTCTCGCCTCTGTACATTCGGATCACATACGCTCTTACTATTGTCAGCATCCTTGAATGGAATACGGAAGAACGGAAACTGTATCTCGAACTCATGGTGGTCCGTTCCCTGATATGGAATTGACACGTTGGTACCTTCCCTTGCCGCCCATCCTATCCATCCTGCTATCAGTTTGGCAGCTTCAGGTGTATAGTGGATCCCGGCCCAGTTTGCTCGTTCATATTCTGAGCTCGCATCATACACTGCCGTACCAAAGACTCCGTGTTCTCTGACGTATATAGTACCATATCCAACCGCTCCCCGCACCTTAATGCCATCAGCCAACAAACAGCAATAGAGCAAACCGATACTATTGTTTATTGCATAAAATACTGTCTGTGCGATAACACGATCTCCCGTGAGAGGGAAAGCAATCGCGATAGTATCCTGGAATAACAATGCTGTAGGGGTTTCCAACCTCCGTTCGTTTCCAATATGGGCCGACAGTGCATCAGGTAGTATCCTCTTCCAGATATCTTCTAAAGTATCTACCACACGTACCATCTGATCGTCTGTTAGGCTCTTAAAGCCCAACACATCTAGGAGACAGACAAATCCCTTATTCACCGTCCCTTTCATCCTCAGACACCCAAGTCTTTCATACGGTAGCCTTCCTCGATCGCAGTACGGCCGACAACGGCACCCATGCGGCGAAGCCCATCGTGACGAGGAGCAGCGTCAGCGCGGCCATCAGCACACGCGACGGCGAAGCCCGTTTGAGCGGCACTACGGCGGCATCCAGTTCGACGACCGTAGGAGTGTCCTTCGCTTCCTGGATCAACTCCTGCATCCGCTGCGTCTCGAGGTAGGCGTTGAGCTGCTCCTTGATCTTGAGATCGCGGAGGAGATTCGTATAGGTCCTCGTAAGCGCGGGAACGTTTTCGAGCGGGATCGAGAAGCCGTCCGTCTGGACCAGGCCACCACGCTGTACCTTGTCGTACTGCGTGCGCAGGGCTTCGACCTTGCGCTGGAGCAGGATCGTCTGTTGCGATGACGGCTGGAAGTCCTGCTGGACCATCGCGAGCTCGAGCTCGGCCTTCGCCAGTTCCGTACCGACCATGACGGCATTCTGTACGATGGCCATCATCTGTTCGTCGAGGGCGATGATCTTGTTCTCCTTCTGGAACTTCTCCTGCACGGCCTGCAGGGAATCGATCAATGCCCTGTTGGAAGCGATCACGCGTTCGATGTACTGACGCGACCTCCGTGCCTGCGTCACCGTCTTCTCGCGGTTCAACCTGTCGAGTACGACACGGCATGCGTTGGCGACGTCTGCCGCTGTCTTCGCCGCCAGCGTCGTCTTGTCCCCGAACGGGAACCAGCCCGTACTGATCTGGACGTCGACGCTGATGGTGCCGGTCTTGCGCGTATCGACGGCGATGCGCGAGTCCAGGTCCTTGACCAGCTCTTCGTCGTTCATGTCGTTGAAGAACGGCGTCTCGCGAAGCTTGAGCGTATCGGCCACACCGAGGAGCAGCGTCCGCGAGCGCAGGATTTCCGCAAAAAGCAGGGATCCCCGGTTGGATTCGGCTCCGCCGAGGCCGATGGAGATCGGAGCGGCCTGCATGAGCGAGGAGAGGCCACCGGCGCCGGTCTTCTGCTCCGGCGGCATGATGGTCGTGCCGCTCTTGTAGGTATACGGCATGATGAAGCTGAAACCGATGACGACGACGAGGGCGACGACACAGACCTTGACGTAGGTGCCACGGTACGTGCGATATGCTGCGAGCAGATACATCGGCTCCTGTTCTTCGGTCGGTCCGGTCGGTTCATTCATGTTGGTTACCTGTTGCTCAGATTCACGATCGTGAGTACGACACCGACGATGGTGACGAGCTGCGTGGCCACGGTCAGCGACGTCGTGAAGATGTCGATGAACCGCGTTTCGGGTTCGTCCAGAACGAGGATGTTGTCACCCGGTTCGATGATGTAGTTCTTCGAATCCGCCGGGAACTGATCACCCTTTACCTTGATCACGAGGGTGGCGGCTTCGTCGGCGCGGAATCCGTATCCGCCGGCCAGCGAGATGTAGTCGCTGTATCCGAGTCCGGGTTTGTAGACGATACGACCCGGATTGCGGACACTGCCGGTGACGTTCACGTACAGATTGTGCTTGGGCACGTAGATGCTGTCGCCATCGCGCAGGACCGGATTGTTCTCCTTGCTGTTGTTCTCGAACAGATCCTTGAAGTTCACGGACATGATGCCCTTGACTTCACGCGACTTCGTCCTGTAGTACTGAAGTTCGTTCCGGCTCATTTCGGATGGCGGAAGGCGCTTGAGACGCTCGTATTCCTTGTCCTCGAGGCTCAGTTCGCTCGTACGGATGATGACGGCGTCTTCGATCGAAGCCTTGTCCGTGAATCCCCCCGCGGCCATGATCACGTCCGTGACCCGCGTCACCTGCGGAGTGACGGGATACTTTCCGGGATAGGTCACCTCACCTGCGATCACGACGCTTTCGCGTTCCTTCCACCGTGGAATGGCCCTGATGTAGAGACGGTCCCCCGAACGGAGCGGAAGATCGCCTGGCAGTGCTCCGCCGGTATACCATGTATCGCGCCACGACGTAAGATCCAGGAACTGTTCCTTGAGATGGCGGCCGTCGTCCTCGATACTGACGAGGAGCACGGAGTCGAGCACACCGGACGGCAGGAAGCCGCCGGCGAAGCGAATGAGGGTGGACACGGAGTCTCCCTCGACGAAGTCGTAGGTCCCCTCTCGCGGCACCTCGCCGCTGATTTCGATCACATTCTTGTGGGTGCGCAGCGGAACGATGATACGGTCTCCGCCCAGCACCGTCGGATTGCCGTTCGGATCGCCGTTCGACAGATAGCGTTGCAGGTCCACCTTCAGCGGCATACGCTCGCCCTCACGCATGACCGTGATGGCACGCACCGATCCCGTATCGAGTGTCCCTCCTGCCTTCTGCAATACGTCGAAGACATGGTCCGCGGCCGTCGCCGATACGACGGACGGTACACGGACGGCACCGAGGACATAGACCTTGAATTGACGAAGGCGCTTGAGGGAAACGTCGATCTTCGCCGAACGATAGACCTTCGACATCTCTTCCGTGATGAGGATCCGGGCCTTGTCCAGCGTGAGCCCCTTGACGGATACCACTCCGGCACGCGGGATGACGATCTTGCCTTCCGGCGTGATCGGCAGGTCGAGGTGGACGGACTCGCTCGCCCACACGCTGATGGTCAGCACGTCGTTCGGTCCGAGCACGTAGGTCGATGCGTCGACTTCCCGCTCGAGCAGACCGGACGATTCTTCGGACAACCTGGTAGCGCGCTTCACTCCCGTCGTATCGTAGTCGTTGGGTCCCTTAGGAATGAACCTGGGAGTGGCGAAGTTGTTGTACTGTGCCATCGACGGCAGCGTACAGATCCCCATGAACAGGGCCACGATCAGCCGTGGCCACCACGACACCGCCGTAGGGTGCGAACAATGTTGCATGCCGTTGCGAGTATTGGACATGAATAGGGCAAAGATACGAACCAGCCATTGGTAAATTTGTTGCATGAACCACGACAATCTCCTCGCCGCCGCCGTCCAGGCGGCCCGTACGGCCGGCCTTCTCCTGCGCGAGGGGTTCGGCACGGTCATGGAACGCCGGTCCAAGGAAGGTCTCCATAACATCGTGACCGAATACGACATCCGCTGCGAGCAGCTGATCGTCGACCATCTCCGGTCCGTCTTCCCAGACAGCGGTTTCACCGCCGAGGAAGGCGGAGCCTCCCGTGCCGATGCCGATCTTCACTGGGTCATCGATCCCCTGGACGGGACGGTGAACTTCGCTCACGGCATACCCGTCTTCTGCGTCAGCATCGCCGCAGTCATCCACGGAGAGCTCGTCTGTGGCGCGATCTACAATCCATCCCTCGACGAACTGTTCACGGCCACGAGGGGTCAAGGCGCCTGGCTGAACGGACGACGCCTGCACGTAACGGCCACGGAGTTCGTCCGTGAGTCCATTCTCGTGACGGGTTTCCCCTACAACGTGAACGAGAACCCGGACCACTGCATCGATCAGTTCGTATCGATGATACGACAGGGCATTCCCATCCGTCGTCTCGGAAGTGCCGCACTGGATCTGGCCTACGTGGCCGCAGGCCGATTCGACGGTTACTGGGAAGTATCGTTGCATCCATGGGATATGGCTGCCGGCGTCCTGATGGTACAGGAAGCGGGGGGCACCGTGACGCATTACGACAATCGTCCGTTCGTACTCGGCAAGGACAGCATCGTCGCCACGAACGGCATCATCCACGACGAACTCGTCGCCATTCTCGAAGGAGCCCAGCGATGACCATCCATCATATGTCGGGCGCAGGAAACCGGTTCGTGGTGATCGACAACCGCGTCGAACATCTCGACCTCACCCGCCTCCACGCCCTGGCACCGGCCTTGTGCGACAGACGGCATCTCCATCTCCCGCCGGCGGAAGGCCTGCTCGTCCTGCAGGACGTCATGCCTGGAGGCTTCAACGGCGAATTCCTCAATCCCGATGGTTCGCACGGTGCGATGTGCGGCAATGGGGGACGATGCATCGTGCGCTTCGCGCTGGACAACGGGGCCGAGACGAATGCTGACGACGTCATCGACTTCACCCTGTCCGGAGAAGGATATTCGGCCACGCTCTCCGGCAACGACATGGTCACGCTGGAGTTCCCCGCACCGAAGGAAGTACGCCAACTGGCTCCAGGAGAGCTGCACGGCATTTCCGTGCCGTCGGTCTACGTGAACGTCAATTCCGACCATATCGTTCTCTACGGACCCGATCTCGGCATCGCCTTCGAGCATCTCAGAACGTCCGATCTCGACACCATCGCCCTCCCCTTCCGGCATCACCCGGCCTTCGCACGTGGCGTCAACGTCAATGTCTATGCCGTCGACGAGGACGGAACGATCCATGTCCGTACCTTCGAGCGTGGCGTGGAAGCGGAGACCGGCGCCTGTGGTACCGGCGCGTTGAGCACCACCATCGCCGCGTGGCTATCGGAACGGTCGAGCCCTACGGCACGTGTAATCCCGCCGAGCAGACGTCCGTTGTTCGTCACGATCCACGAGGATCATGGAGACATCCGTTCGCTGGACCTCACGGGCGATGCCATCTACGACCATGCGCCGACCCTTCATCACTGACATCCACCAAGAGCGATCCCCTATCCCATGCTTCCCTTCCTCTCCCTCAGCGAAACCATGTTTCCGCAGGCCGTCGATATCCGTCGGCACCTGCATCGCAATCCGGAACTGTCGTTCCAGGAATTCGAGACGTCGGCCTTCATCCGGAAACAGCTTGAGGACATGGGCATCGACCATCGCGTCGTCGCCGGCACCGGCATCGTGGCACATATCGGCAGCGGGGGTCGATGCGTCGCGCTCCGTGCCGACATCGACGCACTGCCGATCACGGAAGAGACCGGCCTGCCATACAGCTCGGAACGTCCGGGCGTCATGCATGCATGCGGACACGACACGCATACGACGATGCTGCTCTCCGCGGCCCGCATGCTCAAGCAGAACGAATCGTCACTGAACGGCATCGTGAAGCTGCTGTTCCAGCCCGGTGAGGAAAAGGTACCGGGTGGGGCCAACATCATGATCGCCGAAGGTGCACTGGAAGGACCGAGACCCGACGTCATCTTCGGTCAGCACATCAACCCCGAAGTACCGTTCGGTGAAGTATCCTTCGTGAGCGGCCCGATGCTCGCATCCGCGGATGAACTGTACTGGACGATACGCGGCTTCGCGGCACATGCGGCACAGCCGCACAAGGGCAAGGACCCCATCCTCGCGGCCGCAGGACTGATCCAGCATCTTCAGACCCTCATCACCAAGCGCCGCAATCCGCTCGATCCGGGCGTGCTGACGATCGCCAGCATCCACGGCGGAACGGCCACGAACATCATTCCCGACGTCGTGGAAATGAAGGGAACGCTGCGCGCCTTCGACAATGTGTGGCGTGAACAGGCATGGGAGTATCTCGAGCGACAGACGCGCGACTACTGCGCCCTGCACGGATGTGAAGGTACGATCGACATCGTGAAGGGATATCCCCCTCTGATCAACGACGAGGACGCCACGCGCTTCGCGCGGAACGTCGCCGAATCCATGTTCGGCATGGACAAGGTATCGGACTTCGAACCGAAGATGTGGGCGGAGGACTTCGCCTTCTATTCGCAGCATATGCCGGCATGCTTCTGGATGCTCGGTGGACGCCCCGACGGCATGGATCACATGCCCGGCCTCCACAATCCGAAGTTCGCACCCGAGGAACGGGCCATGATCTACGGAGCGGCCATGCTGGCCGGTGTGGCCTTCGACTATCTCGCAGGTCAGCCGAACAGGGCCTGACTCGTATAGTTGATGATCGTCCATACCACCGCCACGACGGGAGCCCAGGTCAGGAGCATCCTGATCGTGTTCCGTCTCGAGATACGCTCCGTGGTCGTGAGCAGGATGGCGGCCACGATCCATATTCCCATGAGGGTACCCGGGAAGCCTGCCAACCACGACGGCATGTCGGAAGCAGTGGTCTCGAGCCATATGGTGACGCCACCCTGGACCAGGTGACCGCTGACGATTGCGATGGCGAAGACGATGGTGCGCAATGCCCAGTAGCGGAACGAACGCCGCAGGTGGGGTCGGCCATGCATGAGGACGATGGCCGTTATCCCGGCAGCCATGCCGAATTTCATTTCATGGAATCCCAGTGCATTCCATAGCAGGCCCGCCCCTACCGATCCGAAGATCGTAACGGTGAGACCGAAGATGTAGTCCCACTTCGTCAAACCTCCGCCGACGGAACGTTGTCCGTCACGGTTATCCTTCGAGGTACGGTCGATATCCCCGGACATACTCACCTGCTGTAATGGATACGGAAATTCTCACGCTCTACGTAGCGTGATCTCGGTGATCTCCGGCGGCACTCCGATACGCAAGGGAGGTCCGACCGTGCCGAGGCCACGATTCACGTACACGTACTGCGAACCGGTACGATACAGTCCGGCCCATTGCTTGTAGACGTACTGCGCCGGACTCCACTCGAAGCCGAGGAGATTCACCCCGAACTGTCCACCGTGCGTATGGCCGCTCAGCATGAGGCCCACAGGCGTCTTGCCGAGAATCGCCTTTTCCCAGTACGTCGGATCGTGCGCCAGCAGGATGACGGCATCGTTCTCGCTCACACCGTCGAGAGTACTGCCCAGCCGGGCATACTGCTGCTTGAATCCCGTATTGTCCGTACCTGCGATGACGATGGACTCGTTACCGATCGACAGACGACGATGGCGATTGACGAGGAGGTCGATACCCCGGTCCTCGATAGCCTTGATCAACTGTCGATGTTCTTCGGCGGTATTGTAATGATCGTGATTACCGAGCGATGCATAGACGCCTTCGGGCGCCTTCAGGAGCTCGAGCTCGCGTCCGAGCGTCGTGAGTTCGCGCGGAAGGGCGTTGACGAAGTCGCCCGTGATGACGATCGAATCCGGCTTGAGCTCGTCGATCATCCTGCGTGCTTCCTGGAACGGCCGGTGGTCGGGGAAGGAGCCAGCATGGACGTCCGAGATCTGGACGATGCGCATGCCGTCGAAGGCCTTCGGAAGATTGGGCAGCGGAACGTCGATGCGATGGACCTTGAAGTCGTAGAGCGTCCGATACATTCCATTGCCTACCATGGCATACGGCACCACGGCGGTAGCCCATCCCGCCTTCGAGAGGAATGCACGACGCGTACCGTCGTGGGTCGCCTGCGTTTCCACGGGCGACACCTTCGCTGCCGGTCTGCGCATCTTCCCGACGATCCAACGGATTCCCTGGACGATGTCGCGTATGAGCAGGACGGGCAGGATGCCGATCTTGGGCAATGTCCACAGCGTCACGATGCCGAACAGGAAGACATCGAAGCCATCCATGCGGAAGAAGTGACGACGATAGACGACGTACCAGTAGATGCAGAACATCACGGCGGCGACGATCCAGGAGGATCGGTACCACCATCGATTCATGTCGTTACCGCGCACGAAGGACGTCCATCTCGACAGGACGTAGAGATCCATGACGGCCTGGATGACACCGACCCAGATGGAGAACGTTATCAGATTCGGAGGGTTCATACGATTTGTGGAATCGACTCGGGACGAACGGTGATGAAGAGAGCATCGGCCTCGGCGACGACACGATCGGGGTCGTCGGCCCTGCAGATCACACCCTTGAGGAAGTTCTTCCTGCCATCGATCCGTTCGATCCACGAACGGATTTCATGCTGGACATGCATCATCATCGGCGCACGGAACCGGACGTTCAACTGTGCCGTCGGCGCCTTGATACCACGAACGCTCAGGGACTTGCCCATCGTTTCGTCGAGCAGCAACGACACGAAGCCACCATGTACCGTTTCCATGGCGCCATTCATGCGTTCGTTCGGAGCGAGCCACGTGCGCACGACTCCATCCCCTTCATCGAAGACGAAGCTCAACCGCAGCGACCACGGATTGGCCATGCCGCAGCCGACGCACATGTTATCTTCCTTCGGCCTCAGCAGATGCAGGCCGTCGGGAATCGTCATGGGCGGGATCACGGTCGCTACACCCGTCGACGGATCGTGGAGAGCGTACATGGGGCCCCAGTGCTCGATATGACATCCCAGCTCCGTCGCCAGAGCGGGAACGAGGCGGCCCCGTTCACCTACCGGCGCTGCGTGATAGAGAACGCCATCGGGTGAGTACACCAGACTCGCGGCATTGAAGGGAACGGATAACGAGATGCCATAGAACAGACGTCCTTGTTCCATTCTCGTGAACACGATGGGAGTATCGGCAGGCTTGACGTAGTTCATTTCGTCGCCGCAGCGGCTGACGAACGGGTAGTCCGGGAACATCGGATTGGCCGTGGGTGCGAGACGCCTGTAGAAGAAATCCACGAACCAGGGATCGTCCTGTTCCAGACCGTTCAGCGACAGTATACCTCTGTCGGAAAGGTCGTAAAAGTATTCACGCGTGGACAATGCAGTTCTTCATGGTTGGTGGAACCCGACCGATGTGGACGATTCTCGCCGGTTTTGAGTTTTCACCCGTATCGTCCGAAATCGGCCAGGTCCCCGTAACACCAGGACCTTACATCACTTCCGGAGCCTTCACGCCGAGAATCATCAGGCCGTTGTACATGGCACGACGGGTGACATCGGCCAGCAGGAGACGGGCCGATTCCAGGGCGGGTTCGCTTCCGAGGATGCGGCAGTCATGATAGAAGTTATGGTACGCGGCTGCGAGATCGCGCAGGTATTCGGCCAGCGTATGCGGTTCGAGATGCTCGCAGGCCCGTTCGACGACGGTGCGCATGCGGGACAGCAGCGTGATCAGTTCGATCTCCTTCGGATGGACGAGTACGCCGACGTCCGCTCCTTCGTCGATGGCGACGCCCTTCTCGGCGGCCTTGCGCAGGATGGAGCAGATACGGGCATGGGCATACTGAAGATAGAAGACGGGATTCTTGTCCCCTTCCTCCTTCGCGAGTCCCAGATCGAATTCGAGGTGCGTACCCACGGCACGCATGATGAAGAAGAACCGGACGACGTCCGCTCCCACTTCATCGATGAGATCGTCGAGGGTGAAGGACTTGCCCGAGCGCTTGGAGAACTTGACGGCCTCGCCGTTCTCGATGAACGACACCATCTGATGGATGACGACCTTCACGCGCGACGTATCGTAGCCGAGGGCCTGCACACCGGCCAGGACGTCGGGAATGGTCGCGATATGATCGGCGCCGAAGATGTCGACGATGACGTCGAAACCTCGCTCCAGTTTGTCGCGGTGATAGGCGATGTCGGGAAGCCTGTACGTCGGCTCGCCGGTGCTTTTCACGATCACCTTGTCCTGCTGCTGTCCGAGCTGCGACAGTGCGAACCACGTAGCACCATCCTTCTCGTAGACGAGTCCTTTCGCGCGGAGATCGGCGATGGTCTGTTCCACCCTGCCGCTGCTGTAGAGCGAGTCCTCGTTGAAGAATACGTCGTGATGGATGTTCAGCACGTCGAGCGTACGCTTGATGGCGGCGAAGCACCATTCTTCTCCACGCTTGCGGCAGAAGACGAGAGCTTCGGCGGATTCCTCGCGATAGCGATCGCCCACTTCGTTCCGGATCTCCTCGGCGATCGTGCGGGGATAGTCGCCATGATATCCGTCTTCGGGGAACGGGTAGTCTTCGTCGCCGAGCACCTGACGATAGCGGGCATAGATACTCTTGCCCAGCATGTTCATCTGGTTGCCGGCGTTGTTGAAGTAGTATTCGCGGGTCGTATGATAACCGCACCACTGGAACAGGTTGGCCAGCGTATCGCCGACGGCGCAGTTGCGGCCATGTCCTGCATGAAGCTGCCCCGTCGGGTTGGCGCTCACGTATTCGACGTTGACCGTACGGCCTGCACCCACGTCACTCCTGCCGATGGTCGCGCCAAGTGCGGAGAGATCGCGCAGCATGGCATGGTAGACGGCCGGTGCGAAGGTGATGTTGATGAAGCCGGGACCTGCGATATCGATACGTTCGACCAGAGGCACGTTCTCTCCGATCGCCGTCACGAGTTCCTGGGCCAGTGCGCGGGGATTGCTCTTGCGGATCTTCGCGAGCGACATGGCGACCGTCGTCGAGAGGTGGCCATGCCCCTCCTGACGCGGAATCTCGAAATGGATCGGGGTGTCGGCATCGACGCCGATGGACGTCAGGGCGGTGCGGATGTGCGGCTCGATATACTGCTGCATCATCTTACTCGGCCCTCCGTGCCTTCGTCGTCGCGACCGCCTTGGCGGCACCGGCAGACGTCAGCGTGAAGGCCTTCGCATCTCCCCACAGGCGTTCGAGCTTGTAGAAGTCACGGGCATCGGGAAGCATGACATGGATGACGATGTCGAAGTAGTCGAGGATGACCCACGACGACGTGTTCCGTCCTTCGGTGCGGGCATTGCCGAAGCCGACCTGCTTCACGTTCGTGGCGATGGCGTCCACGACGGCACGTATCTGCGATTCGGAATCACAGGTAAGGATGACGAAGAAATCGGCGGGTGCGCTTTCGATCTCGGACAGGTCGAGGATCAGGATATCGTGTGCCAGCTTGTCCTGGGCGATACGTGCACACAGGACTGCGCGACCTTTCTGCGTACGGGGTTTCGTATATCCGGCCAAAGAATGTTCCTCTGGAATAAGTATCAATCGTTGAAGAGCGGGAGCGATTCCAGGTCCGTACCGAGCACCACGCTGGCGCGGACGAACATCATGGAATCGATATCGGAGACGACGAGCGTATCGGCGATACCGAGGACGCTCGCTACCTTTTCGGCCGACAGTCTGTCGCCGAGCCGGTCGATGACGTGGGAACGCTGCGCCGTTGCCGGGTCCGAAGAAATCTCGACGACGTCGAAGCCACGTTCCCGAAGGAAGGCCATGGCACGCTGTGCCGCGCCATCGACCCTGGAAGCGTTGACGATGTTCACCTGGATGACCTGCCGCTGTCCGGCTCCGTTCCCGTCACCTTCCACGAAGGGCGTCACGGGTGGATTGAACAGTCGCCAGACGAACGAGCCGAGCAGAACGATCACGACCAGGCCCAGCAAGCCAATGAGCACCCACGGCCATAACGGCCGGCGGCGCTTCGCCGTCATTCCCTGTCCTCGTCGGTCATGTACTCCTCGAAGTGGCTTCCATGACGGAGCAGCTTCTTGTAGAGCAATTTGCGGGCGCGGAAGAGATGGGCCTTGACCGTGCCGAGAGGCTGTTTCAGTCGTTCGGCGATCTCGAGATAGTCCAGTTCCTCTTCGTGGCGCAGGCGGATGACTTCGCGGTACTTCTCCGGCATCGTCTCCAGTGCCTCACGCAGCAACTGTGCCCGCTCCTTCGCCAGCAATGCCGTATCGGGCGTATGCCCCTTGTCGGCTGGATCCATGTACAGATCCCCGCCATCGCGGGTAGCGATCGGCTCGTCGAGTGAAACGGACTGGAAGCGGCGCTTCCGCAGATGGTCGATGCATCGGTTCGATGCGATCTTGTACAGCCAGCGTGAGAAGGGATATTCGAACTGGAAGGACGGTAGGGCCGCATAAGCCTTTACGAAGGTCTCCTGTACGAGATCTTCCACATCTTCTTCGTTGCGGATCATCTTCCGGATCAGGAAGGAGACGATCCGGCGGTACTTCCGTTCCAGCTTTGCGAAGGCATTCGTATGACCGGCCAGGATGTCGCGTATGACTGCTTCATCCTCGGCTGACGACTCCATTGCCTGCTGCGAAACTTCCTTCATATGCGGCTCGATGACCCCGGAGGGACGGTTGCGGAAAGGGCGGGATTCGAACCCGCGGTACCGTTGCCGGTACACACGCTTTCCAGGCGTGCCAATTCAACCACTCTTGCACCTTTCCGTAGCCACGAATATACGGTTTCGGAATGGAAGAATCGCGTGGAGAAAAGTTTTCCCCATCGGTGCATTCCACCGTAACCGTACGTGATACCGTGAGTTATTGATATTGTACGACCAGAAAAAGGCCTCTGTCCAACTCCCTCACATTCGTACATTTGCTGAAGGAGTTGAACGATCCAACGCAATCCGGGGACGAGTCTGAATCGACGTCGCTTCATAACCAGCCTGGCCGCGGCAACGGCGCTTCCCGCCGTAGCCTCCTCCATGACTCGCGACAAGGGTTCGGAAACGACCGCAAGCGAAGGAACGGCAGGCCCTCTGATACGTCCTGGCGCCATCGCACCGGGCCAGACAGTGGGTATCGTCTGCCCCGCAAGTGGTGTCATGACGAAGGAGCTGTCGGACTTCATCACTCTTTGCCAACGATGGAACGTCACGGTCAAACTGGGCGCCAATGTGTCGAAGCGCTACGGCTACCTGGCCGCACCCGACGAGGAACGGGCCAGGGAACTGATGGACTTCGTGAACGACCCTACGGTGGACGCCATCGTCTGCGGCCGCGGCGGATACGGCGTGATGCGCATCCTGCCGATGCTCGACTTCCAGGCCATACGGGCAGCGGGAAAGATCATCATGGGCTTCAGCGACATCACGGCGCTGCTCATCGCCGTACAGCAGTTGAGTGGCCTCGTCACATTCCATGGTCCGGTGGCGTCTTCCACATTCGATGCCTTCACGACGACAGCGATGACGGATGTCGTCCTGCAGGCACCGACGAAAGCCGAACGACGCTCATCGGCATTTTCCGATCCGCAGGTCCGCGTCCTCTCTCCTGGTCTGGCGCGCGGACGGCTGACGGGAGGTAATCTCGCGATGATCGTGAGCACGTTGGGCACCAGGTACGAGATCGATACGAACGGAGCCATTCTCTTTCTCGAAGAGATCAACGAAGAGCCCTATCGTATCGACCGGATGCTGACGCAACTATGGCTGGCAGGGAAATTGCAGCAGTGTGCAGGGATAGCCCTCGGCAACTTCAGGGATTGCGAAGCGAAGGGTACGAGCAGGTCCGAACCGTCGTTCCCCTTGCAGCAAGTCATTCAGGATCGTATTTCGTCATTGAAGTTGCCTGCCGTTTACGGTCTGCCCTTCGGCCACGTCAAGAGCAAGCTCGTGCTTCCCCTCGGCGTCCAGGCCGAACTGGACGCCGACAATCGCTCGCTGCGGTTGCTGGAAGATGCGGTGACACACGCGTGAATTTGAATTACCGTTTTACGACGATGGAGTAGGAGGAGAACATGTCTCGAACGATACGCTTCGCTCGATACTTGTGCATCATGGTCATCGCATGCCTGCTGTCGGGCGCTGCGATGAGGGCACAGAACTTTGCGGTGTACAACGTAAACACCGCCAACTTTCCTACGATCACGGCCGACTACATCGCCCTCGATCCGGCCGGAAATGGATACACCGATCTGAAGAGCACGGACTTCCGTGTCGTGGAAACGGCTGCCAACGGCGCACCACAGGATCTTACCGCGACGGTGCAGCAACGCTGCCGCGACATCGTGGGAGATCCGGCCGCCAGCATCCTGCTCGTCGTCGACGTCTCCAACTCCATGGGCGAGACGGTCGGCAACAAGAAGCGCATCGAATACGTGAAGGACGCGGTGACGGCCTTCATCAACAGGATACGCTTCACGCCGAACACGAGCGTGGCCATTCTGGGCTTCGACGGCATCAGCAGATTGATCTGCGACTGGGAGCAACGGCCGAACGTCCTCATCGATTCCATCAAGAAAATCCAGCCCGGTACGGCCACCAAGTACGAGATGTGCTTCGACGGCGAGCCGAACGTCTTCGCCATGATGCGCACGCGTCCCCAGGACGTCCCGAAGTTCGTCTTCTTCCTCACGGACGGCCACCCGAACCCGCTGATGGACAAGCCGAACGAATTCGTCAAGAGAACGTCCGACAGCGCCAATGCCCAGGGCATCAAGATCTACGGTATCACGATCCTCGAAACGACGACCCACCCGGTGCTGCAGCAGATCTGCGACAACACGGGCGGCAAGGCCATCGTCACGACGGAAGACAAGCTCGTCGATCTCTACAGCTACCTCTCGCTCGAAACCCAGGTCCGCCGCATCTGTACGCTGGAATGGCGCTCCCCCTTCGTATGCAATGACCAGGCTCGCCTGCGCACTGCGGTGGTAACGCTTCTCCGGGGCAACCCCAGTCCGTCGGCAACGGTACAATACGTGACTCCACCACGAAGTCTCGCCTCCGTACTGATATCGGATCCCGTTCTGTACTGCGGCGACCCCGCACCGGCGAGTTCTCAGACGGCGACGGTGAAGATCACGCCCCAGAACACACCGTTCACGATCACGTCGGCGACGGTGACACCGAGCACGTACTTCTCCCTCGTCTCGATCAACGGCAATACGAATCCCGTCAACATGACGCTGCCGGTGGGCGTGGAAGCGACGATCGTCGTGCGCTTCACCCAGCAGGGCATGCGCCAGTTCCGCACGGCACAGCTTATGCTGAACGGCAGCCCGTGCCCACAGGCCATCACGCTCGTGGGCGGTACGGGACAGGTCGTACTCTCTTCCCCCAACGGTGGAGAGATCGTCTCGTCGTGCGACACCGTCACCATCAAGTGGGCCGGAGTTCAACCCACGACGCCCGTCCTGCTCCAGTTCTCCGAGGATGATGGCCAGACATGGAACACCATCCAGGCCGACGTCACGGGTCTCAGCTACAAATGGCTTCCGCCACGCCCGGGCATACGGTATCGCGTGCGCGTCAGCGTATCGGCCACTCCCAGCTATCTCTGGGCCACGCAACTCGGTGGCGCAGGCGCAGAAACGGCTGCGGCAGTAGCCGTCACCCAGGATGGCATCAAGGTCTATGCTTCCGGCTGGTTCGACGGACCGTCGAGGTTCGGCACGCAGGTCGTGAACAATACGGCAGGCAATACCGACGGCTACTTCGTCGAGATGGATGCCGATGGCAAGATCGTCAAGACGACGCTCCTCACAGGAAACGGCAACAATGACGAGCGGGTGATCGGGCACGTCGTGGACCGTGCCGGCAACGTCTATGTGGCAGGATATTTCAGCAGCAAGAACGCCCTCTTCGGCTCGCTGCCGCTGTCCTTCGCTCCCAACGACCTCGATACGCGCAACATGTTCGTGTTCAGGTTCAGGGCCGACGGCGCCCTCGACTGGGGCGCCTACGGCACGGGGAACGGCTTGAGCCGCTGTACCGCCGACGCGAGTGCCATCGGTATCCGCTACAATGCGACGGGTGACCCCGAAGTGGTCGTCGCAGGCCGGTTCACGGGCTTCATCCGCGTAGGCATCAACCGCGGTACCATGCAGTACGAGGAAGTACGCTACAACGACAACAATGCCCGCTCCTACTACGTGATCTACGACAAGGACGGCTATGCGCGGCTGACGCCGAACGCCGGGGCTCCGCCGAGCTTCCAGTACAGCTCGAAGCGCGTCACCGATGCCGCTGGCTGCGTCTACGAAACGGATTCCTATACCGGTACCAGGACCTTCGCCGGCGCAAGCACGATCACGTTGCCGAACAACGGTCTGACCGACGTCTTCGTTTCCAAGTTCTGTGCGGCACCGGCCTCGCAGGATGCCAGCGATTCCTCCTTCAAGGTCCTCGCACCGGAACTGTCCTTCTCGTCGCCGTCCGTCACGATGGACCCCACAGCACAGGGCCAGTCCTCGTCCAAGGCCTTCACCGCCCTGCTCTGCAACACCGGTGACTATCCCGTCGTCGTTTCCACGGCCACGGTCGGTGGTCCGAACGGTGGAGACTTCCGTGTGGTGGGCGAGCTCAGGAACGTACGCCTCGCACCAGGACAGTGCATCGCCATCGAATTCGAGTTCAAGCCGACGGGAACGGGCATGCGGACCGGCACCCTGACGGTCGAAGGCACGTGCAATACCGTGGCACAGCTCGTTCTCGAAGGGAACGGCCTCGCTCCATGCACCTGGAAGGTCCAGGAAGTGGCCGATCTCGGCAAGACCATCATCGGCACGCCTCTCAGCATCACGGGCGTCTGCCTGCTGCGCAACGATAGCCCCACGCCCTTGTCCGGTACCCTCAGCGTAGCGCCGGGCGGTGAATTCGTCGTGACCCCGTCGGGTCCGTTCAACATTCCTCCGGGCGGCTGCCTGACGGCCGACATCACGTTCACACCGGTCGTGGGCACGAGCGGTGTCCGCTCCGCCGTCATTTCCTACGGTCTGCCTACGGAATGCGGCACGCCCATCACGGACCTGCGTGCACAGATCCTCGCACCGGAGCTCAGCATCTCGAACGTGGACTTCGGTCTGCGCCGCCTCCTCACCGTGAACAACGACGTCATCGTCATCCGCAACCTCAGCAGCGATCCGGCCACCATCACGTCGCTGACGCCGTCGGATCCGAATAATCCGCATCTGAAGCTCACACTTCCCGGCACTCCGCGCACCCTCCAACCCGGCGACACGTTGCCGATTCCCGTCCGCTACGAACCGCAGGACAGGAACAGTCACGTCGTGACCGTAACGGCAGCCGTCGCCGGTCAGTCCACGCCGCTCGTGGGTGAAGCCAAGGGCAAGGGCTATCTGCCCGTCATCGATCCGAAGGGCTATACCTTCGGCCCGTGGACGGTACTTCAGCAATCGCCCGAAATCGGGACGGTCGTGATCGGCAACTCCGATGCGGAAAGCCCGCTCACCATCTACAGCGTGGACTTCGCGGCGTCGCAAGCCGACTTCACGTGGGTATCTCCCCCACCGTCGTCGGCCGTGACCATCCAGCCGAACGGAACTCCGCTCACACTCCAGGTACGCTTCACGCCGCAGGCCGAAGGTATACGCACGGTAAGCGTCTGCATCATGCACGACGGCAAGCCGGGACCCGACGACATGCCGCCCTATGCGCAGTCGTGCGTCGACGTCACGGGCGTCGGCACCAAGCCTTCGGATCTGCCACCGGTCGACTTCGGTGACGTACTGACCTGTGCGACGAAGACCGTTTCCACGATCGTCATCCAGAATCCGAATCCACAGTTCCCCCTCGTCTGCCAGGCCCCAGTCGCCACCGGTGACGTCGCCAACTTCTCGCTCTCCGAGATGGGCGCCTTCATCGTTCCCGCCGGAGGCAACCGCACGCTGGAGCTGGTCTTCAGCCCGACGGCCGTGATGACCTACAACGTCTCCTATTCGATTCCCAACGATCAGGGGCTGGGCCTGAACATCAACGCCACGGGCCGCGGTGTACGCACGCCGATCGATCTGCGCTTCGGCACGATTCCCTCGGGTATCGTCGGCCAGGCCGTTCCCACCCCGGTCCGGGTTACCTTCCCCGACCTGGATACGGTCCGGATCACGGACGTCACGGTACGCTTCACGTATCCGGCCCGCTACATGCGCTTCAACGGCACCTTCATCAATCCGCAACAGACGGGATGGACGTTCTCGCCCGACCAGTCCGTACCGGGTGAGCTGACGGTCCGCGCAACGGCGGCACCGGGCACGTATCTGCAGAACGGCGACTTCATGACGCCGATGTTCGACGTCTTCCTCAACATCGACTCGACACTTCCTATCACCGCCGACCTCGCCACCAACCTGTCCTGCCTGATTCCATCGGGAGACTCGGGAGAGATCGAAATGAAGCGCGTCTGCTTCACGGCAGGCCGCCTCGTCAGGTTCGGAGCGCAGCAGTTCGGCCTCATGGCTCCGTATCCGAGCCCGGCCCAGGACATGGTGTCCGTGACGTATACGACGGGTATCGAGCTGGCCACGATGTTCGAGGTGGTAGACGGCATGGGCAACATCGTCCGCACCATCACCACGGACGTCGGTCCGTCGGCCGAGTACTCCCTGGACATCGACACGCGGGATCTGGCCAACGGCATCTACTATCTGCGGATGTTGTCCGGACCGTACACGACGACGCGTGTCTTCACGGTCGTCAAGTAGGATGGTTGAGCAGGGATTCGTGTAAGAAATATCGTCCGACTACGTCAAGGGCCTTGCGCATGCAAGGCCCTTCGTTGTTTCCGTATCTTTGCGCTTCATTTCCATTCTCCCGAATACCGTCATGATCAACCGTATCGTCGAAGCTCTCGGAAGTCAATCGGATTACTACCTCAACCACACGTCCACCACGATTCCCAGGGCGAATCTCCACGTTCCGTCTTCCACGAGCATCGATTCCGTCTTCGGTATTTCGGATCGTTCGACGCACGTCCTTCGCAACCTGAACTGGATCCTGAATACCGGACGTCTGGCGGGTACGGGATACGTTTCGATCCTGCCCGTCGATCAGGGTATCGAACACAGCGCGGGCGCCAGCTTCGCGAAGAATCCGATGTACTTCGATCCGGAGAACATCGTCCGCCTGGCCATCGAAGGCGGCTGCAATGCCGTAGCCTCCACCTTCGGAGTTCTCGGCAGCGTGGCGCGGAAGTATGCGCACAAGTTCCCCTTCATCGTCAAGATCAACCACAACGAACTGCTGACGTATCCCAACAAGTTCGACCAGATACTCTTCGGTACCGTGAAGCAGGCCCACGACATGGGTGCGGCCGCCATCGGAGCCACCATCTATTTCGGTTCGCCGGAGAGCGGACGCCAGATCGTCGAGATCGCACAGGCCTTCGCTCTGGCCCACAAACTCGGCATGGGAACCATCCTCTGGTGCTACATCCGCAACAGCGCATTCAAGACGGACAAGGACTACCACGTGTCGGCCGACCTCACGGGACAGGCCAACCATCTCGGCGTGACGATCGAGGCCGACATCATCAAGCAGAAACTCCCCGAGAACAACGGCGGCTACGAAGCGCTGAACATGGGTGGTTCGAGCTACGGCAAGATCGACAAGCGCATGTACACGGAACTGGCTACGGACCATCCCATCGATCTCTGCCGCTATCAGGTCGCCAACTGCTATATGGGCCGCATCGGCCTCATCAACAGCGGTGGCCCTTCCGGTAACAACGACATCAACGAAGCCATCACGACGGCCGTGATCAACAAGCGCGCCGGCGGTATGGGGCTCATCAGCGGCCGCAAGGCCTTCCAGAAGCCGCTCGGCGACGGCGTCGCCATCCTGAACGCCATTCAGGACGTCTATCTGTGCAACGAAGTAACGGTCGCCTGATGGCCGATCAACCGAAACAATCGGCGCTGCGCGAACTGCGCCGCCTCCTCCCCTATCTCCGGCGGTACCGGTCGAAGATGGTCTGGGGCCTCGTCTTCATCACGCTGTCGAACGTATGCTCCACGACGATTCCGCGCGTCGTCGGGCAGACGATCGACACGCTGAAAACGACGACGACGGCGGGGGACATCTGGTGGCTCATCGCCCAGATCCTGCTGCTGACCATCGGCAGCGGCATCTTCATGTATGCCACGAGGCGCACCATCATCCTGATGTCGCGCCTCATCGAAGAAGACCTGCGGAACGACTTCGTGGCCGCACTCCAGGTGCAGGCCCAGCGGTTCTTCCATGATCGCAGCACGGGATCGCTGCTCGCCCACTTCACCAACGACATCGGTGCGGTGCGCGAATTCATCGGCCCGGCCATCATGTATACGGCGAATACGATCACGACCTTCGCCTTCGCGCTCTCGTGGATGATGATGCTCAACGCCACCCTCACGGTCGCCATCCTCGTTCCGGTGCCCTTCATCGCATGGGCCACGTACAAGCTGGGACGCCGTATCCACGAATTGTACCGCTCCGTACAGGAAGAATACGAGCACATCACGACCCATGCCCAGGAGACCTTCTCCGGCGTCCGCGTCGTGCGCGCGTATTCGAGGGAAGACCACGAATCCGTCCTGTTCGACGAACTGAGCCAGACCTACTACCGGAAGAACATGGGCCTGGCCAAGATCCAGTCGCTCATGATGCCGTCCATGACGGTGCTCTTCAACATCTCCTACATCGTCGTCATCGCCGTCGGCGGATGGCAGGTGATGCAGCAGGCGCTGTCCGTAGGTGAACTCACGCAGTTCTTCATCTACCTCAACCAGCTCCTCTGGCCGATCGCGGCCATCGGTTGGGTGACCGGTATGATCCAGCGCGGTGCGGCATCCATCGGCAGACTCGGCCGGATCATCAGCCATGCACCGGAGATCGCCGATTCGGAGCGGACCGACACGTCCATCACGGCATTGAAGGGCGACCTCAGACTGGACAACGTCTCGCTGAGCTACGGTGAACGTTCCGTACTCCACGACATCTCCATCCACGTTCCGGCGGGCACGTCGCTCGGCATCGTCGGCGCCGTCGGCGCCGGCAAGTCGTCGCTCATCAACCTGATTCCCAGACTCTACGACGTCACGGGCGGCAGTGTGACGATCGACGGTCACGACGTACGCGACATCCCGCTGAGCGTCCTGCGCGGCGGCATCGCCGTCGTGCCCCAGGAGTCATTCCTGTTCTCCGAAACGATCCGCAACAACGTCCGCTTCGGACGCCCGGACGCAGCCGATGCCGACGTCGAGCGTGCAGCCGAAACGGCCCAGCTCGCGAAGGATATCGAGACGCTTCCCCTCGGCTACGAAACGGTCGTGGGCGAACGCGGCATCACGCTGTCGGGTGGCCAGAAGCAGCGCACATCCCTGGCCCGGGCCATCCTCTCCGATCCGAGCATCCTCATCCTCGACGACTCGCTGTCCGCCGTCGATACCGACACGGAAGAGCGCATCCTGAGTGGACTCAGGAACGTGATGAAGAACCGTACCACGCTCTTCATCTCGCACCGCATCTCCACCGTGAAAGACTGCACGCGCATCGTCGTCCTCGACGACGGCAGGATCGCCGAAGAAGGCAACCATGCGACACTCGTGGCCAAGGGCGGCATCTATGCCGATATGTACGAACGACAACTCCTGGAAGAAGAGCTATCATGACGGTATACGACAACGTCCTCCAACTCATCGGCAATACTCCACTCGTCCGGCTCAACAGGATCACGAAGGGAATCGATGCCACCATCTACGTCAAGCTGGAAAGCAGGAATCCCGGTGGCTCCGTCAAGGACCGTATCGGTATCGCCATGCTGGAAGCGGCCGAACGTGAAGGCCGCATCAAGCCCGGTGCACTCATCATCGAGCCCACGAGCGGCAACACGGGTATCGGCCTCACACTGGCGGCCCGGCTGAAAGGCTACAACTGCCTCTTCATCATGACGGACAAGGCCTCGCAGGAGCGCGTGCGTTACCTCAAGGCCCTCGGCGCCGACGTCCTTATCGTCTCGAGCGCTGCCAAGATGAGCTCGCCCGAATACTACTGGAACACGGCCAAGCGTCTGAGCGAAGAGCTCCCCAACGCCATCATGCTGAACCAGTACGACAATCCGGCCAATCCTGCCATCCATGAAATGACGACGGGCCCGGAGATCTGGCGCGACACGGACGGCACCATCACGCACTTCGTATCGGGCATCGGTACGGGCGGTACCATCACCGGCACGTCACGGTACCTCAAGCACCAGAACCCCTCCATCAAGGTCATCGGCGCCGATCCCGTGGGATCGTCCATCAAGACCTTCAAGGACACGGGACGTCTGGTGGAAGCCCTTCCCTACCTCATCGAAGGTGTGGGGCAGGAGCGTATCCCGCAGAACCTCGATCTCAATCTCATCGACGAGATCATCAACATCCCAGACAAGGAAGCCTTCATGACGGCGCGTGCCATGGCACGCGAGGAAGGCATCTTCTGCGGCGGATCATCGGGCATGAACGTAGCCGGAGCCCTGCGGGTGGCCAAGCTCCTCCCGAAGGAAGCCGTCGTCGTCGCCATCGTCTGCGACACCGGCGAACGCTATCTCACGAAGCACCACAGCGACGAGTGGCTGCAGGAAAAGGATCTGCTCGAGAACAACCGCCTTACGCTGCGCGACGTCATCGCTTCCAAGCGTACGCGAGGCAAGCTGCCCGCATTGATTTCCCTGCCCTCCGACGCGACGGTACAGGAAGCGCTGTCGCTGATGAGCGAATACGAGGTTTCCGACGTTCCCGTCATCGATGGCGAAGAGGTAGTGGGAACCGTTCGCGAGAACAAGCTCATGGGTGCCGTGATCGAGAACCGGGCCACCATCGAACGCGACATCCGTGACTTCATGGAACGGCCGATGCCGATCCTCGATGCCCATGCGGACGTTCAGGAGGGAATCAATCTTCTGAAGGATGTGCCGATGGTCGTCGTGAAGGAGTTCGGCCGTGTCGGCGGTGTGCTCACCCGCCACGATGTGATCGAATATCTGTGACGACGGGTGGCGGGAGGTTCCGTGGAACCTCCCGCCACGTCGTATCATTTCACTGTTGTCCGGGCTTCCACCACGTGAGATCGATGGCGTCTTCACCGCCGTCCACACCGAGCACTTCACCGTTGATCCAGTTGGCTTCGGGCTTGACCAGCAGACGCAGTACGTTGGCGATATCTTCCGGCGTCGTGAGACGGTGGTAGGGATTGCGCATGAAGGCGTTGTTCATGATCACGTCGCTGCCCGGAATCTTGGCCAGGGCCGGCGTATGCGTCACACCCGCGCGGATCGAATTGGCCGTGATGCCGAGAGGTGCGAGTTCCAGTGCGAGCTGGCGCATGTACGATTCCATCGCTGCCTTGGCGGCGGAGACGGCGCCGTACATCGGCAGCACCCGCGTGGCACCGGCACTGGTCAGACCGACGATACGGCCGCCGGGACCCATGAGGCCGTGGCGGACGACGTCCTGCGTGTAGTAGATCACGCTGTTGGCCATCACGTCGAGCGTCATCTCCAGGTTCTTCTGGGAGATCGCATCGTTCGGCGTATCGGCGATGAAGGGCTTGAGCGTACCGAAGGCCAGCGAATGCAGGAGGAGGCGGATCGTGGCTCCCGGCTTGCCTTCGAACAGCGTCCTGATGTGCTGCATCAGCTCGGCGCGGCGTTCCGCATCGGCGGCATTGATGTTGTAGAAGTGATGTTCCACGCCAAGTCCGGTCAGCTCGGCCTGCAGTTCCTCGACCTGTTTCATGCCGGCGGCACGATCCAGGTGCACTCCGATGATGTTGATGCCATCCTGGGCGAGCGCACGTGCGGCGGCGCGGCCGAAGCCGCTGGATGCGCCGAGAATGAGAGCGTAGAGATTGGTCGAAGCTGCCATGGTATCCGCGATGTGTACCGAAAAATTGCCGTTGCAAAGTTAGGAAGACGATCCTCGGCGGCCAACCTCACTTGCGGAGGAAGACGTAGCCCTGCTTTTTCGAGCCGAAAAGCTGCTCGTTCGTGGGCGAATACCCCCGCTCCCAGATCATGATTCCGTCCGCCATGACAGTGATGGTCGACGTCATGTAGGAAACGCCCTTGATGTCGCTTGCACAGGCCATACCGTGCGTGCCACCCACGTAACGGTCGGCATCGGTCTGGAAGTACAGCTCGCAGCCACGACGCCGGACGAGGTCCTTCTGGCTGCGCTCTTCGAATATCGTACTGTCGGCCCAGGCGCCGCGTACGGCGTCGGGATTCCTGACGGACCATACGATGCTCTCGATCATTCCCTCTTCCACACGCATGACCTGGTATACCATCTGGCGTTCGGGCTTGTCCTCCGCATCCACACGGGACAGCTCCACATAGAACCATGCCCCGTCCCTGCGGTCCGGCCAGATACGCTTGACGTGCAGCGTCATATCCATGAAGGCCGTATCCCGCCGTGCATGTTCCGCGCTGCTGAAGGTTCCTTCCATCCATCGGACCAGTCTGTCGTAGTCCACGTCCTCCGCGGCGAAAGCCCCCGGAACCCCGAGGACGAAAACGAACAGCAGTGCAAGGAGGGGTCGCATCATGACTTTTCAGCGGAAACGTTGGACAAGCTCGTCGAAGGTGATCACCACGTAGGTCGGCTCGCCACGTGGGCTGGTATGGGGCACGGTACAACTGAACAGGTCGCGCACCAGAGCCTGCTGCTCGGCACCCTGCAGGCGGTCGGACCGCCGTACGGCCTGCCGTCGTGCGAAGGCGCCCGCCAGACCTTCCTTGCGGCGCTCGGGAGGAAGCCTGCCGGCATCTTCCAAGGTCGCGAGGATATGGGTCAGCGTGTCTTCCTCGTTACCAGGACGGACGTCGGACGGAACGGCATGGATATCCACACTGCCATCCGCTTCCACATCGAGGCGAAAGCCGAGCGCCATGAACTCGTCGTGATACTCCCGCAACAATGCTCCATGCGACGGCGACAACCTCAGGCGTACGGAGAACAGAAGAGCCTGGCCCGCCGCTTCCGCCGGAGCCGTCTGCCGCAATGCCCGTTCGTACAGGACGCGCTCATGGGCCGTTTGTTGGTCGATGACGACGATGCCTTCGGCAGATGTGGTCACGAGATATCCCCCGGAGGCGGACAGGATCGTCGAAACGGAACTGTCGCCCGCGGTCGTCCCTGCGAACAGTTCCTGATATCCTCGCCGGGCCGCTTCGGTGAAGGGCCGCTCGGTCTGGTGTGCCTGGTAGGAACCACTGCCGGTACCACCACCGAACGACCATGACGTACCCTGTGACGGTGCGGGCTGCAATTCGCCGGTCAACCTGTTCAGGATGAAGGGCGCTCCCTGCGGCGAACGCGGAAGGGATTGCAACGGTGCATTCGCCAGTCCCGCATCGCCGATGAAGGACGGTACGACGTTGGCCTTCTGCAGCGCGGTGGCGACGCTCTGCTGCACGAGCAGGTAGACGAGGCGCTCGTCGTCGAACTTCACCTCATGTTTCTGCGGATGGACGTTCACGTCGACGCGCTGCGGATCCAGCGTCAAATGAAGGACGAAGACCGGGTGCTGGCCGGGATCGAGCAGATGTTCGTAAGCGGAGGCTACGGCATGGGCGAGCGCGCGGCTCACGATGCCTCTGCCGTTCATGAACATGAATTGTCCACTCCTGCTCTGGCGCGACAGCGATGGCATGCCGACGTAGCCACGCACCGAGATGCCGCCCTCCTCCCCCTCCACGGCGAGGAGGCCATGCGTGGCGTCCAGGGACATGATCATGGCGATCCGCTCGCGCAGATCGCCCGGCTTCACGTCGAATACCAGCACGTCTCCGTCATGGAACGTGAACCGGAGATCCGGACGCGACAATGCCAGACGCTGCATCGTTTCGGAGATGTGGCGGAATTCCGTCAGGTCGGACTTGAGGAACTTCCTCCGCGCCGGCACATTGTAAAAAAGGTTACGGACAAATATCTGCGTCCCTACGTCGCCGGCAACGGGTCTGATCTCCGCTTCCACTCCGGGGCGCACCGTAAGGGACCACCCCGTGTCGTCGCCGGCCTGACGACTGCGTATCTCGACGTCGGCGACGGCCGTGATCGAGGACAACGCCTCTCCCCTGAATCCGAGGGTACGGATGGAATGGAGGTCCTGCTCGGACGCGATCTTGCTCGTGGCATGGCGCACGGGCGCCAGGAGAAGGTCCTCCTTCGACATTCCCCCGCCATCGTCCACGATATGGAGGAGCTGTTTGCCCGCATTCTTCACCACGACGGTGATGTTCCGGGCCCCGGCGTCGATACTGTTCTCGACGAGTTCCTTGACGACGGATTCTGGGCGCTGCACGACTTCACCGGCGGCAATCTGATTGGCGAGATGATCCGAGAGGATCCTGATGGTGGAAGCCATGTCTGACGCAAGAGTGGTATTATTCGGATACGTCAAGATAGAGAGATGATCCCATACAAAATGGGATGTCCGATCGAACGTCAACGCAGGATGACCATGACACGACCTTCGACAGGCGAGCAGATACTGGACATGTTCCTGCTCCGCACCAGGGAGCCGGAATACGCTACCGACCGACCGTACTACACGACGGGATCGATCGTCGCCGCAGCCATCTTCCGTGTGGCTATCATCGGCATCGCAGCCATGATCTACAACGCCAACACGTATTCGGACTATACCTGGTACATCACCCTCTTCCTGATCTGGGGTATCGGCGTCTATCCCGCCTACGTCCAGTACCAGCGCTTCAACGAGCATATCGAACGTATCTCCGAGGAAACGCTCTGCGGGAAATGCCGGTACTTCAATCCCACGAACCAGCTCTGCTCGATCCTCGACGAACACGTAACGGACGACTACGTTCCCTGCGGCGGCGAGGCATGGGAACCGAGAGGCACCGATCAGTGATCGCCCGTCGTGGCCGCGATCTTGCGTAACCGGTAGATGCCCTTGTCGTCGATCTCGAACGTGAACGTCTTGTTCACGGCATTGGCATAGGTCCAGATCTCCACCGGGCGATCGCCTGACGTCGGCTTGCGGCTCACGTTCGTCGGCGGGCCGTGAAGGATGTAGATCTTTCCACGTTCGCTCTTCGCGCCGTCGGGTTCCTGTATCGTACTGAAGGCGAAGAAGGCCTGGTCCACACGCTTGAAGTACTCGGCCATACGTTCGTTGTACGTGGTGGCTCCGGTCTGATCCTGCCTTCGCCAGTAATCCATGAGCTTGGCACGACGCTCGGAATCCGGACCGTCGTCGATCCTGTCCATCTCCTCGTCCGTGAGGATGTAGCGCATGATGTCGACGGCGTAGTTGAGATTCCGGAGACTCAGCGGCATCATTTCCCAGAGGATCTGGAACTTCGTCGCGATGGTGTCGGACGTCCCGCGTCTGACGAGGCGCAGTTCGTAACGGCCTGGTACCAGCGCCGTCACCGGAACGGGAATGCGCATGGTAGCGATCGGATGCGTCATCGCATCCAGCTTGCGGAATTCGAGGAAGGGCTTGTCCGACGTGGAACGCGTACTGATGACCGGCACGATGCCGGGTTGCGACGTCACGGATTCGACGACATCCGAGACCTGCCACCAGCGGATATCACGTGCATCGGGCGGAAGCTGCCTGATGCTGTAGTCGTACGTCTGCGGCGTCTCGTCGGCCACGAAGAGCAGCGCGACGGCGTCCCTGGCTACGAAGGGCAGATTGCCCGTGAAGACGAAGGGACTGACGAGATCACCATACGGTCCTTCCTGCGGATCGGCGAACATGACCGGCGAGAGCTGGCCGCCGCGCCGTCCCGGACTGAACGTCACGGGAGGAAGCTTGAGCTTCTTCTGATTGCTTTCCTTCTGCGCGCTGATCTCCAGCGATACGGTATACGTGCCAGGGCCTACCGTCATCTGCGCCCATCCGTAGTGGAACTCGTTCTTGTTGTTCGTCTCCTCGAACGAATTCGTATAGGCCGTACCTCTCCACAACTGCCTGTTCCTGATCACTCCGAGCGAATCGCGTACTTCGATGTTCACCGGCATGTCGGCCTTGTAGTTGCCGCCGATGTCGCTTCTGTCCGTGACCTTGACGAAGGTCAGGAAGTCGCTCGCCATCCTGAAGAAGACCGTCAATTGCGCCGAGTCGGCGCCCTTCGTGGGCAGGACGTAGGTTTCCGCATAGAAGCGGTCTCCGTAGTCCACGAAGATCGTCTGGTCGCGCATGCCTCTCGGCTGGGCCAGTGTACCGATGGTAAACACGAACATCGAGATGATCGTCGGAACGAGAACGCTGTGTTTCATGGCGATGTCGATGGAGGCTTGGGAAGATAGTCGAGCTCTTTCAGGAAGTCCTGAAGGATGATGGCCGCCGCCACGACATCCTTCGTGCCCTTGGTCTGACGACGCTTTTTCTTCATTCCTGTTACAAGCATGAGTTCACGAGCGCGCTTCGTCGAAAAGGCCTCGTCCACGGGCATCACGGGAATGGCGATACGCGTGCGGAGTTCCTCGATGAAGGCTTCGATCCTTTCGATGATTTCCGTCTTCTGGTCGTCATGACGCCGGGGCACGCCGACGAGGAGCACGTCGATGCGATCGGCTGCGAGACGTTCCTGGATCGACGTCCATATGGTCGCTGCATCATTGACGATCACTGGCCGTGTGCTGACCACGATATGGAATTCGTCGCAGACGGCCACGCCGATGCGGGCCATACCGTAGTCGAAGGCTGCGAGGCGTTTTCCGCGCAAAGTGGTGAGATCGATCATACCGGCTCCTCGTCAGTAACGGCGAACTGGGCGTTGCGGAGACGTGGTCCTTCCATGCCGTGAGGGATGCGGAAGATGACCTGCGTCCCCTTCCCTACCTCGCTCGTCACGCGCAACGATCCGCCATGCTGATGCATGACGTGCTGCATGATCATCGTTCCGATTCCGGTTCCGCTTCCATCCTTCGAGGTCGTGAAGAAGGGCTTCATCATGTTCGTCATCGTTTCGTCGTCCATTCCTGCTCCCGTATCGCTCACCCTGACGTAGACGTTCGTGCGGTCGAACCACGTGGCGATCTCGATCGTACCGGGTTGACCGCGCATGGCCTTGATGCCGTTCTCCACCGCATTCCGTATCGCACGGGAGATCTTGAGTCTGTCCACGTTCATCATCGTCCCGCGAAGCTTCATCGAGAACGTGACGTGCGGGAACACCGTCGGATCGAACTCGTGACGTATCTCCGTGCACAGTTCGGCGGAATGGACGGGCAGACGATTCAACTCCTCACTGCGGCCGACGCTGACGAGGTCGCGTACGCGCTGGATGAGGACTCCGACCTGGAAGAGAATGCGCCTGCGGCGCTCACGCGTCACGTCGTTGCCGTCCACATCGAGCTGTTCCGCATTGAGGCGAATGGTGGACAGATTGGTCTGCATGTCGTGGGCGAGCTGTGCCCAGTTCACGATACGCCTGCGTTCCAATGCTTCGGTAATGTCCACACCGGTGATGACGCAGCCGTTGTATCGTCCGAAGGCCCCACGGAGCGGCACCGCGGAGAAGACATACTCTCTCGACGCTTCACCGTCGGTGATGACGACCTTGTCGGAGACTGCCGTACGGATGCTCTGCACCTGATTGACGAAGTCGAGCAGATCTCCGACGCCATCGTGCAGGGCATAGGTACGGAAGAGCCTGCGCATCGGAACACTACTCGTGATCTTGAGAAGGTGGGCCGCACGGTCGTTGGTGCGGAGCAGACGTCCGTTCGCATCGAGATGGATCACGAGGCCTGCGCCCGGCAGTTCCATCATCGCGCCGAGCAGCCGGCGCTGACGGAAATTGATGCTGAGCATGAACAGCAGACCGAGTCCCATCAGGATCGGTACGACGTAGGTAAGGACGTCCCGTCCGAACCGTATCATGCGCCAGAATATCTGATGCTCGCGGGCGATGACGATGCTTCCCTGGGCTCCGGCGATGATGAAGCCTGCGGGATGCCGATGGACGGCGAGATTCGTGGCTTCGCCGTCGACCGTCAGCGTATCGCTCGACAATACTTCACCGTGTGCCGTCGCGGCCAGGATGCCGCCCGTGCAGCAGATCACCAGGGAGTCTGCGATATGCCGGACGAGGAGGGGGCGCCCATAGGCGCCGTTGATCGTCTCGCCATCGGTCGAGGCCAGCGTTCCGAGCTGGCGCAGCGACGTGACGCACAGATCGTACCGTCCGTTCTGCAACCGGACGATGGCCGACGTGATCTGGCCGTTCTGCATGTAGCTCGTGATCAACTGCGGCGGCACGTCCACCGTAAGGAACTGCGACCGCGACGTAGCGGGATCGACGATCGTGATCTGCGTGCCGCGGACATCGTCGATCGGCGTATAGACCACGATGGCGGTTCCGACCTGTTCGAGACGTGATTGCGGTGCCATGGGAACGACGACATACGTCCGCACGCGCTGCGTGGTATCGAGGACGGTGAGATAGGACAACGTACCGACGGGATGGATATAGGCGACGTCCAGACCTTCCCTGCCGCTCAAGGACAGGAGTCCGCTGATATGATCGTCGAACACCCTTGTCGTGATGGTCTTCTCTCCCAGCGTACACGCAGTGAGGGTCCCGCCGATGCTGACGTAGACGACATCGCTGTCCGGTCGTCCGCTGATCTCGACCATCGTCCCCGTGCCCTCGAGCCTGGATCGACTGCGCTCGGTAAGAGTCTTGTCGAAGACGGCGAGCCAGTGCTGCTGACCTTCTTCACGGATCACGACGGCGATCCCATCTCTCAGCGGCATCGCCGCACGTATCTCCATGCCCGAACGCACGTGACGTTTCGGCCGGCCCTCCGCGTCGATGGTCCGTAGCGACGGAGCGTTCACATCCCATACGGATCGCTGTTCCACGACGTACCACAACGTCCCCTCCTCATCGGCAGGAAGCATGGTACCGGCGATGCGGCTGACGGGCCGCAGCGTGAGTGGGTACGAATCGTCCGCTACCGCACGCAGCGATGGCAGGGCGGAAAGGAGAAGGACAACGATCAGCTTCCGCATCATTGCGGCTGGACCTCACAGATACAGTAGGCTTCCACACCTTCCTTGCGTCCGGCGAATCCCAGACGTTCGGACGTCGTGGCCTTGATGCTCACGCGTTCGAGCGGGAGTCCGCACAGATCGGCCATGCACTCGCGCATCGACTGCTTGTAGGGAAGGATCTTCGGGGATTCAAGGATGAGCGTGGCGTCGATATTCACGATACGATGCCCCGATTCGCGCACCAGCTTCACAGCATGGCGAACGAAGGTACCGCTCGGCTCACCGCGCCACCGCGGATCGGTATCGGGAAAATGCTCGCCGATATCGCCCAGCGCCAGGGCGCCCAGGAGGGCGTCCACGAGAGCGTGCAGGACGACGTCGCCGTCGCTGTGGGCGACGGTACCATGTGGCGACGGAATGGTGATTCCGCCAAGAACGAGCGTTTCGCCTTCGGCGAGGCGATGGACATCATAGCCGAATCCGACCATTACATGTTTCCTTCGTGAACGAAGCGGAAAACTACGAAATTGCACGCCCTATGATCGATGAAGCCGTCAGTGTCAGTGATCTTACCAATGCCATCCGTGCCCTGCTCACGGAAGGAATCGGCGACGTCGTCGTCGAAGGCGAGATATCGAACTACAAGCATCATACATCCGGGCATCGCTACTTCACGCTGAAGGACTCCGAAGCCCAGATCGCCTGCGTCATGTGGCGTACCCGCTCCGTGTCCTTCGTGCCTGAAGACGGCATGCGGGTCGTGATATTCGGACGTCTGACCGTCTATCCGCCACAGGGCAGGTATCAGATCGACTGCGCCCTCATGCGTCCGGCCGGTATCGGAGACCTCCATCAGGCCTTCGAGGCGCTGAAACGCAGGCTCGACGCGAAAGGGCTCTTCGCCTGGGAACGCAAGCGGCCACTGCCACGTATGCCCGTCGTCATCGGCGTCATCACGTCGCCGACCGGGGCTGCCGTGCAGGACATCATGTCCACGATCGCCGGCCGGTTCCCTGCCGCGCGCGTCATCTTCCGTCCGGCCCTCGTCCAGGGCGACGGGGCAGCCGAGGATATCGCGCTGGCCATCGACCAGATGAATCTCACCGACGCCGAAGTCATCATCGCCGGCCGTGGTGGTGGGTCCCTGGAAGACCTCTGGGCCTTCAACACCGAACCGGTCGCCGAGGCCATCTATCGCTCGCGACTACCGGTGATCTCGGCCGTAGGGCACGAAACGGACGTCACCATCGCCGATCTCGTCGCGGACGTCCGTGCCGCTACACCGACGGCCGCTGCCGTCCTGGCCACTCCGGTAACGATCGACGATCTGCTGATGTCCATCGACGAAGCGCGCCTGAGCATGATCGACACCATGACGGAACGCGTGGACGACCTGATGGAAATGGTCACGGACTTCCTGGACGGCACGGCGGCGCAGCGTCTGATGGAACGCATCCATCTTCGTGCCCAGCGGATCGACGAGCTCACGGTGCGTTACGAACGCAGCGTTCGTCATCGTCTCGCCATGCTTACGCAACGCGTCGACCATGCCGTCACGCTATGCAGGTCCCTCCATCCACTGGCCCCGCTGCGCCGTGGCTTCGCCGTGGTCGAACGCAATGGCCACGTCGTGATGACCGACGAGATGCTGCAGCCGGGCGAGACCGTCACCATACGCCGCCACGCCGACGTCAGCATGGCGCTCATTCAAGCAACAACGCCCTTAACGGAGAACATCGATGGCGAAGACCAAGGAACAACCCTCGCTTGAGGATCAGCTCAGGCGTCTCGAAGACATCGCGCGTATGCTCGATGCAGGAGATCAACCGCTCGACGCCCAGCTCAAGGCCTTCGAGGAAGGCATGAAGCTGGCGGCCGACTGCAGATCGTATCTCACCAATGCCGAACTCACCATCGAGCGACTCACCGGCGATGTACGTCCCGAAGCATAACCTCATGACCGATCGCGACGAGATGATCGCCTTCATGCAGGACCATCCCTTCGCCATCGTGATTTCCGGCAGCGGCAGCAGGCCCGTCGCGACGCATATGCCCGTCGTCGTCCGGCAACGGAACGACGACGTCGTCTGCACGTTCCACCTTTCACGCGCCAACGACCACTGGAAGGAGCTCACCGGGGGCGAGACGCTCGTCATCTTCTCCGGCGACCACGCCTACATTCCGCCGTCGATCTATACGGCCATCGACGTTCCGACCTGGAACTACACGACTGTTCATGCCTATGGCGACTCGGCCATCGTCACCGACGCCGAGGCCGTCCGCGACCGCCTCAGGACACTGATCGAGATTCACGACGCCGATCCCGGCCTGTGGGAACGTCTGACGCCGGATCTGGTGGACCCTCTTCTCGGCGGCATCGTGATGGTGGATATGAGGGTACGGGAACTGCAGGGCAAGCACAAGATGGGACAGAACCGTTCGGCCGCCGATCAGGAAGCCGTACGCATCCATATGGAATCGCTCCGGTCACGTCCCTGAACCTGCTTGTACCCTACCGGGTCATTCGGCCTTGTGCGGCCGCATCATCAGATCGCGGATCGCCGTTCTCGGATCCTCTCCGTCGAACAGGATCGAACCGACCTTCTCCGTGATAGGCATTTCTACATTCACTGCCGCCGCCAGTTCGAGCGCGGATCGCGTCGTGGGCACCCCTTCGGCGACGGCACTCATCCCCGACAGGATATCCGTCAGCGTGCGTCCCTTCCCTATCTCGTCACCGACGTAACGATTCCGGCTGTGCCGCGACGTACACGTCACGAAAAGGTCCCCGAGGCCGGCGAGCCCGAAGAAGGTGGACTGCTGCGCACCGATGGCGACGCCAAGGCGGGATATCTCGGCCAGACCGCGCGTGATGAGGGCGGCCTTCGTATTGTCCCCGAGACCTAGACCGTCGACGATACCGGCGGCGATGGCGATGACGTTCTTCAATGCGCCGCACGTTTCCACACCGACGACGTCGTCGGTGGTATAGACCCTGAAATCCTTCGTCGAGAACACGCGCTGCACCGTATCGGCGAAGACCGTATCGAGGCTTGCGGCCACGACGGTCGTCGGCATGCGGAGAACGACTTCCTCGGCATGGCTCGGGCCGCTCAGCATGGCATAGCTGCGATGTCCGATCCCGGCATCGTCGAGTATCTGCGAGACGCGGAGATGAGTCTTCAGTTCGATGCCTTTGGCCACGTTCACGACGTCCATTCCGGCGAGGATGCCAGGAGTGGCCGTCAGTACGGGACGGATGAACTGCGTCGGTATGGCGATGACGACGAGGTCGGCTCTGCGGACGTCCGACAGATCGGTCGTGGCGGTAACGGACGTGGAGAGGACGGCACCGGGCAGGAAGCGTTCGTTCGTTCGACGCGTATTGATTTCGTCGACGACGTCCTGTTTGCGCGCCCACAATGCAACGGAATTGCCATTGTCCGAGGCGACGGCGGCCAGTGCCGTTCCCCATGCTCCGGCACCGAGAATGGCAACGTGCATATCATGCATGGCGATCTGGAGGGGTCAGGACTTCTTCTTGAAGATCTGCATCCGGGAGAACCGGTTTTCCGTGCCTGCCAGCAATCGCTTGATGTTCGTACGATGGGCGTAGATCACGAGCAAGGACAGGACGATGCAGAAGTGAACGAGGACATGATAGCCTTCTATCTCGACACCGAAGATATTGTGCCGGATGGCCATCGTTCCGGGTACGCTCATGGCGGCGATGATGCTTCCGAGAGAGACGTATCCCGATGCGAACAGGGCGAAGAGGAAGATACCGGCAGCGATGGACACTTCGATGGGAGCCACCGCGATGAGCAGGCCTACCGACGTATTGATGCCCTTGCCACCACGGAAACCGGCGAAGACGGACCATATATGACCGACCACGGCCGAGAACCCGGCGATGAGCTTCACGACCGTCGCATCCTCGAACGGAGTACGGTTCTGGAATGGCATCTGCGTATCGAAGAACAGTGCCACCAGAAGTACCGCGACGAGTCCCTTGAGAATATCGGCAACCTGGACGACAACGCCCCACTTCCAGCCGAGGACGCGGAAGGCATTCGTACTGCCCATATTGCCGCTACCCTTCTGGCGGATGTCGAAGCCGAAAACCTTTTTGCTGATGATCAACGCCGTAGGAATCGAGCCAATGAGATAGCTTTGGGCGATGATCAGTATGAGCCGTAGTAACGGATCCATGCTTGTCCCTGTTCATCCGTCGTAATGACGAGGCAAGTTACGATATTCCGTACACACAAAGTCCAGACGTGGATCGTCTTCAACGCTTCGTTAGGAGATCATGATGTCAACAGATACGACGATCAGCACCCGCCTGCGCCTCGAGGAAATCGACCGCGAACTCGACGAACTGCGGCATGAACATGCCGAACTGCGCTCACGGTGGGAAACCGAGAAGCTTCATATCCAGACGATCCGGCAATTGAAATCCGAGATCGAATCCGTCAAACAGCAGGCCGTCGAGGCCGAACGCGCCGGCGACTACGGCCGTGTGGCCGAACTGCGGTACGGGACCCTGAACGACCTCGAACGGCGCCTCGAAACCGCCAACCGGGAACTCACGGCCCTCCAGTCGACGTCCGCCCTCCTCAAGGAAGAAATCGGCGCCGAAGACATCGCCGAAATCGTGGCGAAATGGACCGGCATCCCCGTCCAGCGCATGCTCGAAACCGAGCGGACGAAGCTGCTGACGATGGAAGACCGGCTCCACGAACGCGTCATCGGACAGGACGACGCGGTACATGCCATCTCGAACGCCATACGCCGTTCCCGCGCAGGCCTGCAGGACTCCAAACGTCCGATCGGCTCCTTCATCTTCCTGGGCACGACCGGTGTCGGCAAGACGGAAATGGCACGGGCCCTGGCTGAATTCCTCTTCGACGACGAAGGCGCCCTGGTCCGGATCGATATGAGCGAATACATGGAAAAGCATGCCGTGTCACGCCTCATCGGTGCGCCCCCCGGCTACGTGGGCTACGAAGAAGGTGGGCAGCTCACCGAAGCCGTCCGCCGGCGCGCCTATGCCGTCGTGCTGCTCGACGAAATCGAGAAGGCCCACCCCGACGTCTTCAACATCCTCCTGCAGGTACTCGACGACGGCCGCCTTACCGATGGTCAGGGTCGTGTCGTGGACTTCCGCAACACGATCATCATCATGACGTCGAACCTGGGCACGGAAATCATGCAGGACAAGTTGCTGGAGATCACGGAGGAAAACCGGGACCAGGTCATGACGTCGATCCGGGTACAGATCCTCGACCTCCTGCGCAAGCGCCTCCGCCCGGAATTCCTGAACCGTATCGACGAACTGATCCTGTTCAAGCCACTGGTCTTCACGGAAGTCGAGAAGATCGCCAGACTGCAGATCGATGCGGTCGCCGGCAGGCTCAAGGAACTCGGCATCACCCTCGACGTCTCGGATCCATGCCTCGAATGGCTGTCGAAGCGCGGCTATGATGTCCAGTACGGCGCCCGCCCGCTGAAGCGTGTGATTCAACGCTACGTGACCGACCCCCTTGCATTAAAGGTGCTGGGTGCTGAAGTTCGTGCAGGCGACACCGTCGAACTGGATTGCGACGACAACGGCCAGACGGTATTCAGCGTACGCAGGTCCGACCTTACACCTACCGACTAACGGATGCCTCTTCCTTCGATACGCTCGATTCTTCCCAGCATTGCCGTCATCACCATGCTGGCATCCGCAGTGGCCTATGGTCAGTCAGATGACGTGGCGACAGGACCGAATCCCCTGCTCACGACCGGCGGCGCATTCAACTGGATGCGCGGCGCGATCTCGGATTCGACCACGACCGTGAGCCAGCTCCGGATCATGAGCACACGCATGTCCGGCAACCGCCTCATCGTACATGCCATTCCGCTGGACGGCAGCGGCAACGTCATCCGCAGTGGCCTTACTGGATGGTCCGTAACGACGCGATGCCGTTCCACGACGGATGCGAGTATTCCACATGTACCGGATGTTCGCGAAGTAGCCTGGACATCGACCTCGTCTTCGACGTCGGCCGTCCTGTGTATCGACAACTCGGCAGCAGGCGGAAGGTTCGCGGCCGACGCGCTGACCGGACTGCGCACCGCTCTGACGTCCATGACCGGACGCGACTCCGTCGGAATCCTGATCCTGAATCACGACACCGAACGCCGCTCACCGCTGGCACCGACCTCCCTTGCCGCCGAATCCAGTTCGGCGGATTCCATCGAAATGCCCAACGGTCTTACGGCCCTGTGGGCATCCGCGATGCAGGGCATCGCGATGCTCGCGGATCAGGCCAGCCCCGACAAGGTCCTCATCCTGGCCACGACGTCGGACGATAACGCATCCGTCCTGTTCAGACTCAAGGACGTAGTCGACAAGGCCCGCAGTCTCGACATCCGCGTCTATTGCATCAATGCCGCCGAAACGACACTCGGATATCTCTATCGATATGCATCCGGAGCCACGGCAGGTCGCAACTATACGATCGCCAACGAAGACGGTAGCGACGTAGGTAACATCGTCCGCGAGATACTGTTCGCGAGCAAGCACTACGTCGAACTTTCCATTCCTGCACCGGAAACGGACGCGGCCTGCGCCGATCTCGTCGTCGGTGTGAAGGTCGAAGGTCCGTCAGGAAGCTCGGCCGCCGATTCCGTCCGTCTTCCCGTTCGTGACCGTGACCTTCAGCCGTCGGTCATCTGCGTGGCGGCATTCCCTGACTCCGGTGAAGGCGCACTGCAGGACTACTATTCCCTGCTGGTTACCCTGGCGGAACGTCTCATGGAAGACAATACGCTCGACATCGAGCTCATCGGCCACGTCGGTCTCGACTACAAGGGCAACGCCGTCGCACGTGGAGCCGAACGCGCACGTTTCGTCGCCGACTTCCTTACGGGATACGGCGTCAGCACATCGCAGGTGCATACGCGGAGTGCAGGAAGTGCCTATCCGCTCTACTACATGCAGCAGGAGGCATCGCAACGCCTTCTCAACAACAGGGTCGAATTGCGCTGGCTGAGGCCGGACGACGAACCGTATACCATTACCGTAGGTCAGGTCGAAAGCGAAGAGCAGGCTGAAACGCTCGTACGTACGTGGTCCGCACGGAAGTACAAGGCATACTTCGAACCCGTCGTCGTCGATAACGCACCCGCCTACAGGGTCAAGGTATGGGGTTTCGCCACGAGATCGCAGGCTACCACTGCGGCCGATGGTATCAGGAAGAAATACAAGGTGAAGACGACGATCGAATGATCTCCGCTCGACAACGACGGGCGGAGTAGACATAGCCGAAGCAATGCCCCTCACCGACCCTTTCATCGGTGACAGCTTCGAAGCATTCCCTGGAGCACCGCTCTACCTGGACTATCCACCCGTTCGCGAAGTGATCCCCTCCTGTACCATGCGGCTGCACTCGATATAGTGCATGCCATCAGGTCTTCTTCCGCGAAGCGTTCGCCCGTGCGTTGAAGTCCAGGGCAAGACCGAGCCCGTAGTCGAAGTCCTCCTGCGTCGCCATACCGTTATCGTCGATCAGGACGTAACCCTTCATAGGACGTCCGGCCATTTCCATCGTCCGGCACCCCTTCCCGGCGATGGACTGGCCGTGCAGGTCGGGATCGCGACATATGGATCATGCATCAGGATACGCGTCACTGCCAGACGATCTTCTCTGCAAACGGAGACTACGACATTCTGCGAAGTATCTCCATCGACCGCACCTGGAGAATGGACGTACTCGCACCACCACCTTCGGGTATGTGCGCTACGATATACAGGACAACGGGGCCGCTGTTCAGCTCCATGATCCTTTGTTCCTGTGACGAACCTAAACCTCGCCTATGCATGTGGTTGGCTACGGCCGACCGATGGGTCGCACCGAATTGGACCTGACGATGCGCTCCCACCGACCGACCGGCAGAACACGTAGGAACTACGTAGACGACTATCGCGATGGGCCATCGGGGGCCATACCGATGTAACGAAGAAAATACAGTACGATGGAGATGATCATCTTTATTATTGTCCGTTCCGAGTGGGGTTCGGAACGGTATAGTGTATTCATACATACTTATTTACAGAGGTTTCCGATGTCATGTGAACCTTCCTGTCGTCGCACACTTGTCGGCATCTTCATCGCCGTAGTGTGCATGCTCGCTGCAAGTACGAACTTGCGCGCCCAAGCCGGTTGCAACGATTGCAACGGTCCTGACCGTGTCGTGCCCGTAAACATCTGCCTGCAGGGCGTGAACCAGGTCGTCAATGTGACGCTCTGCCACATGGTGTTCTGCCCGCCGATCGTCTATGGTCATCCATGCAATCCCAACAACCTTCCGATCAATGCCCGTACGGTCATCAAGAAGATATGCCCGACGATTCCGACCGGTAACATCGCTGGCCTGGTTCAGGCCACGATCGCCGGCCTCGGCATCTGCTGCGATCAAGGTCAATTCATGACATGGTGCCCCACGGCACCGAATCCGAACGTATTCAACTGGCTCGTGAGTCATTCCGTGTGCTGGGAGATGGATCCCGCTTCGGGATGCTGGACGTCCTGCAATCCGTCGCCGTGCTGCACGAACCTGGTCCGCTTCACACGTCTGACGACGGGTGAGTGCCGGACGACGGTTCTCAGGACCTGCGAAGAGCCCGGTGAATGCCCGACGACCCAGTGCGTCCGCATTCCCTGCGCTCCCTATCCGCTGCAGTGCTGCATCCCCTGATGACGTGATGCGGTAACGTTGTCGGGAGCAGGTCACCCCACGGCCTGCTCCTTTTTTGTTCCTCAGGGCGTTCGACGATTCCGGCATTCCACGCCCTCGATATCGTGTGTGCGACCATATACTTCGACGTTTGAATCACCGGACAAAATTATCCGGATATTGTCGGACCCGGTTAAGGAACCTTTACTTCCCTGTCGGGTCGGACAGAGTCGATCGGCGATGATTTTTCCATAATGTGGAACATTCTGAGTGGGGTTCAGAATGGTATATCGGTATTCATCTATATTATTTGTTCGCGAGGTAACCGATGTCACATGTACGTTCGTTCCGTACGATACTCGCCAGTGCGTTCATCCTCGTCGCTGGCCTGCTCGTTCCCACCCTCGATCTCACCTCCCAGGTTCTGTGCGAATGCACGGCCAGCCAGGAGAAAACGGCACAACTCACCGTCTGCATAGGAGGCGTGAACCGCGAGGTGAAAGTCGCATACTGCAACACATCGTATTGTCCGCCCAAGGTTGGAGTACAGCCTTGCAATCCGGGCAATCTTCCCATCAATGCCCGCACCGTGATACGGCGAATCTGTGTCGTCGATGGCGGCGCCCTCGTCACGGACCCCCAGGTACTGCTGAACGCCACCGTTTCGGCAATGGGTATCTGCTGCAGCGGCTACCGTTTCTTCCCGGAATGCCAGCACCCACCGGCGCCCTTCCACTGGATCGTCAGCTGGCCGAAGTGCGCGAAATTCGACGTGGCAGGACAATGCCTCATCGGCTGCGATAATTCGCCCTGCTGTACGCATCTCGTACGCTTCATACCTTCAACGACGGGAGACTGCACCACGACCGTCCTCCGTTCCTGCGAAGACCCTGGTGAATGCTCTTCCACGGACTGCATCCGTCTCGAATGCCGCTATCCCATCGAATGCTGCTGGTAGTGCGGTAGCACCACGAATGATCGATGATGGTGATCGACCCCACCGATCACCTTCTATATAGTGCAATCATCCGATTACGTCATGAGGAGAGGTCCGATGTCAACATCCGTTCGTCGATGTCATGGCTCTGTCGTCGTCATGCTCATCGCAATCGCCAGTATCGTCCTCGGTACCGTGGCGACCAGTGCCCAGAGCGTATGCACATGCACCCCTGCGCTATCCATCACCCGACAGATCACGATATGTTTCAACGGAGCTCAACGGCAGGTCGAGGTTACGTACTGCAACGAGAGCTTCTGCCCACCGAGCACACAGATCACCGATCACTGCAATGCACAGAACCTTCCGATCGATGCCCGTACGGTCATCAAACGCATCTGTCCGATAGGGTTCGCGACGACCAATGCACAGGGACTGATGAATGCCACGATCGCAGCCATCGGACTCTGCTGCAACAACCAGGGCGGAATCTTCGAATGCCAGCCTTCCACTGTCTATCACTGGATCGTACGCTGGCCGAAATGCGTCTACTTCGATGCCACGGGGTGTCTCGAAGCATGCGACGATACGCCATGCTGCCATGCCCTCGTTCGCTTCCGTCCGAATTCACCGACACCGGGGCGTTGTGAGACGACCGTCCTCACGAACTGCTCCGAGAATCTCGAATGTCCTCCATCACCCGTCAACACCTGCATCAAACTCGACTGCATCTATCCGGTCACCTGCTGCTGGTGATCGAGAAGAGATCGTTGCATGGCGCAACGATCTCCCGTTCGTTCCAGACCTTCATGAGATATCCGGTGTGTACTCCGACCTGAGTGGGGTTTCAGGAAGGACCATTGTTCCATTCATCTATCTACTATCACGAGGTTCCCGATGTCACGTGAACGCTCATTCCTCGGTGTACTGATCTGTACACTCCTGCTCACCGCCTGCCTGTTCCATCCCGGATCCCGGGCCTCGGCCCAGGTCATCTGCGACTGTCCTCCCGACCAGATGCGGGATGTCACGCTAAGAGTCTGCATCGGTGGTGCGAACCGTACGATCGTCGTATCGTACTGCAATACCAACTACTGCCCACCGCAACCCGATGTCCAGCCCTGCAATCCGGACAATCTCCCCATCAACGCACGAACGGTCATCCGGAAAGTATGTATCGTCGATGGTGGCCCTGCACTCGCGAGTGCACAGGATCTCATGGATGCCGCGATCGTCGCCATGAGCATCTGCTGCAACGACTATCAGTTCTTCCCTCCGTGCGAAGACCCACAGGCACCGTTCCACTGGATCGTCACGATACCGCTATGCGTCCAGTTCGATGCGGCCGCACAGTGCGTCTGGGCCTGCGACGATTCGCCGTGCTGCACGCATCTCGTTCGCTTTACACAGACGGCCTCCGGTACGTGCGAAACGCGCATACTCAAGACCTGCGACGATCAGCGGGATTGCCCGACGGCGGACTGTATCCGCCTCGCCTGCCGCTACCCTGTCAAGTGCTGCCTGTAATTCCGATATACGGATGATATCCTGCGGGCATGATCTTCCCCACGGATCGTGCTCGTGGATTCTCTACGATACAAGGCCTACGTCCGACAGGATACAGGGCTTCATTCACCACTCTTCTCAAGAGGTTCGCGATGTCACGTCAACATTCGTTTCTCGGCGTATTCGTCTGTACGCTCCTGCTCATGGCAGCCATGTTCCATCCCGCCACGGATACGTTCGCACAGGATATCTGTGGATGTCCTCCCGATCAGGAACAGAACGCTACAATCACGATCTGCGTGGGCGGTATGAACCGCACCGTGATCGTCGCCTACTGCAACAAGAACTACTGTCCTCCGGAACGCGGCGTTCAGCCATGCAATCCGGACAATCTTCCGATCAATGCACGCACGATCATCCGGAAGGTATGCATCATCGACGGCGGCCCCATTGTCGCCGATCCGCAGGTGATCATGAATGCCACCGTCGCAGCGATGGGTATCTGCTGCAGTGGCTATCATTTCTTCCCTCCATGCAAGGATCCCCAGGCTCCTTTCCATTGGCTGGTGACGACTCCGAAGTGTGTACGATTCGACGTAGCCGCCCAATGCGTCTATGCCTGCGATAACACACCATGCTGTACGCATCTCGTTCGCTTTACGCAGACGACGACGGGCGAGTGCATCACCGACGTCCTCCACTCATGCGACGATCCGGTCGACTGTGAAGGCGACTGCATCCGCCTCGAATGCCGGTACCCGGTGGAATGCTGCTGGTAATCCTGCACGACTCCGTGAACGACGAGGGCGATCTCAATGGAGGTCGTCCTCTCGTCGTTCCAGGCGTACGTAATCGCTACGCAATACAGGTAACATCAGAATTTACTTTCATTCGAAGAAGCTTTTGCTTATTGTTGGCCAACTCTGAGTGGGGTTTTCAGAGGGGATATATTCTCTTTTATCGTTCTTTTTTTCTAGGGGTTTCCGATGTCAACAAGAACATTCTGTTGTCGTCTGCTCGTAGGCATGTTCATCATCCTTGCCGGCATGACGATGTCGAGCGCTAGTGCAAGCGCTCAAGCCAACTGCGACTGCCCTGTAACGATGCAGCGCGTCAAGGTCATCGACATCTGCTTCGAAGGCCAGATCCGCCAGGTCGAAGTCACGTACTGCAACGAGACGTTCTGCCCGCCGCGTGTCATTCCGGATCCGTGCAACGTCCCGAACGTTCCGATCAGCGCCCGTACGGTCATCTGGAGGATCTGTCCTATCGGCTTCGCTACACCCAATGCACAAGGACTCATGAACGCGACAGTCGCGGCCATGGGACTGTGCTGCGGCAACAAAGCCGGCATCTTCGACTGCACGATCGTCGCACCCGAATACAACTGGATCGTCCGCTGGCCGAAGTGCGTCTACTTCGACGCTGCAGGATGCCTTAACGCCTGCCCGAACACGCCGTGCTGCGGTGCTCTCGTCCGCTTCCGTCCGAACTTCCCGATGCCGGGTCAGTGCGAGACCACGATCCTGGCAGACTGCTCGGATCCGACGCCCTGCCCGCCGCCGCCCGCCGGCTTCAACTGCCTGCAGCTCGATTGCCACTATCCGATCAACTGCTGCTGGTAATCGTCCGCTGTAACGAAGATTTCCACAGGCGACCGTCCCCACCGGTCGCCTGTGTTCGTTTCGGATCCCTTGCCGGAATACGACCGGATCGTCCGCAAACCGGAATACGTCTTCTTCGATACGGTCGGATGCGTCAATGCCTGCCCGAACACATCATCTGCCCTGTCCTGCACCGCCCAGCGGCACGACCTGCATCCAGCTCGAAACGATCCGGTCAGCTGCTGCCGGTAACCACCCGCAGGACCAGCCTCCCAGCCCTGCTCGTAGCATGTTTGTAACCGGATCGCGGAATCCTTGTTATTGTGCTCAGGGAGTACGGCGACACCGGTAGAATTCCGGATCGCGCCGTCATGTCCTGCAACCTGATGGAAGATCCCGATGTCACGAATCTTCTTCCATCGTCATCGACCTGCGGGTACCGCTCTCGCCGATACGTGATATCGGCGAAGGGAAGGTCTTGTAGTCCGTCTGTACGGAGGCATGAGTCTCGAGTATGATCGTGGCACCCTGCGACCGCCCTGACCCGAACGGCGGCCACTGCCGCTATCCGGATGGCAGTATGAATATCAAGCAGAATCGTATCCATCGTCGGGTCCTGCGAGCGGGGGTTCGAGGACTCATGACAACACCATTCTTTTCATGGAGGTTTCGATGTCCGAATCAATTCGTCGCCGAGTGCTCATCTGGATGCTGTTCGTTCTCATAGGTTCCATAGTACCAGGGGCACTTGCCAGCGCCCAGGCCGACTGTATCTGTACCTTGCCACAGATCGTCACAAGAATCACCATTTGCTTCGATGGCCAGTATCGCCAGGTGGACGTGACATACTGCAGCGAAAAGTTCTGTCCGGCATCTACGACCACCGACGCTTGCTCGACCTCGGTCGCCATCGACGTACGCACGCTCATCAAGAGAATCGCTCCCCTCGGCTTTACGACGACCAATGCTCAAGGCCTCGTGAACGCCACCATCGCGGCGATGGGGCTCTGTTGTGGTAATCAGGCCGGGCTGTTCAGTTGCCCATCCTCGACGAACGAGTACGTATGGCTGGTACGATGGCCGAAGTGCGCATCGTTCACCGCCGGTGTCCTGGATCTTCACGAGGGTGGACCATGCTGCGGAGCCGTCGTACGCTATCGACCGAACACTCCGACACCAGGGCTGTGCGAAACGACTGTCCTCAAGAGCTGTACGGTACCGGGAATATGCCCACCGGTCGTAGTAGGCGGTGCGCCCGTCATCGACCTTGCCTGCGATCCATTTCCCGCATCGTGCTGCTGGTGATATCCGACAATACCTCGCGGAACCACGTATGGTCGGCCGTCCCCGCCGATCGACCATACGTCTATCGTATCCATCATCATGGATGACGCCCCGACGTTCAGATGCCGTATCCATGTTTCTCCCCATACTCACCGCGAGGTTCGTATGTCGCGAGGTTCCTATGTCCTCCCCTAGCCTTCGTCACTGTCTCCTGACCATAGCTCTTCCTGTCCTCCTTCTGTTCACGGTTCCGGTATCGGACATCATGGCCCAACCATGCGCCTGTCCGGAGCCCGACTACATCGTCAGGCAGATCACGGTCTGCTTCGACCATCAGATGCGGCAGGTGGAGGTGACCTACTGCAATCAGACGTTCTGTCCTGCCATACCGTATCCGGGCGACTGCAATCCCCGGAACCTCCCCGTCACCGCTCGCACCGTCGTCCGGAAGGTATGCCCCGTCGGCTTCACGACGATGAATGCCCAGGGACTCATGAATGCGACGGTCGCAGCCCTGGGACTATGCTGCGGTAACCAGGCGGAACTGTTCGAATGCCCGGATACGGACCAGACATACAACTGGATGATATCCTGGCCTCAGTGCGTCTACTTCGATCTTTCCGGATGTCTGCAGGGTACGGACCAGTCCATATGCTGCTCCTTCCTCGTGGAATTCCGCCCGAACTACCCGACAGCAGGCGTATGCCGGACGACCGTGCTCGACGACTGCACTCCACAGGTCATTCCTGTCCCTTGTGAGCTCTCCACGACACCCGTGGGCTTCCCGATCCGGCTCCATTGCAGCTATCCTGTCGAATGCTGCTGGTAACGACTGTGAGGGTCCGACCGTTTCGCAGGCGGTCGTCCTGTCGGAAGCCGCCTGCACGCGGCCGAGATCGTAGATATGCCGCCGTGATCGGAATACCGCATTTGGTATACATGAATATCATCTATCTTGCGATCAACATCTGAGTGGGGTTTCAGATATCATAGGTACTATCATCCGTTATCATGAGGTTTCCGATGTCAAGAACACCGTATTTCCATCGTGCCGTGATCGGAGTTCTGATCTTCCTTGCCGGCATGGTGTTCGAGAGCCGTCAGGCGACGGCGCAGTTCTGCGTTTGTCCTGCGACGATGCAGACGACGAAACGAATCACGATATGCTTCAATGGCGCCATGCAGCAGGTCGACGTCACATTCTGCGACGAGACCTACTGCCCACCGGGGCCACCGACGACGGCCGACCCTTGTGATCCACCCAACGACCCGATCAATGCCAGGACCGTCATCGACCGGATCTGTCCGATAGGATTCGTAACGGCGGACGCACAGAATTTGATGAATGCCACCATCTCGGCCATGGGATTCTGTTGCGGTGACCAGGCGGGAATATTCGCCTGCGCTGCTGGAGCTACCCGTGCCGACTGGATCGTCCGATGGGCCAAGTGCGTCCAGTTCGATGCCACCGGGTGTCTCGTCCCCTGTCCAGGATCACCATGCTGCGGTTTCAGGGTCGCATTCTTCCCGGGCAATCCTCCCGGGCTCTGCGAAACGCTGATCCTCGACAACTGTTCCGATCCTACGTCGTGCACGTCAAGCACCTGCACGGAACTGCAGTGCTTCTTCCCGACGCAGTGCTGCTGGTAACGACGACTGTCCATAGAGTACTTCCGAACGGCCGTCCCCACCGGCCGTTTTCCATACCCGGCCCGATCGACGCTATGTCATGTGACCGTAGCGGGCGGTCCATGTCGTCGCCCCGCCATATCCGCCTGAAGGCGGCCGACCCGACGGTCGTCCGTGTGCCGGTTTCGTTACGATGCGATCCTTTGCATTCGTCAGGATTTTCCTTATTGTTACGCGTTCCGGGTGGGGTTCGGAACGATATAGTGGTTTATACTTTTTGTTATGAGGTTTCTGATGTCACAGTCAACCTTCTGTCGTTATGTGGCGGGAAGTGTACTTCTCATCTGTATGCTGTTCCTCGCCTCCACCACACGGGCCACTGCCCAGGACAATTGTCGTTGCCTTCCCTCGGAAGAGCAAAGCCAGCTCATCAAGATCTGCTTCGGTCCTACCGGAAGCGCCTTCGTGAAAGTCACCTACTGCAACGAATCGTACTGCCCTCCCAAGAAGGGCGTCCAGCCATGCAATCCGGACAATCTTCCCATCAGCGCCCGTACGGTCATCAAGAGCATCTGCCCTGATGGCTTCACGACCACCGACGCACAAGGGCTCATGAATGCCACCGTCGCGGCCATCGGCATCTGCTGCGGCAACGGTACGTTCTTCCCGCAGTGCCCGGAATCCGAACGCATCTTCAACTGGATCGTAAGCTGGCCGAAGTGCGTGGTCTTCAACGCCGACCGCTGCCTCGTAGCTTGTCTGGATGCTCCGTGCTGTACCAATCTTGTTCAGTTCGAACGCACCGGTACGGGCGAATGCATCACCCGGGTACTTTCGGAATGCCCCGATGATCGCACGTGCGATGCGGACTGCATCACACTCGATTGCAAGTATCCGACGAAGTGCTGCTACTGATCCAGGATTGTTCGGGGTGGATTCCCACCATCCGCCCCATGATTATCGTCGACGACACGACCGATCACGACTACGACACCATTACCCGGAGCATACCATGAAATCGCTGATCGTTCTGGCCCTCCTGCTGTCCTGTTGCGTCCTCGATGCGCAGACACCGCTGGAGCCGGCACCACAACAGCCGAAGCAGGACGTTCCTGCCATTGGTGAACGTCATTACCTTTCCGTCGATCTGAGCAATACGCTGTTCGGCAACTGCGGCTGCGCGAACGGAAACGGCAGCGTCATCACGACGTCCCTGAACCAGGAAGTGGTCCCCTGGTTCGATCTGTCGGCTTCGCCGAATCCTGCGCAATCGTCGACGACGGTGCATGTCTACAACCCGTCGCTGGCAGGATCGGACATCCGTTCACTCGCCATCTATTCGATGGCAGGCGACAAGGTCCGGGACCTCACGGATGCGATGAGAGGACACATGGCGAGCGCACGCATCGACATCGACGTCAATCTGTCGGATCTGCCGATCGGCATCTATCTGATCTATCTCGAGGCGGGAAAGAAGACCCGGCGTGCGAAGATCGCGATCGTACGCTGAGCGTTACCGGCTCAATGCGTCGATCCGTGTACGGCTTCCAGCCAGCGCTCGGCGTCGATGGCGGCCATACATCCCGAACCCGCAGCCGTGATGGCTTGACGGTAGACGCTGTCCTGTGCGTCACCGCACGCGAAGACACCGGGGATGTTGGTATAGCTGCTCTTGCCTTGCGTCTGGATGTATCCCGTCTGATCCATGTCGATGAGATTCGTGAAGAGTGACGTATTGGGCTGATGTCCGATCGCCACGAAGGCCCCGTCCGCCTCCACCAGCCGCTCCACGCCGGTCTGCGTGTCCTTGACGCGGATGTGCGTGAGCTTTTTCGCACCATTGTCGTTCGTACCTACGTACTCTTCGACGACGCTGTTGAGCATAAGGGATATCTTCGGATTGGCTTTCACACGATCGACCATGATCTTCGATGCGCGGAACTCCTCACGCCTGTGCACGACGGTGACATGCTCGGCGAATCGCGTCAGATAATTCGCCTCTTCCATCGCGGTGTCGCCACCACCGATGACGTAGACGTGAAGCCCCCTGAAGAAGAAGCCATCGCACGTCGCACATGCGCTGACGCCGAAGCCCATGAATTCCTGTTCGCCCGGCACTCCGAGCAACTTCGCGGAAGCACCCGTGGCGACGATGACGGCATCCGCCGTATACTCGGTTCCCTTTTCGTTCCACAGTGTGAACGGTCGCTTGGAGAAATCTACACGCGAGATGAGTTCGTAGATACTTCGTGCTCCGAAACGGTGGGCCTGCTTGCGGAAGACTTCCATCATCTCCGGTCCCATGATACCATGTTCGAAGCCCGGATAGTTCTCCACTTCCGTCGTGATCGTCAACTGTCCACCCGGCTGCAAGCCTTCGAAGATCACGACGTCGAGATTCGCCCTGCTGGCGTACAAGGCTGCAGTGAATCCTGCCGGACCCGATCCGATAATGGCGATGGTGCTATGATTCTGACCCATGAATATCCCTGTTGTTCGAATGGTGTGCCCCTAGGGCGCGTGCATTACGCTGAAGTCCCGCCAGCTTGGGTCGCTTGATGGGACTGTTTCGAAAGCGTATGACGAAATTATCAGGCTGCAAATTTAACACGTCGTCAAGTTTCAGGAAGGTTTCTCCCTCCCTGGGTTCGAAGCGCGCTTCCGACGTCGGCGTCTGGAAGCGGTTCCAGGGGCAGACGTCCTGGCAGGTATCGCAGCCGTAGAGCCAGCCGTCGAGGTTCCGGACTATCTCGAGAGGTATGTCCGTATCCCCCTTCGTCTCGATCGTCCAGTACGAAATGCACTTCGTGGCGTCGACGACCGACGGCTGGACGATAGCCTGTGTCGGACAGGCATCGAGGCAGGCCGTACAGGTACCGCAGTAGTCGGCCATCGGCGTGTCGGCCTCCAGATCCGCCGTCGTGATGACCACTCCGAGAAAGAACCACGAACCGATATCCCTTCGCAGGATATTGCCGTTCTTCCCCATCCAGCCGAGACCGGATCGTACGGCCCACTGCTTTTCCATGACAGGACCGGTATCGGTATATCGTCGCGTTTCAGCGCCGGGTACGATGCCACGGATGCGCTCGCACAGGTCGTCGAGCATCGGCGGCAACACGACGTGATAGTCGTCGCCCCAAGCATAGCGCGACAGCTTTCCGACGGTTCCGTCCGGATGGATAGAAGGCGTGTAGTAGTTCCTGGCTACGACGACGACGCTGCGTGCTCCGGGAACGATGGCGGAAACATCCCTGCGGCTTTCGCCGTTCCGCTCCATGTAGTGCATCGATCCATGATATCCCCTGTCGAGCCATTCGCGATACATCGCATACTCTTCGTCGAGCGGCTCCGCACGGGCGATGGCCACGGCGTCGAATCCCGCATCGAGGGCAGCCTGTTTCACGGCTTGCGTCCGGATGTATCGCTCATCGTCCATCGTCAGGCCACGTCGTCCAGATGACGCAGAACATGTCCGATGTCGACCTTCTCGATCGGGTGGCGAGTGGACGGAAGTACTGCGAACTCCGCCCCGGGTGTGGCCTTGTAGAAGGCGACCGTCTCGTCGAGTCCTACCATCTCATCGCGGTCACCGAGCATGAACCGGACCGGCACGGACATCGAGGCCATGCCTTCCGGCGTGAGCAGGGGCGTCGTTCCGAGATCGCGCATGAGACCGGCCGTACGATCGAGGACGGATCGCCATCGATCCGCACCGTGACGACGCTGCAGGTCCGCCGCGAAGGCCGGGACTTTCTCGGCGATGACGTCCGCATTCAGCCGCCCGGCTTCCTTCTCGGCACCTTCACGTGTCCATGCCAGCTTCGTACCGAGCGTGACGATGTTCCTGAACAGTTCGGGTCTGCGAAGGGCAAGTGTCATCGCGACATACCCGCCCATACTGTAGCCGAAGATCGTCACCGGATCGCCGGCACCGGCGTCGAGCTGTCGTTCCAGTTGGTCGACGAACAATGGAATCGTCCATGCACCACCATCGTCGGCAGTGGTACCGTGTCCGGTGAATTCCAGGAACGAGCCGCGCTCGCCGAGTCGTTCCACCAACGGTTCGAATTGATGGCGACTGCCCAGGGCTCCGTGAAGAACGAGGATCATATACGTAGTTACGATAGATGTGTGAAGAACGACGTGAATGACGCGAGGCCGTTTCCGCGGCATCGGACGTCAGGCGAACAGATCGAGGATCTGCCCGGGATGATCGACGAGATACCCCGCGTGAGCGAGCTCCTCTCTCGATCCGTATCCGTACGATACGGCGATGGATGCGACTCCGTTATGATGGGCGCCGTCGATGTCGTGATGTCTGTCTCCGATCATCGCGATCGTGGATGCCGACAGCCCTTCCTGCTCCATGACCCAGGCGATGAGTTCCTTCTTGTCCACGCGCGTTCCATCCAGCTCGCATCCGTAGACTTCGCGGATATGACCTGCCATCGGCGTGGACGCCACGATGTCACGGGCATAGATCTGTGCCTTCGACGTAGCGACGTAGCAGATGATATTCCGTTCGACGAGACGATCCAGCGTCTCCACCACTCCCTCGTAGACGTCGTAGTCGAACATCGGCCCATCGCGGTAGATGGCCCGGTACCGCAGTACCGCTGCATCGAGCAGAGTCCGGTCGTCGGAATTCAGGAGACGGGCGAAGGACTGCCACAGGGACGGACCGATACACCAGCGCAAGGGATCGTCGTCCGGAATCGTCACACCGAATTCGGCGGACGTCATACGAAGTGAATTGACGATACCACGATACGAATCGACCAGTGTACCATCGAGGTCGAACAGAACGGCATGAGGGGTCATTCTCGGCCCAGGAACTCAATAGGAAGCCCCGATGGATCGAAGGCTACCAACCAGAAATATCCCTGTCCCATATCCATCGGCTCGTCCATCGCCATACGGACACCATGGGACCGGAGGTGGTCGAACATCGCGTTGACAGACGGAACGTCGAAGCTGAAGGTCGTGCGGGCGGGATGTACATCGGCAGACGGCGGCTCGGTGCGCCCCCCGATGAGGTACATGCCATACGGTTGCCCATCGCTCGCGGCACCGAAACGGAAGTATGCGGCATTGTTTCCCATGGACTGCCAGTCCGTCAATCCCAGGATGTCGTGATAGAAATCGAACGACGCCTTGAAATCCACGGCATAGACGGAGACCATGGCAAGGCCCTGGATGCGGATGCGTTCATTCATCGCTCATCACCAGGACGGTGGTACCTTCGGGCATGACGATCCGGATGAAGAGCGGCTGCCCTTCCGGACTTCTGAACACCTCGCATCGATCACCGCATCGCTCCTGCAGATCAGCGATGGTATCGTCGTCGAGATCCCCGTCATAGACGAGAGGCCTGCCTGCCACGGCCGTCTGCTGCAGCGAGATCGACATGTGCCCATCCGTCATGTCCACTCGCGGGAACGGCTGCGCATGCTCTTCCGTAACGATGAAGCCCATCATCTCGGCCATCGTCTTTTCCTGGGCCACGTCCTTGACCGGTACGATCATTCCGTCGAAGTAACCGAGAACGGGATTTCCTTCCCGGGTCGGGCGCAGGGCCTTCGTTTCCGGCTGACGATGGACGAACATCTCCATGCCACCGGGCCCCGTCACATTCAGTTCCGAAGGGCTCACGGGCATGGAGCCGAGATTCCCGGCCTGCAGTTCCTTGTGCAGGAGCTCAGGATCGGAGTTGAAATAGGCCAGCGTGGGCGAGCTCACCGTCGTCTGCATGAGCGTGACGATGACCTGACCATCCGTCAATCGTGCGAACGTCGGCGGAAGTGATTCGTCGGCAGCCAGCAGCGTGAAGCCGATGGCCAGCCAGGCGGCCAGCGATGTGGCCACGTCCTGCGTGGCGACGAGGATACGGGCTGAATGTCCCAAGTGCGGCATAAGACGGCGGGTGGATACCCGGAATGTAGCGTATGATATCTGCGATAATACGACGAACCCCGATGACTATACGTCATCGGGGTTCGATCGATCGACATATTCTGCGGTCGGACGGTTACTTCGGCAGCACGTCCATGATGACGGTACGGTTGTACATCCGGCCTTCCGGCTGATCGTTGCTCATCGGTGCGTCGTCGGGGCTTTCGCCACGACCTGTCGACGCGATACGAGCTGTACGACCTGCGGCACGCAGGGCCGCAGCCAGAATGGTCTTCGTCTGTTTGGCGCGCTGTTCGGAGAGCTTCTGGTTCACTTCCGGACGACCGATGTTGTCCGTGTGCCCATGGACGAAAACGCGCGATCCGGCCTTGATACGGGGCGCGATCTCGTCACGCACGAACGGCGTGGTACGGGCTACCGGATCCTCTTCGCCATAGTCGAAGAGCAGTTGATAGCGCTCGCCGCGGGCGTCGTTCTTGGCACGGAACAGTTCGAAGGGAACGGCATCCGTCAGCGTGCGGCCATCGGCCGTACGGGCCGTGACTTCGGCGCGGAATTCGGCACGCTCGGCCGTTCCGAGCAGACCGGTAGAAGCCAGCAGGGCTTCGTCCGAGCTGTACGGACCATAGCTGACGTTCTGGCCGTTGCCCGAAAGGCGAACCGACCACGATTCGATGCTCTCGTTGGTCGTGAGTTCGATCAGGATGTTGTTCTCGATCGATGCGTCGCGCACGGCCTTGACATGGACGCGACGGGCGAGATCGGGATTGCTGAAGACGAATTCCACACGACGGTTCTCGAGGTCGACCAGCGGACGGTCCTCCTGCGGCGTGCGGGCCGTACCGGACACGATGCGGGGATTGATCTGCCCCTTCGTCGTGATGCGGGCCGGATCGATCTGCCATACGTCCACGAGATACTTCTTGACGGATTCGGCGAGAACGTCGCCGTTCTTCTCGATCGGATCGGAACCGACGAGTTCGACGGTAACCGACTGGTTGGCGCGCATACGCGCACCGAAGATGTTGAGCACGTTCAGATAGATTTCGCCCGTACGATATGCCTGTGCTTCGCGATTGGCGAGGTCTTCGGCATCGAAGCCCTTCATCTTCATGAAGTCGACCGTCTCACCCGACGAAACGAGAACGTAGCGGGAAGGGATGGCCGTGTTGTTGCGATCGAAGAAGACGTACGGCAGCATCGGATAGAATTCCTCGATGACGGACTTGCTGTAGATACCGTCCTCGGGAGGGCTGACACGGAAGAAGCGGTTTTCGGACGAGACCTTGTTGACGTCTTCGTTCTTGCCGAACTTGATACCGATACCTGCGCGGATCGTTACCGTGCTCAGTGCGTCGTCGAGCGATCCCTGCAGATTCGGGAAGTCGACACCGCGCTGATTCATGAGCCACGTGCCTTCGACGAACGGAGAAAGGATCCACTGCGATTCTTCGGACGGCTGGGAGAGGAAGATGTCGTAGCCAAGGCCAAGCGTCGCATTGTACGTCACGCCCGATGCATTGGGAATCTCCATTCCCGTACGCGCCGTGCCGCCTTCGGGGGTATAGTCGAACGTGGCCGCGCTCTTGATGGCAAGGCCGGGGCCGACGGAGATATGGAAGCCGTTGTCCGTGATCGGATAGATCAGGAGTCGGGGCTCGATGGCGATATAGCTGTTGTTGAACTTGTATTCGTCGCTGTAATAACCTCCACCCGGCTTGAGGTAGGACTGGTCGTCCTTCGTCGTGAGATTCCGCATGTCGTAGGATGCGCGGAGCTGGAGTCCCCACCACGTACGGCTGCGATACTCGGCGAAAAGACCGCCATAGAGGCCGAGCCCCGAGCCGTCGTTGATGACCTTCGGGATGTACTGTCCGAAGGGACGGGCAGGATCGCTCACCCAGTTGGCATAACCGACACCGGCCAGGTTGTAGTTGAGGCCGAGGTTGGCGCCGAAACGCCACGGTACGTACGGCAGCGACTGCGCCGATACGGATACAGCACCGGCCACGCAGGCCAGAACTACCGCGATGGAGAGAATTGTGACACGAATTTTCATACGTACTACCGTGTAGTTTGGATAAGGTTGTCAACGTGCTTGCAAAAATGAGGCCAAATTTACGCAAAGTGCTATAGTAGGTTCTACGGTATTGGTAGGTTTGCCGGCGATGAACGATACATTACGACGACTCAAGGCCGCCCTCGACGTAGAGCGGGCGGCGCATGCCGACCGGTACAAGGCGCTGGTCGAACATGCACCCGTACGGCAGCGTGTGGGCGAAGGCATCTGCTGGTATCCGGTACGGATCAGGGAAACGGGCTACGGCTTCGGAGAATATCCGTTCGTCGTCGTCGAACGTCCGCCTGGCAGCAATCAACCACATCAGATGTCCGGTGGAAAACCTGCCGAACTGTTCTCGATGGAACAGGGAGGCGGTGCACTCCGTGCCCCGGGTGTCCTTCATTGGGTCAACGGCAACGTCGCCCATATCATCCTCCGCGGCAACGACCATCCCGAATGGCTGGACGAGGGAAGGATCGGCCTCGAGCTGGTCTTCGACGCTTCAGGCTTCCGCGACATGGAACAGGCTCTCGATCGTGTCGCAACGGCCGAAGACGACAGGCTGGCCCATCTCCGCGATGTCCTGCTCGGCGATGAACGAGCATCCATGCAGCAAGGCCTTGCCCTGCCCCCGCTCCCCCCGTCGTTGAACGCATCGCAACGCGATGCCATCGCCAACGTCCTTTCGGCCGAGGACGTGGCCATCATCCACGGTCCTCCGGGAACGGGCAAGACGACGACCATCGTCGAAGCCGTGCGGCATCTCGCAGCCAGGCAACGTCCCATCCTCGTCTGTGCGCCGAGCAACAGCGCCGTCGATCTCCTCACCGAGCGTTGTGCGGCCGCGGGCATGGACGTCGTCCGAATCGGCAATCTCTCCCGCGTCGATCCCGCCGTGATGCAGCATACGCTCAGCGAACGATGGAAGTCGCACGGCATGGCAGACGACATCAAGGCATTGAAGAAGAGGGCCGACGAATTCCGTCGTATGGCGCTGCAGTACAAACGCAAGTTCGGACGCGACGAAGCACGTCAGCGTAAACTCCTCCTGGACGAGGCGAAGAACATCGTCGGCGATGCCCGCAGGATGGAGGAACAGGTCACGGATCTCATCCTCGGCCAGGCCGACGTGGTCACATGCACGCTCGTCGGCTCCCGCAATCATGAACTGAAGGGTCGTCAGTTCGGTACCGTCGTCATCGACGAAGCAGGACAGGGCCTCGATCCGGCCATATGGATTCCCATCACGCGCGCGGACCGCGTCGTGCTGGCCGGCGATCCCCACCAGTTGCCGCCGACGGTACTGTCGCAACAGGCCGCGGGCATGGGACTTTCCACGACGCTGCTGGAACGGAGCATCAAGGCGCAACCTCATACCGTTTCACTGCTGACGGAACAGTACCGGATGAATCACGTCATCATGCGCTACAGCAACGACGCCTTCTACGGCGGCGCGGTCACGGCGCATCCCGACGTTTCGCTGCACACGTTCCCGGATGATGCACCGATCACGGAATCGCTCGTCTTCATCGATACATCGGGCAAGGGCTGGACGGAGCAACCGGGCGAAGGGGCGGAATCGCTCTGCAATCCCGGTGAAGTGGAGCTCGTACATCACGTGCTCGGCGAACTCGCCGAAACGGACGGTCACGAGGCCATCAGCGTCGGAATCATCTCCCCATACAGAGGTCAGGTACGGATGATGCAGCAGGACCTGCAGCACCGCTTCGCCTCATCGTTCCGCACGTTCGACGTCGATACCGTGGATTCCTTCCAGGGCTCGGAATGCGACGTCATCGTCATCTCCCTCGTCCGCAGCAACGACGACGGCGACATCGGCTTCCTCAAGGACATCCGTCGTATGAACGTCGCGATGACGCGTGCGCGCAAGAAACTCGTCGTTATCGGCGACGGCTCGACGATCGGCGCCCATCCCTTCTACAAGGGCTTCATGGATCATGTGGCCGATCATGCCACGTTGAAGAGTGTGTGGGAGATCATGGTGTAGCATGGCCTCCCGACGGAAGGTGTGAAGATCAGACGTTGAACCGGAAATACATGATATCACCGTCCTTGACGATGTATTCCTTGCCTTCCACACGATACAGGCCCGCATCCTTCACGGCCTGCTCGCTTCCGAGGCGATTCCATTCGTCGTAGGCCATGACCTCGGCGCGGATGAAGCCCTTCTCGAAGTCCGTGTGGATGACGCCTGCGGCCTGTGGCGCCGTGCTGCCCTTGCGGACGGTCCATGCACGGCATTCCTTCTTTCCGGCGGTGAAATACGTGATGAGGCCGAGAAGCGAATAGGCTTCGCGGATGACGCGATCCAGTCCGGGTTCTTCCATACCCAGATCGGCAAGGAAGAGGTCGCGATCGGCTTCGTCCAGCAGGGCGATTTCGGATTCGATCTTCGCACAGATGGGCACGACGACGGCGCCTTCCTCGGCGGCGCGCTTGCGGACGGCATCGACGTACTGATTGCCGTTCTTGACGCCTTCCTCGTTGGTATTGGCGATATACATCACGGGCTTGTCCGTGAGGAGCTGCATGGCACGGATCCACGCGCCCGTCTTCTCGTCGCGCTCGAACAACCGCGCAGGCTTGCCCCCGTCGAGGTGCTTCTGAAGAAGATCGAGCATCTCGAATTCTTCCTTGGCATCCTTGTCGTTGGCACGGACCTTCTTCTGCACACCTTCCATACGCTTCTCCACGGATTCCACATCCTTCAGGATGAGCTCCGTTTCGATGATGTCGATGTCGTGCAACGGGTTCACGTCGCCGTGCACGTGGACCACGTTATCGTCGCTGAAGCAGCGGACGACGTGGGCCACGGCGTCGCAGGCGCGGATGTTGCCGAGGAACTGGTTGCCGAGACCTTCGCCCTTCGAGGCTCCCTTGACGAGGCCGGCGATGTCAACGAATTCGACGGTCGTGGGCACTTCCCTGTCCGTCTGGAATCCGTCCACCAGCTTCTTCAACCGGGGATCGGGAACGTTCACGATACCGACGTTCGGATCGATCGTGCAGAACGGATAGTTGGCGGCTTCGGCTTCGTTCGACGTCAACGCATTGAAGAGGGTGGACTTACCGACGTTCGGCAAGCCGACGATTCCGCAGGCAATGGCCATGGATCAGGCTCGGATTGAATGATTTCAGGTTCGGGATCGACGACGATCTCCCACACGGATCCGGGATCCGGGCAGGTTTCGGCTTCGACAGAACTGCAAAAATACAATCCGAGCCGGCATGTTGGACTTTTCGGGATCAGTCAGCCATGGAAGGCAGGGCGACGGATGGCTCGGGAATGGCCTTGGGGCTATCGTATATCCCGACCATCGCCAGAATGGCATCCGAATGCTTGTAGATATCGTTCAGGCTGGTCAGTTCGTGCCGTGTCTCGTTCTTGGCGGCGTCGAACGTGATGATGACCCGCCTGCCTTCCTTGAGGATGAACCGGCATAGGGGTTTACGGTTCGTATCATCGAGCAGAACGTTGAAGTACGACTGCGCATCACGATGGGTGACACGATTGGCCGGAATCGAGGATCGGAGGATAGCCCGCACCACGTAGTAAGCCTCGAGTTCTTCCTGTGTCGTAACGATGCTGGATTTCTCGGGGTGTACATCGTCACCGGTCGTCCCCGACGGCTCAGCGACGGGTTCGGCGACCGCCGACTTGTTCATCGCCATCGTCAGACGCTCGTTGATAAGATCGTTGATGTACTGCGAATACGACTTACGTACGAAATCCTTGAACTGGTCCAGCACTTTCTGGGTCACCATCGAGGGATAGACCAGTCTCGCGAAATAGCGAGTGAAATCGTCCGACGGCTCCTGAATCTCCCGCTGGATGATGGTACGTATCTCTCCAAGGTACTTCAGCTCACTGGCCGTATTGACGATGCTTTCGACATCGAAGTAGCTCTTGTGGAATTCCTTGAGCTTCTCGACCTGGACGTCCTTGATTTCATCGATGCGGAACTCGAGGAATGGCTTGTCATCCATCTTGTTCGGCTCTACGAGATCCGTATAGAACCGATAGGTAATGCCGTTCGTAAGGATTCCGAACTTTGCCTTTGATACATGAAAATAACGTAGAAGCTGGCCATCATGAAGATTCAGATTCTGATTCCAGTGCTTGCATTCGACAAGAATCACCGGCTGGCCGTCTTTCATGATGGCATAGTCGATCTTCTCTCCTTTCTTGGTCCCGATATCCGAAATGAATTCAGGAACCACTTCCATCGGATTGAAGACATCATAGCCCAGACTCTGGATGAATGGCATGATGAATGCATTCTTTGTCGCCTCTTCGGTCTGGATACTCTCCCGCAGCTTTGCGATCCTATCCCCAAGCTGCTTGACCTGGTCTTTGAAGTCCATCGGAACCCTCGTAGAGTGTAATTACGGATAACAACGATCACGTAGCAGTATGATGATCACTACGTACTAAGTATCGATACGATTTGGATGCAAGCATACGAAAATCGCCCGTATCAAGCCAGATTCTACCCGTTCACGTCTCCGAATTGTAACCGTCCCCTCCCCAATGCCTCCCAGACCACATGAAACACGCCATCATTCCGGCTCTGCTCCTTTTCATGGCGATAGCCTGCCCACCACTTCAGGCGCAGCCCGAGCCAGTCGTCGCTCCCCGCTTGCCTGCCAATTTCGTTCGGCAAATCAACCCGCGTGCAACGCGATTCATCGCCTCCCTCGATACCGGGTGGTGGCATTCGCGGACGATGGGCGATCTGCACGATACGACCATCATCCCGTGGTCGATGCAACTGACTGACGTCATCGACGCGGTTCGGTCAACCGGTGATACCTCGGTATCGTTCGGCATGAGGAATCACGGGGAACATGTGGTCACCCTCGTACGCTCCGGATGGAGCTACATCCTCGAAGAACGATATGGCGGAGGCGGCCTGGCCGCCGTCCGCATGTACAAGTACGTGGAGAACCAGACATTGACCGTGAATGCCTCGGGTCAGGGAACGCTGCGCGGCGATTCGACGGCCTGGGCACAGGTAATGTCGTCAGGGATCCTCGCAGCCAACGGACCGTCCACCTATTCCTCGACGGACAGCACGGAAGCCACGATGGTCTCCATGTCTCTTCACGACGTGGCCAGTCGCCAGCGTGCACAGCGCCTCATCGTCGTCTCCGTCGATCGTCATTTCCGTGCCCCCGAGCCACTCCGAGGAACGCAGTGGAAGATCGAAGCGCATCTCGATGACCCACGACTCGTATCGTCCTTCGCCATAGGTTTCCACCAGACCGACCGGTATGTGATCGCTCCATGCTCCGACTGTCATACGACGACATGGCCGTACCACATGCGCAGTGCCGATAGCATCCAGATATGGGCCCAGGCCGCTGTATGTCCGACCCTGTGCATAGGCAGGACCCTGCCGCAGTATATCATGGACGTCCTCGGTTCGACATGGGGAGTCATCGACGACGATACCATCACCTTCGAAGGGAACGGGACCGAGGTGATCCTGAAAAGAATGGATCCCTGATCGCTCCACGGCATGGCATAACGACAGCAGGGCCACGGGTTCGCACCCATGGCCCCGCCATCATGCAGGGAGCATGCCGTTATCGGACGACGTGCACATGAAAGTGATGCACGATCGATCCGACACGTACACGCAGGAAGTAGACTCCAGGCGAAAGCGGCAGACCATCCGTATGTACGGCCTGCCACTGGAGCACGAATTCGGATTCCATTGGACTACCTTCGTATAGCGTCCGGACGGTCCGTCCGGCAAGATCCATCAGCTCTATGGTCACGTGGCGTTCGAAACCTTCCGGCAGGACGAGCGAAAGCGTCGCCTCCGTCGAAACGGGATTCGGGCGGCACACGAACGACGTCGTGATGATGTCCGACCCTTGCTCCTCGACGCTCAGGACCTGCCCACCATCGTCGCCTCCTCCGTCATTGCCATCATCCGGCTGACCGTTATCCTCATATGTCGTGAAAGGAGTGACGATGGCATGCCGCAGGCCGAGACGGATGATTTCATCACGCCATTCCTTCCATCGATCACTGTCCTTGACTTCCTTCTCCATAAGGACGAGAAGGTCCGTGATCCGGAATCGTGCCCATAGCTTTGGGACGAAGAGATTCATTGTACTGTCATCCGTGAGTCGGGCAGCGAAGGTATGCTCGACAGGACCACGCGTGTCCGTACCGCGTACGGTAACGGTGTTCTCACCCGGCTGGCTGTATCGTCCGGCCAGTACGATCTGTTCGCCTTCGTAGACGTCCGGTACGACCAGCGGATGGACATCGTAGACGACATCCGGCGTAAAGGAAAGTATCGGATTCTTGACGATAGGATTCCGTATATGGTTATACAATGCCGCGATACGATCGAGCGTATTTCCTACCGTACGGATGATCTCGATGCCCCCGTTGTTGCGTGTGGCGAGGTCGGTCAGCAACGGTTCGTCGACGTTGTCGCCCACACCGAAGACGAAGATCCTCGTCTGGAACCTGTTCGCATTCACGATGGCTTGCTGATCGACCGTAGCCTGACCATCCGTGAGGAAGACGATGACGTTCACGTCGTCGGCATTCCGATACTGCTGCAACGCGGCGACGAGCGCCCCCATGATATTCGTCCCGCCATCGGCCTCGGCCTTCTGCACATAGGCGATGGCTTGTTCCACGGCCTGCGGCGTAGCATCGACGTGTTCGGTCTTCCATGGCCGCACGGCGCTGCTGAAGGTGATGACGTTAACCTTGTCCCGCACGTTGAGATGCTGAAGACAGTAGATGGCTGCTTCCCTGGCCTGACCGATCTTGGCGCCGCTCATCGACCCCGATACATCGAGGACGAACGTGAATCTCTTCGACAGGATGTCTCCATCCTCGATTCTCGACGCAGGTTCGGCAAGCATGATGGCATAACCGTCTTCGTCCGCAGGCTTGGTGCTCAGGACGTTCATCCGCAATCCATCGGATTCGAGTCGGAACTCGCAACTGATCCGGCCCTTTTCTCTCGGTACATCGTGGCGGACGATCCGGACGGTTCGGTCGGTGAACACGTCGTCGGAACCGTTACCGATATCGGCATGCTCCATCGCATCCGCTATCCGTCGCTCGCTTCGGATGTCGAGTGTCCATTCGTCGACCAGGCCCGACTCCTGTATGACCGGCAAGGCGTAGGTGATCCTGCCGTCGGTGAGGGAGAGAAGTTCGACGTAGGTCAGCTCGACGTCGATCGTATCGCCGGCATGCGCCGAGTCACGGAACGGAAAGATGAACGGACTCGTGCCGAAACCGTCGAAGATCCACGATGGGGCGCCGCCACCGCCATTCGGCGCCACGGTATCCGATGTATGCATCGTCCCGGCATACCACGTACCACCTGTTCTCCATCTGATACTCGTCACGGTCGCCTTGTCGCTCAGCGGAAAGCCGTAGCGCATCCTTCCGTCGTTCATGACGCGGAAGCGCTGCAGTACCGTCGTTACGGCAACCTGTTCACGGATCGTCGTCTGCACCCGCAACCCCGAGTCCGGAACCGACCACAGTCCACTTCGCCCCTTCACTTCGAGCAGACCGGAAGCCTGCATCGTATTCCATCCCAGCAGGAGCACCAGGATCATGATGTATCGTTTCATCGTCATGACTCCGTATGGTATCAGGGAAGAATGATGAAGGAGGCCGACGTTCTGTTTCCATCCACTTCGACGACGGCATGGTACATGCCTGCTGCGGCCCTTCCGCCAGCGATGGTCTGAACTGTCCATGTCAATCTCGTCACGAGATCCTTCACGGAATCGTCGTAGAGTACCGCTATCGAACGGCCCAGCGCATCGTGGATCGTAACCCGCATACGACGTCCACGAGCCTGTTCCGTCGTCGTTACCGTCGCCGTTACGACATCGGACGAAGGATTCGGCGAGACGGCCAGGCTGAGTGTTTCGATCGGACGTTCGCCATGCTCACCGGGTATCGTCGTCGGCTGTCCTCCGGGATCGTTGGGATCGGCATAGAGGGCTGTGTATTTCGTGAGGATGTTGAACCGGATGCTCAGATCGATGATGGCATCGACGAGCTCCTTGCGTTCACCTACTCGCGTGATCTCCTCGATCAACGCATCGATCTTCTCCCTGGCCCATAGTCGTGCGATGGCCTTGTTGCTGCGCGCAGGATCCCCGAACACGACGTCGTTGCCGATGGTGAACGGAACGTCGGACGTCGAGCCGGTCAGCGTGACGGGATAGAGGCCGCCGGCACGATACCGCCCGACCTGGAGGACACGTCCGCCGACGTAGACGTCAGGGAGGATTTCCGGATAGATGTCGTAGTTGTCCAGCGTTCCGTAGTACAGATGCAGACCCGACATGTAGGGCAGGGAGATGCGACGGATATGCCGTGCCGCGAGCACGGCGATGCTGTCGTCCGATGCCACCATCGTCACGAATCCGTTCGTCACGCGCGCCATGCCGTTGAGCAGTCCGGCGCTCGGCTCCGCACCGATGCCGATCGGGAACAGCCGCACGCGCTGCGTATTCCATGCCACCATGCTGTCCAGGATCGCCGCTTCGTTCAGTTCGCCCCATGACGGCTGGCCGTCCGTAAGGAAGACCACGACCTTCGCTCGTCCTTCATCGTACGTCATCCGGAGCGCTTCGCGCAGACCACCGGAGATATTCGTCAGTCCCTTCGCACTGCGCGACCGGACGAAGGCGCGGGCTTCTTCGATATTTCCGGGTGTGGCATCGACGACGTCGGGGCTGAACGGAACGACGTTGGTGCTGAAGAAGACGATGTTGAACTTGTCCTGTGGCGTGAGGTTATCCAGGAAGGCCATGAGCGCAGTACGCAGTTGTTCCATGCGTGTCCCTTCCATACTGGATGAGACATCGGCGACGAAGACGGCGCTTCTCGGCAGGACACTGGCATTGCTGTCGGGTGACGTCACCCACGTCGCATAGAAGGCATCCTGCCCGAACGAATCGGCCTCGACGGGCACGTAGGTAAGCACACCGACATCGACGCCATTGCGCTCGGCTCGTATCCTGATGGTGTAGTCCTTCGTCGGAACGTAGTTCTCGTCCCCGAACGTGCAACGGAAGCTCCTGGCATTCACCCGTTCGACTCCGTCCATGGTTTCGTTCATGAAGGACGTGGTGACGCTCCTGATCTCGGACGCTGCGGTGATCGTCGTGAGCAGGCTCACGCGTTGCAGCGGCACGGGAGAGACTCCGGTCGTTCTGAGAAGATGCTTGTACGACACCACTCCTTCATCGTACGGGAGGAACTCGGTATAGGTGATCTCGACGCGGACGTCGCTTCTCGGATTGATCGGAGCGATATTCAGTTTGAAGACGTTGTCGCCGATCTCCTGCAGAAGCGCCGGATCGATCAGCCTCCGTATCTGGGCGTCGTAGGCCGCCTGGGCCTCCTTACGCTCACGGACGCTCGCCTTGTACCGTACGCTGTTGAACCAGTAGTACATATCGGTGATCACAGCACCGGCAGGTAACGGAAAGATGAAGGTCGCCTCGACGGCAGCTCCCATCGTATTGACGAAAACCTGATCCACATGCGTTTCGGCGATGTGATCCTGGATCGTCACCTTCGCATCGTAACTGCGTATCTCGGCATTGGCATACGTGCTCGACGAATTGAGCGGTCGAACGAAAAGAGATCCGACTGCTCCCGCCTGGGTGGAAAGCGCCATGAAGAGCACCGCAGCAAGTAGACTTCGATAGTACATGAACCCTCCGTGGTATAGATCGTATTACCAACGGAGGCAACCTACACGTCATGGAGTTGCAGCGCACCTTAGCAAAACCTTTACTGCTCACCCGCTCCTATCTGCTGGAAGAATGCCGTGAGCCCCGTACCATGCGGTATCTGGAGCTTCCTGCGCAGCCTGTGTCGATAGATCTCCACGCTCGCGACGGAGACCGTGAGAATGTCGGCGATTTCCTTCGATGAAAGGTTGAGCTTGAGCAGACTGGCCGTCTTCAACTCGCTCGGCGTGAGCGTCGGGCACAGCGTGGTAAGCTCACGGAAGAAGGCATCGTGGACGTCGTGCAACTGCTCGTTGAGATTCCGCCAGTCCTCGCCCGTTCTCTTGTGGGCTTCGATACGGCGAAGCAGATCCTTGAGCGGATTGGCCCGCTGTCCTGGCCCCATCTCCAGAATGGTACGGACCTCGTCCGCGATACTTGTCAACAACTCGTTCTTCTGCGCCACGGCCATTGCCGACGTGTTGAGCTCGCGCGTCTTGCTCACGAGGTCGAACTGCAACCGTTCGTTCTGCATCTGGACGACCTGGCGTTCACGCTCGGCCCGCTCCACCTCCAGACGCAACTGCAGGGCCTGGCTGTGACGCGCATGTATCTGGCTGTCGATCTCCAGTTTGCACTCATGCCACCTGCGGAGATGATGGAGTGCCTTGGGATGGAGATCGGTCCGTTCGTAGACATGGGCAAGGAGCCGATGCGCTTCCGCCTCTCCGTTCAACGTGGCATTGGCGGAGGCGATGGCGAGTGCGGCCTTGAGGTGTCTGATCGCCGCATCCCATCGTTCTTCGAGTATCGCGAGCTCCGCGCGGTTGCGCTCGATATCGATATGCAGCGCGTAGTTATCCGTCCTCTTTCCCGCAGTCGCGGCTTCCTTGAAGATTCGCGCTGCGGACGGATACTTCTTCCGTCGCAACTCCACCTCTCCCAGTGTGATCGACGCGAGGATCTGCCGATCGACATCGTGCGTCTCGACGAAGAGACGCCTGGCATGCTCCGCGAACTCCCAGGCCTGTGTGTACAGACCACCTTCGAGATACAGCTGACTGAGATAGAGCATGGAGTTCGCCTTGCCTTCGGCATATCCGATCTGCGACATCACGGCGATGCTCTCCGTGAAATGAGCCAGCGCCGAGTCGTGATCGTTCATCGACTGATAGACGCGTCCGAGATTCGTCAACGTGAAGCCGACTCCCATCATGTCATTGTTGATACGGTGCAGGTCGAGACTGCGGCGGGACCATTCGATACCACGCTCGCTGTCGTCGATGTTGATGTAGACATCGGCGATGTTGCCCATCACACGCGCCCGCATCGGTCCGTCGTCGAGACGTTCGGAAATGGCGAGACATTCGGAGTATGCCTGCAAGGCCGATGACGGCTGATTCAGCGCAGTGCTCGTCGAACCGATGTTGACGAGTACGTGCATCAGCACCGAATCGTCCTGTAACACCCGCAAGGACTGCTCACTCATACGATAGAACCTGAGGGCTTCTTCGTTCCTTCCGAGGCCCCGTAATGCAAGCCCGATGTTCTGTTGACAACGTGCAAGACCACTACGATCCTTCAGGCGCATATACCGGTCGTGCGCCGTATTGAACGTCGAAAGGGCGCCTTCATAGTCATGCGCAGCGTATTGACATATCCCCCCCATTCGCAAGGCATGGACTTCACGCTCCTTCAAGCGCCCCTTCCGCGCTTCCTTCTGTGCCTTGATCGCATAGCCGAACGCTTCGTGCGGACGTTCGTACTGTATCTCACGGCATGCCTGCAGATAGATTTCGACGCGGCGAGAGATCCCCCGCGCCATGCGCAGCTCATCGAGAATGACAGGAGGAGAAGCTTGATTCATGGAACAAGCTAAGGTTTTGTAAAGGTACGGGCAAGGTGCCTCCGAACATGTGGTTCGTAAATTGCTTTCGAAACAGGGCTCAGTGATAGCAGGGTATCAACATGAAACGACGCATTTGGGGCTTCCTCGCAGTATGCATGCTCGCATCCGGAACGGCGGCTGCACAACCGGTACTGGGTTCCTCGTCATTGCCTACCGTAGGCAGATCCTATACACGTTACTACTACGACACCACGGGTGTCGATGCCGGTACGTCGGGTACCGGCGTCTTCTGGAACTATTCCACGCTCACCTGGACGCGAGCCTCGACCGAAACACGGATCGTAGCGCGCAATGTCCTGCCTATCGACGTACAGGCCCGCTATCCGGAGGCACAGTTCGGCGTCATCAACGATACGACGACGACGCTCATGCAACTCCGCAACGGCTTCCTCCGCGAAGTCGGCATCTCCACGCCGAAGGCGGATATCGCCAGCTCGACGGGGAATCCGTACGACACACGTCCGGTGGAGCTCAAGTATTCGACGCAGCACAACGACACCTGGCAAGCACAGATCACGACCAAACCGGCTTCGTTCTCTCTCGGCCGTGCAGGTACCGTCAGCACGGTCTATGATGGATATGGACAGTTGTTCCTTCCCGACGGCAGTATCCGTGACGGTATCGCAAGGACGACGACGACGACCAGGACCACGGATACACTCCGCCTTCAGGGCCCGTCGCCGGGTACCGTTCTCGTCACGACGCTCACCATACGTCATACATGGCAGCCCCCGGCCCATGACGTTCCATTGCTGGAGATGTCTACCACGATCGTTTCCACGACACGCAACGGCCAACCTGTCGGCCCACAGCAACGCTGGCGCTCGGTATGGTCCAGTATCAGACCCGATGGTGGAACGAGTGTAGAGGGTGATGCGGAAACGTCGCGCGCCTACCCGAATCCGGTCCGACGTGGCGGTGTCGTCCACATCGCCGATCTGTCGATGATGCCGCAGTACGTACGTTACGTCGACGTACACGGACGACAACTGGATGCGGTATGGTCGCTGGTCGGTGACACGGAATTGTCGGTTCAGGTACCGGAACTCGGCACCGGACCGTACATGATCGTCATCGCGGACGATCGCAGGGTGAACGTGATTCCCGTCGTGGTGACCCCGTAAGGTTCGCCACGACGGTGACGTCATTACCAGACGACCTGGAAGCCGAGTCCGAGATAGCGGTCGTTCTGATCGAAGAACATTCCGTGCATGCTGCGTCCGTTGTAGCCGTAGATGCTGAGCATCAGGCCACGTCCGTTCCAGCCGTCGAAGAAGACGCCGAGCTGGGCGGCCTGGGCTGTTGCATACGTGCCATCGATACCGACGAGCTTCCAGTCGAAACCACCACGAAGGTGGAATGGCCCGCCGATGTGCTGGCGTACGTCGACACCGGCTTGAGGAATGACACGGTCCGCGCGCTTCGGCTGCGTCGCGAACAGCCAGGTGAATCCCGCATAGGGACGGATGCTCCCGATGTGGTAGCCCGCAATCAGTTCGACGAACTCCCTGCTGTAGACGAACGGCGCCTGCCGTGTGAACACTCCTTCGCCATCGGCATACCCATCCACCAGGTGCGAAGAGATGTGCGCGATGCGCAATCGTGCATGGAGAGGCGACGACGGCAGTGCATAGGTCGCGTTGAGACCGAAGAAGTAGTCGCTCGTCTCGACGGGAAATTTGAAGTTGCCCTCGGAGCGAAGACGCGTGAAGGTGAAGAAGTCGGCACCGATCCGCAACCTCCCCGACGCCGTATCATCCAGCGGATTCATGACGTCGACCGTCGCACCGATGTCCAGACGCAGGTGCTTGACACCGAACTGTACCATCGTACCGATACGTCCTTCGAGCGGATTCGCGACGGGTGCGGCGAAGGGCCCGTCGTCCACGGCCGATACGGCCGGTATGGTCATGACGGCGCCGAGCGTGCATACTGCTATGAATCTGCGTATCAGTTGCGCGTAATGCCGCGCTTCGACGAGTGAATGAAGTCGATGCACTTCTGTACGTCCGGATTGATGACGGGATGTGCCTCTACGTATGCCTTGATTCCATCCGACGTATTGTAACCGGCATGCAACAGAAGACGATAGAATTCCTCGATATCGGCGATCGTCTCCGCAGTGAACCCACGACGGCGAAGGCCGACGGTGTTGAGCCCTTCCACGACGAGTGGCTGTCTGCCTGCGAGCGTATAGGGGGGCACGTCCTTGGCCACCTTCACACATGCGCCGATCATACAGTGAGCGCCGATACGGCAGAATTGATGGACACCCGTCAGGCCACCGACGATGGCCCACTCGCCCACTTCGACGTGTCCGCCGAGCTGGACACCGTTGACGAGGATGGCGTGATCGCCGACGACGCATTCATGCGCTACGTGGGAATAAGCCATCAGAAGAACGTCCGATCCCACCGTCGAGCGTCCGCTGATGGCCGTACCGCGGTTGACGGTAACGCATTCGCGGATGACGGTGCGGTCGCCGACGATGGCGAGCGTAGGCTCCCCCTTGAACTTGAGATCCTGCGGTTCGGCGCCGATCACGGCACCAGGGTAGATACGGACATCGGCACCGATACGTGCGCCATCGGCGAGAACGACATGGGAGATCAGTTCCGTACGATCGCCGATTTCGACGTCATCGTTGACGACACTGAAGGGTCCGATCTTCACACCGACACCGAGGCGTGCCTTCGGCGATACGATCGCGGATGGATGGATCTGCGTATCGACGACGCTCATATCGCCTCCCGATCCACGACTGCTGCCGAGAATTCTGCTTCGGCAACGAGCTGATTGCCGACGTAGGCTTTACCGACGAGATGAACGATGTTCATGCGGAAGCGGGTCATCGTGAGCTGCATCACGAGTTGATCTCCGGGAGTGATGGTTCGTCTGAACTTCACGTTGTTGATGCCCGTGAAGAGAACGAGTTTCTTCTCGATCTCGATACCCTTCGTCACCAGTAGCAGACATCCCGTCTGTGCCATTGCTTCGAGGACGAGTACTCCGGGGAAGATCGGTCTGTTCGGGAAATGTCCGGTGAAGCAGGGTTCGTTGACCGTGATATTCTTGATACCGGTGATACGGTTCGTATCGGGATCGAATTCGGTGATACGATCGACCATCAGGAAGGGATACCTGTGCGGCATCAGCTTGATGATGGTGTTGATGTCGAAGACCGTACCTTCGGTAGGACTCTTCTGATACTTCTTTACCGTCTGCTGTTTTTCGTAGAGCCTCCGCACCTTCCGTGCGAACTCGATGTTGCTCGCATGACCCGGACGTGCCGCAAGGACCTGGGCGCGCAGGCGCGCACCGATGAGAGCCAGATCGCCGAGCATGTCGAGCAGCTTGTGCCGTGCCGGCTCGTTATGATAACGAAGTTTATTGTTATTCAGGATGCCGTTGCTGCCGAGGACGGCATTGCCTTCGATACCCATTTCGCGCAGCAGTGCGCGAAGATCGTCGTCGGACATGTCCTTGTCGACGATGACGATGGCATTGTCGAGGTTACCGCCCTGGATAAGGCCCTGCTTCCAGAGCATCTGTACTTCATGCAGGAAACAGAACGTGCGGGCAGGAGCGAACTCCGATACGAATTCCTTGTCCAGATCGAACAGACCGGTATGCTGGCTGCCGAGAGCGGGGTTGTTGTAATCGACCAGCACCGTCACACGGTAGTCGTCGTTCGGTAGTGCCACGATCTCCGTGCCCCGTGCCTCGTCCTGATATCGGACGGGACCTTCGAGGATCAGTTCATCGCGGTCAGCATGCTGCTCCTGGACGCCGACGCGCTGGATCATCTCCACGAAGGGCAGCGAGCTGCCGTCGCCGACGGGAGGCTCGTTGTTCGACAGGTCGATGAGGCAGTTGTCGATGCCCATGCCGACGAGTGCGGCCAGGACATGTTCGACGGTATGGACGCGGGCCTCGCCAACGGCGATGGTCGTACCTCTGGCAATGTCCACGACGTTGTCGACCAGGGCCGGTACCTCGGGCGAGCCCGGAAGATCCGTCCTTACGAAGCGATAGCCCGTATGCTCCGCTGCCGGACGGAAGGTGATCGACGACAGGTTACCGGTATGAAGGCCGACACCGGACATCGATACTTCGGCTGCTACCGTACGTTGTTTGTTACTCACTCGTTCGTTCCTCCACTCGTCAATTCCTCCACCCGTCGCTGCAGCTCGCGGAATTCCTGCAGAAGCTGCGGCAACTGCCGGAGTGCCGCTTCCATTCGTATTGCCGTCTTGTGTTCCTTGGCCGGTGAACCGAAGTATGCACCGGATGTCGTGATCGATTTCGAAACGCCCGACTGGGCCTCGATGACGACGTCGTTTGCCGTCGAGATATGACCGACGACTCCAACCTGTCCGGCGATACGGTTCCGTTCGCCGAGTCTGGTACTGCCGGAAATGCCTGCCTGGGCCGCGATGGCCGTATTGTCACCAACCGTCACACCGTGCGCGATATGAACGAGGTTGTCGAGCTTCACGCCGTTTCCGATGAGCGTCTTGCCTACCGCCGCACGGTCGATCGTCGTATTCGCGCCGATCTCCACATGATCCCCAACTTCCACGATTCCCACCTGCGGAATCTTCTCATAGGAGCCATCGGTGTTCTCGAGGAAGCCGAAGCCGTCGCAGCCGATGATGGCGCCTGCATGGACGATACAGTGCGCACCGATACGCGTACCGGCGGCACAAACGACGTTGGCGTGGATGATCGTACCATCGCCTACCCTCGTGCCCGGATAGAGCACGACGTTGGCGAACATCTGTACGTTGGGACCGACGTCACATCCTTCGCTGACGACGCATCCGGCACCGACCGACGCCGTAGGATGGACACGGGCGGACGGATGGATGGATGCCGCGGGATGGCGCAGTCCTTCCTCCATGCGGAGCGGAGGGAAGAAATGCTGCATCACGATCACGAATGCACGATAGGCATCATCCGCAAGGATGATCGTCCGTCCTGCCGGAACGTAGGACGCAAGGTCCTTCGACACGATGACGCAGGATGCCTGCGTGAGGGAGAGGAACTTGACGTACTTCTCGCTCGCGACGAAGGTCAGTTCTCCCTGCCGCGCGAATTCAATGCGATTGATCCCCGTAATGTGTACGGTACCGTCACCCTGCACGTCGCCGCCCACCATATCGGAAAGCTGTCGTACGGAAAAACCACGCAGGGTCGAATCACTGTTCATCGGGGAATATCCTCTTCCTTGGGCTTAGTCGTATCTGTCTTCGTCGTAGTCGTATCGAGTACAGGCGGCGAAGGCATGATGGGAACCGAGCCAGGTGGAATGCCATTGGGGGCATGCACCCTCGGCTTCGGTTTCTCGGCGTTCTCCACCGGCTGTTCGTCCGTCTGTTCCGGTTCCGTCGTCGTCGTTCTGCGCGCCTTCCGTCTCCGGGGTTCCTCGGCACGCTTGTTGCGTGGATCGTTCGAGATGATATCTGCCTGCTTGCGTTCGAGATCACCGGCATCGATGCCGAGTTCCTTCATCACCTTGACGGTGAGATCGTACTTGGCGTTGACGTAGACGAGCGGTTGCGTGCTCTTGTCCCAGACGATGTCGTATCCTTCGGCGGCTGCGACCTTCTGGATGGAAGCATAGATCTTCGTCCAGATTCCCTTGAACAACTGCTCCGCAGTCTTGTCGTGCTCCCCGCCCGGTTCGAACTTGTCGCGTGCATACTTGTCGCGGTCCTGCCGTTTGGTCTCGAGCTCCTTCTCCTTCGTCGTACGCTCGGCATCGCTCCAGATCAGGCGGTTCTTCCTCATCTCGAGCTCCAGTTCGTCGATATCCGTCTGGCGTTTGGCGATCTCCTGCTTCCACTCTTCCACCAGGGCGTTCAGACGTTCTTCGGCCTGCTTGTTCGCTTCGTACTGTGCGCGGATGGCATCCGTCGAAACGTATCCGATCTTCTGTGCCCACGACGCCGTACTTCCGCACACTGCCGCTACAACAACGGCGATACCCCATAACCATGAAAGCTTCATGGTCGTTCTCCATCGATGATGTTGAAAAGGGGTGTCAAGATTCATGCGGGAAGTCTGCTGTTGATTGGCCTGACCGGCTTGACGGTTCGCTCGCTTATCGTCCACCACGCTTCAGCTTGTCCAGTACCTTGAAGGTCAGATCGGCCTTGTCTTCGCTGTACAGCACCAGGCCAGCGACCTTGTCGAGGACGAGGGCGATCTTCTCTTCCTTGGCGACGGCATTGATGGCGTCCTGGACCTTCTCGCGGATAGGCTTCAGAAGGCCTTCGCGCATGCGAGCCACTTCACCGGTCTGACCGAGCTTCTCTTCCTGATATGCTGCGAAGCGGCCACGCAGTGCGGTCAGCGCGTCCTGTTCCTTCTTCTTCGCGTCGGGCGACATCATCGCTTCCTGCTTCGTGTACTGCTCGATGCGCGTTTCGAATTCCTTCTGCATCATGCGCAGTGTGTCCTGGATCTTGAGACCGACTTCTTCGATCTTCTTGCTGGCATCGATGGCTTCAGGCATTTCCTTGATGATCGTCTCCGTGTTCACGACACCGAAACGGAATCCCTGGGCACCACTCTGAGCCTGGGCCGACGCCACACACAACACTGCGGCGCAGCATACGCCTGCGATACGAAACAACATACTGGTCACCTTGATGGAACATGATTGACTATATGAGGCCGTCAACGCCCGAACTGGAAGTGGAATCGCCACCCGGATCGTTCCCCCGTGGCATACACCGGATCGAACCCGTAACCGAGGTCGAAGCCGAGCAGACCGATGGGATTCAACAGGAGGCGAACACCAAAACCGGCGGAGCGTTTGAGACCGAAGGGATCGGCCGTGCGGAGGTTGGACCACACATTTCCCGCCTCGGCAAAACTAAGCAAATAGATCGGGAACGGATTGAGTGAGAGTGCGAACCTCAATTCGGCCACGAAGCGCGCCTGGACACGTCCCCCGAGGTTCGTTCCTTCCGCACTGACGGGTCCGATGGAGTTGTCGGGATAACCGCGCAGTGGCGTGATGGCGAATCCACCGAGACCGTTACCACCCATGTAGAAGACTTCCTGCGGCGGGATGGTCGTATCGTTCGTGATGCCGTCCACGTATCCGAGCTCGCTGCCGAGGAACATGACGAGACGCGGATTGCCGTTGATGCTCACGAGCGGGTTGATCATGTCGAAATTGAGACCGACCTTGGCGAAGTCCGTCGTACCGATGCCGAGGAAGCCCGTCGTGACGCGCGTGCTCAGCGAGAACCGCGAGCCGCTCGTCGGGAAGATGAGGTTGTCGTAGCTGGTCCGCGAAATCACCTGCGACAGCGTAAGGGCGGTGTTCGTACCCTGACGATAGAAGAGGCTGGCCACGTTGCTCTGGATGCGCTCGAAGGAAACCGACCAGTCGCCGCGGAAGAAGTCATCGGGGAAACGGAAGCGGCGGCCGATGTTGGCCTGGGCCCCCGTACGACGTACGTCGATGTTGAAATTCTGCCGCGTATCGAACAGACTGAAACCGACGCTCGTAGGCTGGTTGAAGAGCCACGGCTCGCTGAAGGAGAGCTGGAAGGTCTGCAGACGCGAGGCCTGACCGAATTCCCACTGGAACGACAGGATCTGTCCGGCACCGCCACGCAGCGGTTCGGCGATGTTGAAGTTGTTGAGCGTGACGCCTACGGAGCCCGTTAGACCGAAGGCACCGGCGAAGCCGACGGATGCGTTGAAGGTGTCCGTGGAACGTTCTTCGAGATTGTAGACGACGTCGACGCTCGTTGCATCGACGGGACGTACGTCGGGCTTGATGGCCTCGGGATTGAAGTAGTTGAGGACGCCGAGCCCGCGCACGCTGCGGATGATGGCGGCCCGATTGAACCAGTCGCCCGGCCTCGTGAAGAGCTCACGTCGGATGACGCGATCCTTGGTCTTCGAATTACCCTGGATCTCCACGCGGCGAATCGAATACCGGTCCCCTTCGATCACACGGATCGTGATGTCGACGGAGTCGTCGGCGACGCGCGTGAGATCGGGCACCATACGTGCCATGAGATAACCGTTATCCGAATACAGCGACTTCGCGTCGGTCTGATCCTGGTTGATCTCGAGATTCTGCTCCACCTTTTCCTGATTGTAGGCCTCGCCTTCCTCGACGCCGAAACGGCGCTTCAGGGCATCTTCCTCGTACACGGTATTGCCCGTGAACATCACCTTCCGCACGAAGACCCGATGCCCTTCGGATACGGCCACGCGTATCGTGACCTTCTCCGTCTCCTCGTTGTAGATGACGGTATCGGACAGGACCTCGCCGTCGATATATCCCTTGTTCAGGAAGAACTTGTGCAGCTTGGCGATGTCGGTCTTGTACTTGGTGACGTCAAACTTCGCCGACTTCCAGAACTGCCACCATGCCTTCGTCTTCGTATCCTCGAAGGCACCGGCGAGCTCGTCATCGGAAAAGGCCTTGTTGCCCTCGAATTCGATCGCGCCGACGTGGTATTCCACGCCCTCGTTGATATGGAGGAGGAGGTCGAAACGATTGGCCGAGTCGATGTCGACGACTTCACTTTCGATCTTGGCGAAGCTCATGCCCTCTTTTTCATAGAGCTTCTTCACGGCCTGACGTATTTCATAGACGTCGAAGGGCGAGATGATGTCGTCACGATTCTTGGCCACGGCCTTGCGGATATCCGCCTCGGACAGATCGTCGTTGCCGTCGATCACGATATGACGCAGACGCGGCGCCTCGCGCACCTTGATGACGAGGAAGACACCCAGAGCCGTTTCACGGTCCTTTTCGATGCGGACATCGGCGAACTGGCGCCGGTGCCACAGGTTCCGTACGGCCATCACGAGGTTGTCCGGACGTGCTTCCTCGCCTACGCGCAGTCCGGAGACGGCGATGATGGTTTCCGCATCCGTTCCCTGGGCCACACCGTCGACACTTATTCCGGCGATGATGGAATACCGTTGCTGTTGCTGGGCGTGGAGGCCTGCAACGGCGGTCAGGAACAACAAAACAAGGACGACCGCCTTACTTGAACGCATTGAGGATTTGACGAAGCGTGGAGAGATGTTCTTCTTGTTCGCGATCGGCGGCATGGTTCACCTGCTGGGACGTCATGCCGAAGCGGCGTTCGCGGCGCGCATAGTCATAGAGCGCGAGATAGAGATCCTGACGACGGAATTCCGGCCAGAGCCGTTCCGTGACGTAGATCTCGGCATAGGCCGCTTCCCAGAGAAGGAAGTTGCTCAACCGGTATTCACCGCTGGTCCGGATCACCAGATCGGGATCGTCCATGAAGGACGTCTGCAGATAGCTGGAAAGTGCTTCTTCCGTAAGATCCTCGGGCGACACCTTGCCGCGCCGTACGTCCAGGGCGATCATCTGCACGGCCCGGAGAATGTCCCAGCGTGCGCCATAGCTCAGCGCCAGGGTGAGGGTCAGCCCCTCGTTCTCCTTCGTGCGTTCCATCGCGTCCTGCAGGACCTTCTGGACGCCCTTGGGCAGGGCGTTCGTCTTGCCGATGGTGCGGATACGGACCCCGTTCGCATGGAGTTCGTCCACTTCTTTCCGCAGATAGGATTCGAGCAGTCGCATCAGGAAGCCCACCTCGGTAGCGGGGCGCTTCCAGTTTTCTATGGAGAAGGCGTAAAGGGTAAGGTATCGCACTCCCAGTTGGGATGAGACCTTGACGATATCGCGGACACTTTCCATGCCTTCGCGATGGCCGTCGATCCGCGGGCGCATACGTTGTTGGGCCCAGCGCCCGTTTCCGTCCATGATGACGGCCACGTGACGCGGAATGCGTCCGGTCTGGCGTAACGTATGCTGGATCGAGCGATCGTCGGGCTGTAGCTGCTCCTCAGACCAGTTCACTCTTCCTCCCATAGTGCATGTAACCTGCAAAGATACCATAGGCGCCGAAACTGGCGCAGTGGGAGTATGGAAGAATCTATAGGCGATCGCTCACGCTAAGTTGTTTTTCTGTATGGTATTTGGTATGTTTGTTGTTCGCTCGGTGCTTCTTTCCGCTCTCCATGAGAGCACGCACGAATCGCCGGGCAATAATATTGTATGGACAACTCGCGGTTCGAGGCACACTTGAACGTCACGAAAGCAGATATCGTAGACAAGATCGCCAACGAAACCGGCCTGACGAAGCTGGAGACGAAGGCTGTCGTTGACGGATTACTTCTCAGCATCATCGAATCCCTGGCGGACGGCAAGCGCATAGAGCTCCGGGGTTTCGGAGTGTTCAGCGTGAAGAGCCGCAAGCCGCGCATGGCACGGAATCCGCGGACCGGTGATCCGGTGCCGCTGGAAGAACGGTTCATACCGACGTTCAAGGTATCGTCCGAATTCCAGGAAAAGGTTCATGAGCGCCTGCGCTCCGAATCCGTGACGCCAACGAACGGTCAGTGAGCCATGTCCGACCGTCCTGACGTTCGTACGGGTCGCCCCCTGCTTCTGGCACTGGCTGCCGTGCTGCTCATCGGTGGAGCGTCCTATGGCGTCAGCCGATGGCTGGTCTCGCAGGACGTCGAGAAGGGTCGCCCCCTCGCCGAAGAACGCAGTCGTCAGCGCCAGGCTGCCGACAACGCGGAAAAGGCCGATGTGGCCCAGCAGCAGAGGAACGAACGTCTGTCCTCCCTGCTGGACAACATCTCGAAGCAGTTGGCCGAACGCCCGAACGACAGCATGCTTGTGATTTCCGCCGCCAACATCTGCTACGACCTCGGTCGATATGCCGAAGCGGTGACCTACTACAAGCGGTTCATTGACAACATCGATCCGAACAACCATGCCGTCAACATCGACTACGGTTATGCCGTGTTCGAGACTGGACGGCAGAACGAAGGCATCGCGATCATCGAACAGGTCCTGATATCGGAACCACGCAACCAGATCGCCATGTTCAACATCGGTGTGATGTACGTCCGGAGCAACAACCCCGATCGTGCACTCATATGGATGAAGAAATGCCGCGACGTCGACCCCGCTTCCGACATCGGCAAGAGGGCTGCCAACGTCATCCAGACACTGCAACAGACATCATAACTACCATTTTCCAGAACAACAATCCTCGAGGTCATCATGCCCTGCGGAAAGAAGCGTAAGCGTCATAAAATGGCAACGCACAAGCGCAAGAAGCGTTTACGCAAGAATCGCCACAAGAAGAAGAACCGCTGATACGAGACCCTGGACAGCAATGTCCAGGGTTTTCTTTTTCCCACCGTTTATCGCTTCGTACAGACGATGATCCTCGGTATCGCCGCGGCACTGTCCACACTGCTGTTGTGGAGCGTCGGAACGATGGCCTTCCTTACGGCCTCGCGCGCCATCAATCCCGCCCTGCTCAATCGGACGCGGCTTGCCCTGGCCGTGGTCGCCACAGGCATCCTGGCCTGCATCCTCACCCCCTTCTGGCCCTGGCAGCTCATCAGGGGCGCCACACCGACGCAATGGATCTGGCTCGGGCTGTCCGGTATCGTCGGTCTGACGATCGGCGATTTCCTCGGCTTCAGTGGTCTGCGCATCCTCGGCGCGCGACGACAAAGCGTCATCAGCACCATCGCTCCGGCAGCGGCCGCCACCGCGGGCTTCATTGCACTTGACGAGCGGATTTCGTGGATCGGCATCGGCGGCATGACGTTGTCCATCGCCGGCATCATGTATTCACTGAGCGGTACGGAAGAACGGAGCGACGTCGATCGCGACGGCTATGGCTCGTTCACGGCCGGCGTTCTCTATACCATCGGCGGCGCCGTATGCCAGGGCGTAGGCCTCGTTCTCGCCAAGCTCGGTCTCGAAGAACAGCCTCTTTCCCCCTTCCATGCGACGTTCCTTCGGATGAGTATCGGATTCGCATCCACGTATCTGCTCGACATGATGAGGAGGACACGCATCTATCCGATGCGGACGGCTTTCGCCGACAAACAGGGTGCACGGAGCATGCTGATCGGCGCCGTCTTCGGCCCCATCGTAGGCGTTACGTGCTCGCTCATCGCCGTCAAGCATCTCGACGCGGGTATCGCCCAGACCATCTTCTCTCTCATTCCCTTCGTCGTCATGACTATCGCCGCGGTCCGCTATCGCGAGCGCCTGCGCCCACAAGTCATCATCGGCGCCGTCATCGCCGTCGCCGGTGTGATACTGCTGGTACGGGGTTAGCGAACGACGACGAACTCCCGGGAGATCCATGCTCCGGCATCGGGCTGATAGATGGATACGATGTATATGCCGTTCGTCAGATCGACGTGCAGTGAGAGATCAGTACGTCCATCGGCGAGATCATACCTTCCTACGGCATACGACCGGACAGCAGTGGCATGGACGACACTGATCACGGCCTGCTGTTCCCGCTCGGAATCGATGCCGATGGACAGCATGCCTCCATCGTACCGTATCGCGGCGATGTTGATAGCGCGATGTCTGTCCGCCAGTCTTTCGCGTCCCGCCTCGGCGGCATTCTTCGGTTGACCGCATGCCTTGACGCGGTGGATCGTATCCCCTTCCGGGGTCATTCCCTGGTACTCGTAGTAGCGACGGATGATGGAATCCGCTTCCGGCTTGATCAGGCTGAGATAGGTCCAGTCCGGCAGCGCACAGTACTGGGCATAGAAGGCATCGAAGTAATCGATGATCCGCGAGAACCGTTGTCTCCGGATAGCTCCGTTCTGTGCGGGCGTGACGTTCGCGCTTCCGCAGGAGAAGAACGCGCCGAGGGAATAGTCGGCCTCCTTCATCGACGCGACCATACCATAGTGGGACGAGCCCTGGCGCCGGGGGGCGATCTCGACGTAGACCGAGCAGGCCCGTGCCGTCGGCAGGACGAAGACAGACCGGCACCACATGTGCGGAGACGTCCCTTCGAACGTCGCCCATGTGCCGGGTGTCGCAGTGGAATCGATCATGACGCTGTCGATAGTCTGGAGAACGACACCATCGCTCGCCCGCACGAGACGCGCCACGTATTCCGTACGGTCATCGAGCTTCCAGGTATCCGTGAATCGTTCGAGTCCGACGTTGTAGTTCCGGATCGACGCTTCGCGATAGAAGCGGATGGAATCCTCGTCGTTCTCGATGAAGAAGGGCTGCGTCCTCAGCACCTTCCTCAGATCCTCCTGTACGCCGACGTCCGGTCCGTTCTGCACGTAACCATCGGAAGGTATCTGTGCATCGAGGAATACGCGGCGTACCGAGCCGCTGCCGGCAACGGTCACTTCACCGAACTGATAGACGACGACGGCATCCTCGAAGCCGTTCACGACGTTGAAGTACTTCACGAACTGGCGATCGGACTTCGTGACGACAAGGATGGTATCCGCTGCGTTCGCGGTACCGGACGACGTGGACATGACCGTCATGAGGATGACGACAAGTGAAAGGACCCGACTACGACTCATTGGCGATCGTTCGTTCATCGTTCGATGCGCGTGGGTCAGTCGCATGTACATGGCCCTCCCATTGGCGGACGATCACAGGACGTCGGGATCTGACAACCGCCACTGTAGGCGGGCATACCCTGTTTGCAAAGGCTCTGCGTACTCACCACCATGCAGCGATGCATTTCCTGGCCATCCTGTATATAGATACAGGAATAGCTGCACGTCGTAGGTGCGATGGAACAATTGGACGTAACCGGTACGTCGCCGGCGATTCCGTGAGGTGGGATACAGGACGATACCATGGATATCGCACGGAACATCGGATGGATACCCAGCCACCAGGTTCCGGCATGAAGTCGGCCTCCCGCACCAGCGGCGAACAATGTGACGGCGATGAGCAGGAATGTCTTCATGACGATGGCCATACCGCACCAGATCGTACATTGTTCCCCGGTGGAATCCGATGGGAAAAGTTCTTTCCGAATGTTCGGGGGAATTCCCTACGTTGCGCACGAAATTTCCGTCCGTATGGCCGGATTCACCCATTCCATCCAGAAAGCGTATCGACTCCATGGACGTCATAACGAAAATTCACGCCCTCCTGAACACCGTCGGCGTACCTGCCATACTCGAAGATCCGGACGCTCTCGCGACGATGAGCGACGATCATCGGGACATGCTGCACGAAGCACGTGATCTCGCCTCCACTGCCGTGGAAGAGAAGCCCGAGGACGAACAGCTCATCGACCTTCTCTATATGTCGCACATGACGCTGAGTACGTCCCAGTATCTGTACAGCGTCCTTGCCGCCGACGAGCCGGCCGCCGTCCCCTCTCCGGCGGAACTCAACAAGACCTGGGCGGGCCGTCCCCTGGTGAAGTACGACAAGAATGCACTCAAGGACATGCTCGTCCCGACGACGACCCTCGATACGTTGACGCAGGTAGGCCTCCCCGACGAAGCGGAGCCCTATCTCTCTTTCGAGCCTGTACTGAAGCGCCTGGCCGAAGCCGAGGAACTGGATGGCGAAGACGAGGATTACGACCGCTACTTCCAGGCATACTGGCTGCTCGGCTATACCGAAGATGACGATGCCCTGTGCATCGACGAGCGCGCTGACGGCGTCGTTGCCCTGCTCCAGAGAGACTGGGGCTTCTTCGCCATGCAGTACGTCAACGCCAGCGTAGGCCATCTCGTCCAGACCATGCAGGCCTATGACGACATGCTCAAGAGCGTCGACCCGCAGGCCATCGCCGAGTCCTTCCCCAACATCCAGGTTCCGGATGAAGCACGCATCGCCTTCCTGGCCCGTGTAAGTGCCTTCGACCCAGGTGCGATGGCCGAAGGTGCGTTCTGGTACGAGGAACTCTCCCTGCTCGAACAGGGTGGTGGAGAAGATCAGGATCAGGAATGACGATACCGACGTCCAGTCGATCCGCGAGGCCCGTCCGATGACCATCGGATGGGCCTCGTCATTTAGGGGCGTAGAAGCAGGTCGTGAACGTCACATGACTTGACGAAGCCATGACCGGTACCGATCGTGAAATGCGCCCCATCCGCTCACACGAAGGAGCAGGGCATTCTTCGTACCTTTGCAGGATCATGAGTAATAATCAACGTTCGGATTTCGCGGACGTCGTGGAGTCGATGCCAGCATGGCTTCCATGGACGAAGCGAAATTTCCGGATGCAGTATCGCCTGGCGAAACACACGCTCGTACCATGGTTGGAGCGCCTGCACGTACTCCCCCGACCTGCCCGCGTCATCGAGATCGGTTGTGCCGAAGGTGGCGTTCTGAGTGCGTTCGTGGAACGAGGCACGACACTCGCAGTAGGTACCGATATCATGGATCTGCTGTTGACGACGATATCGACTCCGATAGCGGAAAAGCTCGGCCTGGATATCACGTACAGTCATCACGACGTGATCTACGAGAATCCCCTTCCCGAATGGACGGGCATTTTCGACGTCGTCATCCTGCGCGACGTGATCGAACACCTCGACGATGCGACGATCGCACTCCGTAACATCTCACGGCTTCTCGCACCCGGAGGCGTCGTCCTCGTCACCTTCCCGCCCTATACGTCGGCCTTCGGTGGGCATCAGCAACTTCTCGGTACGAAATCGGGAGGCATTCCCTTCGTCCATCTCCTGCCGAAGTCATTGTTCATGAAACTCGTCGCCCGCGGCGGAGCCGTGAATGCCGAAGAAGTACGCCGGCTTCATCGCATCAGGCTGAGTGCCATGGATGTACGGCATGCAGCCGCCGATAGCGGACTCGATATCGTGGACGAACGGTATTTCATGTTGCGGCCGGTGTTCCGGTGGAAGTACAACAAACCGATTCCGACCGTCGACATCTCCTGGCTGCGCTGGTTTCCGCCCGTACGGGCCCTGGCGATGGAAGCGGCCTTCGTCCTGCGGAAGAAGCCGGCCTGACGATCATCTTCTTCCGACCGACCGACAACGAAAAAGCCCATCCGACGAATGTCGGATGGGCTTTACTGTTACTGTCTCAGGTATGGAATTCGCAACGACGTTCGAGCCGGATTCCGATCACTTCGCCAAAGCCGAGCTGCGACGTTCGCGGATGACCGTGACCTTGATCTGGCCGGGATATTCCATCTCCGTTTCGATGCGCTTGGCGATGTCGTTCGCGAGCTGATCGGCACGCAGATCGTCAATACGCTCCGGCTCGATGAGAACACGCACTTCGCGACCTGCCTGGATGGCATAGGTCTTGGTGACACCGTCGAAGCTCGTGGCGATCTCTTCCAGCTTCTGCAGACGCTTGATGTAGTTCTCGAGCGATTCACGGCGGGCACCGGGGCGGGCTCCGCTGATACTGTCGGCAGCCTGGACGAGCACGGCGATCGGGGATTCCATCTCGATGTCGTCGTGGTGGGCACCGACGGCGTTGACGACGAGCGGATGCTCCTTGTACTTCTTGACGAGTTCCATACCGAGAAGGGCGTGAGGACCTTCGAGGTCACGATCGACGCACTTTCCGATGTCGTGCAGGAGGCCTGCGCGCTTCGCCAGATTGACGTCGAGGCCGAGTTCGTTGGCCATGATACCCGTCAGGAAGCCCACTTCGATAGAGTGGCTGAGCAGGTTCTGTCCATACGACGAGCGGTACTTCATCCGGCCGATGTACCGGATCATTTCCGGGTGGACATTGTGGATGCCCAGTTCCATGAGAGCGTTCTCGCCCACACGTACGAGCTCTTCTTCCAGTTCCTTGCGGACCTTCTCGACGACTTCCTCGATGCGGGCGGGATGGATACGGCCGTCGCCCATCAGGCGTTCCAGGGCCGTACGTGCCACTTCACGACGGAATGCGTCGAAGCCGGAAATCACCACGGCCTCAGGTGTATCATCGATGATCAGGTCGATTCCCGTCGCTGCTTCGAAGGCCCGGATGTTCCGTCCTTCACGACCGATGATCCGGCCCTTCATCTCTTCCGACTGGAGGTTGACTACCGAAACCGTCGACTCCACGCAATGATCGGAAGCCGTGCGCTGGATGGCCTGGAGCACGATACGTTGTGCTTCCTTGCGAGCGTTGGCCTTGGCTTCGTCACGGATGTCCTTGACGAGCTGGGCGCCATCGGCGCGGGCCTCGTTGACCATGTTGTCGATCAGATACTTCTTGGCATCGTCGCGGCTCATGCCGGTGATGCGCTCGAGGCGGACGTTTTGCTCCTCGACGAGTGAATCGATTTCCTTGACCTTCTGTTCGACGCTGGACGACTTCTTGACCAGTTCGGCGTCGAGGGTCGCAAGTTGCTTCTCCTTCTTGGAGATCACTTCGAACTTCTGATCCAGTCCTTCTTCACGCTTGCGAAGCTCCTTCTCGAGGTTCTTCACCTTCACCGACTTCGAATCGAGTTCGCTCTCGGCCTGGCGGCGCAGCTTCTGCGCCTCTTCCTTGGCTTCGAGAATCTTTTCCTTCTTGATGTTGTTGGCGTCCTTCGAAGCCTCCTCCACTACGGACTTGGCCTTCGCTTCGGCATCGGCTACCACGCGGGCAGCCATCTTCTTGCCGGTAAGATATGTGAGCAGAAAGCCGACGAGCGCTGCTGCCACGCCCACGACGATGCCCATCACCGATTGATCCATGCGTGCTCCTTCCCGTCCCCTGACGGTATCGGTCAAAAAAAGAGCCGCATCCACTATCGCCGCGGGGACTGTGCCCCGTTAACGGTCTCTAAAGAACCTTCTGTTTACGCACGGTGGGTAACATCCTGGCCATCGCTGACTTCCACTGAGGATCATGATCCCGTACCTGGCCCGGGGTGTTCCTGCCTTGCCGTCAGGCAACGGATGAGGCCTGCCATTGATGGTCAGAGCCTGTTTCCCTGTAAAGACAAAATGTTAGGTTCTTTATCAAGCGTGCGACAACGATAGCGGAATGCGGCTACGCCTTTTCCGACACGAACCGTACCGAAGGACTCTCGACGAACGAGCGACCGGAGGGAGTGTGCAAGTCCTGGAAGGGATTAGGGAAGCGGTTGCCGCCAGGCACGTTCAAGGTATTGAGCCATCTTGTCCAGTTCGTCGCTGACGAAACGGACATCCTGTGCGTTCTGTGCTTCAGCTTCTTGGTATCGTTCTGCGATGTTCAGAGCCGCCAGCAGTGCAAGCGTCGGGGTCGACTGCTCACGCAACGATTGTTGCAGCTGTTGGATCTGAAGATTGACTTCCCTGACTGACTTCTTGATCTTCTCTTCGTTATCTCCACGAAGAGTAAGATCCTTTCCACCAATCGTAACTCGGATCGCCTTCGACATGGTGTCGTGCCAGCGTTATCGTTAGTAGTGGCTCAAATCTAACGAATTCCGAACAATTCCTGCAGACGTCCGGCCACACCGTCCAGACGATCGGCCAGATCCAGAATGTCGTCCCCGGTCAGGATCGCTTCGGCCTGCATGATGCCGTCGGATGCCACCGGTGCCGGAACGCCTCCGAAGAGGAACATCTGCCCCTCCATCATCGGATCCTCGATATGCCGAAGTCCCGCGGCGCGATACTTTTCGACGATGGCCATGGCCCGATCGAGTTCATCGTGCAGGGTCCGTATCTCGTCTTCGAGTCCCTGCAGCTTGTCCTGGGCTTCGACGAAGCGCAGGGCCACGGGCTCCAGTTCGTCGAGCCGAGCTTCGAGGGCATCGCGTTCCAACGTGATACGCTCGACGTCGGCCGTATACTGGGCATTGACGGACGGTGCGTCGTCGTTCTGCGAACGCATGAGCAGCGTTTCCTGCAATTCCTGGAGTTCCTGGAGGAGCTGGGTACGGCCTTCGAGTTCGAGCCGTACCTGCATGAGCTGCTGGGCGATGGACGTATGGTCCTGTACCAGCGCCTCGGCCTCGGACAGGCGTTGACGAAGCTGCCCCAGTTCGGTATTCAGGTCTTCGATGGACGCCGCGTAGGCATCGCGCTGGCGGATGATCTCCCCACTCTCGTCGGCGGCTGCCCGCAACAGGCCCATCTGCTCGTCCCGCAAGGACAGTTCCGTGCGGAGGTAGCGGACTTCCTCCTCAGCGGCCTTGACCTGCGTCGCGGACGTCGTATTACGTGCCAGTGCGTCGCGCAATTGCCCGATCTCCGTTTCCAGCTCGATGATCGACGACGACTGGACGTCCCGCCGCGTGAGTTCGGCCTTGAGTCGTTGGATTTCTTCTTCTGCCATGCGTAGTAGTCCGATCTGCTCTTCGCGGGCCTCGAGATCGCCCTTCAACTGCTTGATCTCGTCTTCGGCCCGATCGATGCTGCGCTTGAGCTCTTCGTTATCGCTGTCGGGACGCTGGTCTCCGATACTCGGCAAGGCGCTCAATTCCTCACGGGCATCGCGCAACTCGCTCTCGAGTAGGGCGATGCGGTTCAGCAACGAACGTTCATTGTCCGCCAATGCCTCGACTCGTTCCAGCAATCCCTTGATGCGCCCTTCCAGCGAAGCGATCTCGGCCATGTACTGCTCTCGCTGCTGCTCGAGTTGTGTGGTGTCGACGACGGCGATTTCACGTACGACTTCCACTTCCTTCAGTACTTCGACTTCACGGACGACTTCGACAGGCTCTACCGACGCCAGTGCCTGCTCTGCAGCCGTAGCCCGATCGAGGAGGGAACGTTCGTTATCGGACAACGCTTCGACCCGTTCCAGCAACCCTCTGATGCGTCCTTCCAGGGCATCGATCTCGGCTATGTGTTCGGAGCGCTGCCGCTCGAGTTGCGTCGTGTCGACCACGGCGACTTCGCGCACGATTTCGACAGGTTCGACCGAAGCCAGCGCCTGTTCGGCGGTCGTAGCCCGATCCACAGCGGCCTGCATTTCCTCCCGCGCCATCTCGAGAGACACCTCGAGATCCAGAACCTTCGATTCCAGGTGCTGTATCCGTGCTTCGGCAGCGGGATCGGTACCTGCTGCCGCTTCGGCATCCTTCAGGGCCGACCGGAGAGCGTTCACCTGCGACTGCAGGATGGAATTCTCCTGCCGCAACGTCACGATCACGTCGGCCGACTTCCGCACCGTGTCCCAGAATCGTAGGACGGACGCCTCCAGTTCGGGTTGGGCCTTGTTGACCGCATCCTCTTCGAAGAGATTCTGCGGTTGCTGCTCGGGATTGGGTCGTGGGCTCATCAGGCGCTCTCCTGGTCCGTACCGCCGCGAACCGACGCTCCAAGTGTCGTAGCCGCGGCTGAAATAATGCTTCGAACGACGTCGTCGACGTCACCGTCGACGAGCGTGCGCTCGTCACTGCGGAACGTCAACGCGATACCGATACTCTTCCTTCCCTCGCCGAGCTGACGCACGTCACGGTAGACGTCGAAGACGTCCACTTCGCGCAGGAGCGTCGAGGACGACGAACGCACGACCTTCGCAATGTCTCCAGCCGTCACCGCATCGTCGACGACGAAGGCGACGTCCCGACGCATCGCCGGATACTGGCCAATGGCCGTATAGCTCTTCGTTCCCTGCTGCAACGTACGTATTCCGATTTCGGCGGCATGGACGGGTCTGTCGAGGTCCAGTTGCGCACAAAGCGCGGTAGAGACCTGACCGATATGACCGATGACCGCACCGCGTACCACGACGTTCAGCACGTTGACCGACCATATCGTCGATGCTTCCGCAGGACGGAAGACGACGTTGTCGATACCACACCGTTCGAGCATGGTCCGCACGGTACCGATGACATCGTAGAGATCGGCCGGGCGGTCCTTGGCACTCCAGTGCCGCTCGGCCAGGCCTGTCCACAACAAAGCCAGACGTTCTTCCTCACGAACGCGCAGTTCCTCCTTGCCATCGGCGAAGAATACCTTCCCCGCTTCGAACAGACGGATGGACTCTGCTCCATGACGATGATTGAGCGCAGCCGAAGCCAGCAGCGACGTCATCATCGACGTCCGCATGGCGCTGTTCTCGCGGCCGAGCGCATTCTTCAGCATCACCACGTCCCCACCACCGGCCTGGGCCAGCTCGGGCGACGTCTGCACCAGCGTATAGCACTCGCTGAATCCCATGTCCGCCAGCGTCGTCCGCAACCTGCGCGTCAACGGCGCGGGTTTGAGATCCGCCCGAAGACCGCCACCGGACATGACCACACGCGCATGGGTCGCCGCGGGGATGTTGTCCAGTCCGACCAGCCGAGCCACTTCCTCGCAGATGTCGATCTCTTCATGCAGATCGACCCGCCACGACGGCACCGTCACCATGAACGACGATGCATCGGCATCGCCGATCTCGCATCCGATGGATGTACAGATCGACCGTATCGATGCGTCGTCGACGTCGATACCGTTCATCGAACGCATACGTTCGTTGCGGACGCGGAACGTCGGACGGACATACGGTTCGGGATAGACGTCGATCGTTTCGCCCGGCGTTCCACCGGCCAGCGAGCAGATCAGTTCCGTCGCTCGGTCCAGGGCACCGATGATGTTCTCGATATCCACGCCGCGTTCGAATCGGTAGGACGCGTCGCTGGAAATACCCAGCGCCTTCGCCGTCCTGCGGATACTGCTCGGATTGAAACAGGCGCTTTCGATCACGATATCCGTCGTCGCCTCGTCGATCTCCGAGTTCTCTCCGCCCATCACGCCGGCGATGGCCACCGGGCGTTCGGCGTCGCAGATCATCAGCATATCGCCACGTAATGTGCGCGACTTCGAGTCGAGTGTGACGAAGTCCTCCCCATCCATGGCACGGCGCACGATGATCGTACCGCCCTTCAACTTCCCGGCGTCGAAGGCATGCAGCGGCTGACCGCATTCCATCAGCACGTAGTTGGTGACGTCGACGACGACGTTACGTGGACGCAGGCCCACGGCCGTCAGCCGATCCTTCATCCATTGGGGAGATTCCTGCACCTTCACGCCGCGGATCGTGCGAATCGCATATCGCGGGCAGAGTTCCTTATCCACGGCCTGTACCGTTGCATCCGCTCCGGGTTGCGCTGCGATAGGCCCGACCTTGTACGACGTCGTGTGGGGATCCTCGCGCATCGCCGCCTTCAGTTCGCGGGCGATACCGATATGGGACAGACAGTCTGCGCGATTCGGCGTCACGGCCATGTCGTAGATCACGTCGTTACGTCCGATCACCTCGGCCAGTGGCAGGCCTATCGGCGTATCAGCGGGCAGCACCCAGATTCCATCGTGATCTTCACCAAGGTTCAGCTCGGCCTTCGAGCAGATCATGCCTTGCGACTCCACGCCCCGCAGCTTGCGGCGGGCGATCACGAAGCCGCCGTTCGGCACCACGGCACCATCGATAGCCACGGCCACGACCTGTCCGGCCGCCACGTTCGGCGCCCCGCAGACGATCGTACGGTCCGCGCCCTCGCCGACGTCGACCGTACAGACGCTCAACTTGTCGGCATTCGGATGCTGGATACGTTCTTTGACGAAGCCGGTCAGGAATCCTTCGAGAGCCTTGGCCTGGTCGTCGATGTGTTCCACTTCGATTCCCAGATCGGTCAACACCTGACCGATACGGGACGGCGGCCACGCGACCGGGTCCAGTTCCACGAATTCCTGCAACCAGCGATGAGAAATGTTCATTTGAAGCTAATTCTACGTGAATACGGGCAAATATAATGGTGTCAACGAGCTACGGGGCATCGCTAGTTTTGCACACGATGGTGGTGACAACGACCGTTTTCATCGGTCGAAGCGGCCAAATCATTTTACCGTTTGGTGATCTCGAAGAAAGCCGTATATTTGTAATCCCTACCGCGGGGTGGAGCAATTGGTAGCTCGTCGGGCTCATAACCCGAAGGTTGTAGGTTCAAGTCCTGCCCCCGCTACAACGGAAAAGAAAGCCCTCGAATACAGATGTGTTCGAGGGCTTTTTGTATTGAATTCTTCCCGATACCCCGATACTAGACAGGGTTAGATCGTTCTACAGCTACGAGGATGCTATACTGCTAATACAAGCATCGAACAGTACTTTGGATTTCGTAGGGTTCTTAAAGACTACAGCAGGAAAATTGTCCGGGTATTCTTGGGTTAACTTCTGCGTAATCAATAGTATGGCCCTTTTGACTTCTGTTGCTATCGCTACACTGTGGCCAGCCGCAATAAACTCTGGGTCGGCAAGATTCTGGGTAATCTTGAGCCTTGTAAACACTACGGAAGCAAGTAGCCGATTTCCGTGTATGAGAACACCATATTGTTTCCCACTCCGCTTATCTATCTCTTTTACCATTCTTCTAAGCTCCATATCGATCAGTCGTTGTATTTGGACTGCATGATAGACCCTCAACGACGACGTATTTGGATTAAACAATCTCTTATAAGGACCTTTGTCTAGATCTGCCCAGAATCGACCTATTTCTTTCTTTGCCGTAACAGCAAGGTTAGGGTCGCTAGATGAACAGGCCAAGGCTATTGTCGCTTCCTCTAGATCAAACGATTTATCCGTAGGCTTATAGCCTTCTGATCGTGCGATGTGATAGTCAATCCCATCCATCTGCAACTCGAGGCGTATCCTCTGTTGTTCTTTTTCCTGTGATACAAAGTCACGAGCTTCAATTCTATTCTGTGTATTGTTTGACCGAGTAATCAACTCTTCATACTCATCAGCAGTATCCTGCAAAGAAATAATGCGAATTGGCACGCTGACGTGACTAAGATTTTCCCCAGCATAACGTCCGATACTACTAACAGTTTGCGCACCATTGACAACATGGACGCCATTCGCTCGGAAGCTTCCGACATCACGATTTGCTCCACCGGCAATAGTCTTCTCTATCGACTTAGCTGTCACAGTGATTCCGTTGTTGAAGTACCAGAAGTCCATCGGGCGTTCATGAATAGTAGATATGATTTGACTATTGACCTCAGTGTTCCCCAATGAGCTACGAAGGTTCTTTGCAAAGAGCAGGTTTCCGAACTTCTTCCACCAGTTTGCAACTTCACTTCCTGGTACTGTACCATAGTATGCGGCATATGGAGTTTCAATTTTTCCCCAGGACGAAAGGGTAACATCCAATGAAATACCTCCTCCAGAAGCGCTCTCGGCCATAAGTGCATAGACCTTATCTTGACCAAGATTTTCGAATACAGCTATTTCTGAGGCATCATTAAGTTCATTGAGTAGATCCGTTATGGAACGCTGTGCGTGGATCGCCAACTCTGTTCTTCCGGTATGTACTAAGACCAACTTGATCTGACAACCAAAAGTGGAGAGCGCATGTTCAATGCTATCTTGGCGCTGTTGCAGGCGAGTATTGAATCGATCAAATTCCGAGTTCACTAAATCTCTTACCCCACGACAGAATTTCAAGACCTCAGCACTACTAGGTTCTGCTTTGCCATCTTTAATCCATTTTGATTGTACCAATACAATCGTATTCTGGCTTTCTGAATAGAACACTGCGTCAAGACCATTGTCATCTGAACCATCAATGATTGAATTAGCAGCATCGATCTCTGAACAATCTGTAACAGCTTGGACCGCGAATGATGCCAGACAGCGAGTTAACACCTTGTCTGCAATGTTAGGGTCACCTTCACTAAGCTCATCCCGGGCAATTAAGGTGCTATATGCTTGCTGTACCCGGCGTTTAATCTGATTGAGATGAGTGACACTCATTCCTAGACTCCATACTTGTGGATGTAATCAAATCCGTGTTTGTTGTGTATTGTTCGCACAACCTATCGTCAAGCTTATCGTTACCTTGCAGGCGGTCTGTTACTCATCCTCCCACATACCCCATCGCCGCCTTCGCAAATGCCTTCCACTTGTCCTTGTGGACGTACGGCACCTGTACCCATTCCTTCATCGCACGCCCCTTACCGGACGGATCGAAGAGGATGGCGCCTTTCAATGCGATGGCCGTTTCGTGGTCCTTGCCCGTGAGCTTGAAGACCATGCACCGCTCGAACAGACACATGAAGGCCTTGCCACCGATCTTGAAACAGGGCTTGCCGAACATCTGACTGCGTTCTGCCCCCGTGAACGATTGGCCAATCTCGAGGTAGAGTTGTTCTTCCTTGTCCATACTTCCTCCGTAGTATTGCTCACGGAAAATACGTGGAAGTTCTGTCGCAGAAGCAGTTCTCCCAACGATATCGCATCAGACTATCGTTTCGTTGAGATTAGGAAGTACACCTTGCCATTACAGCTCGAAGACCCATCCAGACTATAGTACAGCGGGCGGTTGTAGTCCCCACCTTCCCAAGGATAGGCCATCGTGAGGTTAATCGCTCCCATACTTTGATAGTCGGTGGAATCGTCGTCGGAATCATTGTCACGAACATAGCCCATGATCCTGAACGACTCCCCGTGCACTCGCGGTATCGAGAACGATATGGTCTTGTTGATCGGAATGGCTTCACCGTCACCACCCTGTACATAGTCATTCCACCGACGTTCCACGGGACTGCCGAGCCTGTTGCCTTTCCTGTCGAAGACCTCGAACCGGTAGTAGAAATCCCCATCACCGGCCGTACCGAAATCACAATCCTTGCCGATCTCCAACGATGAGAATGTGATGTCGAAGTTCTGCCGGACGTTCGGATCCATCTCCCACTTCGGTATGCTGTACTCCACACTTTGCCCGAGTAGTACGGGCGAGAGATCATACAGGTGTCGTAAGGTGTACGATATCGGCATTCCGGGATTGGTCGGACTGTACTGCGCTTCTCTGCGAATCAGTGCGTTCACTTCGCCGATGGATTGAAGCGTGATCGCCTTCGCTGCGCCTTGTGCCGAACCGCCGAATACAAGAGCCTGGAAGCTATAGGTCGTATTCTCGTCGAGGTTGGTGAATTCGACCTGTCCCGAAACCATACGGTATCCGGCTTTCAGGGTATTCTCGAGCTTCTCCGACGACGTCGTCGCCGTGACCTTGATCAGGAATATCCGCCCATAACTCACAGTCGATATATAACACGGCGGATTGCCCTCGCCGATGAATGGTTGGAGATCGGCTACCGGAACGGAGCTGTCGAAGCCGGGCTTATCCGATGAAACGGTGAAATAGACTTGCTTCAGGTAGAGAAGTACTGAACTACGTTTCGTGCTGCGTTCCTCCGTGAACTCATTCCCGATGTTGCCCACCAGCCAGTCGACATTCAGTCCGAGCTTCATGAATGCCGATTCCTTCGAGTGGATAACGCTATACTGATACACCATCTGTGCGGCAGAAGGTTTGGAGTCGACGGCCAGTCGCTGAATAGCATCATTGACTGACGCCTTCGTCGGGCTGCCGACTTGCATCGACGTACCGTTGTCCAACGTCAGAACGATTTCCTTCTTCCTCCCCTCGATCGGTGTGAGTCTGCCCTGCTGCAGTTCCTTCCCCTGAACGATCGCGCCCGGATACAGGACATCAGCATACTTTCCGAACGAGCCGATCTCCTCGAACCGTGCGGAAAGACGACGCTTGCTCGATGTGGACACATATCGTTCTCCATCTTCTTCGAGCATGTCGGCGGCCGTTCCAACTTCGGTTTCCTGCGACGGCGGCGCTTCCGGCAGACGTCCAGCCCTTGCGATCAGTTCACTCACTGTTTTCGGGGGATCCGGCGTAGTCGTACCTTCCTTCCCACAGGACGACAACAAACAGAGTACTGCGATCAACGCTACTGTATTCTTCATAGTTCTTCGATAACCGGATGATTGACCAACTTGACACGATATGTATGATGCATTCTCCGCAAACCTAATTCGCAGAGCACCCAATATCCTCCCCGCAACCTGGTATTTCAAACCCGATTTCACGGAAGCAGCTATTTCATTCACCCGAATCGATGTTTCGTCAGTCCATAGCAAATGAGACTTTCTCTTGCTTCGACTGAACACTGTTTAGTATATTCGCGTCGTTAATTTCAAGGAAGTCGGTACACAATGGGCATCGCAGAACGGAAACAACGCGAAAAGCAGGAGATGCGCGACCTGATCCTCGAGGCAGCGACGGAGATGTTCATTTCCGATGGCTTCGAGAAGACGTCGATACGGAACATCGCCGAAAGTATCGAATACAGTCCGGCGACGATCTACCTGTACTTCGCGGACAAGGACGAGCTCTTCCACGCCATCCACGAGAGCGGCTTCAGGATGCTGATCGACTCCTTCCAGTCCGTGTCGTCCATCGCCGATCCGATGGAACGCCTCGCGGCCCTGGGCAAGGTCTACATCCACTTCGGCATCCAGAATCCGGAGTTCTACGATCTGATGTTCATCATGCGGGCGCCGATCTCGACGATCGAACGCGCCGGTGAATGGAAGTGCGGCATGGAAGCTTTCGAATTCCTCCATGCCATCATCCGCGAGTGCCTGGAACAGGACCTTCTGAACGTCGACGATCAGCCGAGCCCGGCGATCTCGATGATGGTCTGGAGCGTGGTTCACGGACTGGTTTCCCTCCACGTACGCCAACGCATGAAGATCGTCGGCATGAAGTATCAGCGACTTCAGAACGACGATACGCCGGCTTCCGAACGGGTCGATCTTCCGACAACGGACGAAGAGGTCGAAGGCCTTCTGTTCGGCACGGTCGATATGTTCGTGAACGCCCTCCGCAAACGCAAGCGTAGCGGATGAGATAGGCATCTTCTCCATCTCCTAGCCACTCTTCACGAGTGGCTTTTTTCGGCCCTGATACTGAACAGTGTTTATAATATAATCGAAATCAACAATGAGAACAGTATTTACGGCGATAGCCGTTCTGCTCATGCTGTGGGGTCAGCTCCGGGACGCCAATGCACAGGAATCATCTATCCTGTCGGCCTACATCGACGAAGCGCTGCATGCGAACGACGCCGTACGACAGAGGGAACAGCTACTCGTGAAGGCTCACGCCGCCGAAGCCGAAGCGGAAGGAATGCTCTACCCGCGTGCCGACGTCCTGGCGAGCTATCTCCGGGCCGGAGGTGGACGGACGATCGACATGCCGATCGGAGATCTTCTGAATCCGGCTTATGCGGCATTGAACCAGTTGACGAACTCGAACCGCTTTCCGACGCTGCAGAACATGTCCGTACAACTCAATCCCGACAACTTCTACGATGCGAAGGTCCGCATCTCAGCACCACTCCTGAACATGGACGTGCGCTACAACCGCAGCATCAAGGAACGTCTGGCGGACGTGGCATCGTTCGACGTGAACGTCGTGAAACGCGAGCTCGTGAAGGACGTGAAGACGGCATACTTCCGGTGGATGCAGTCGCAGGACGCCGTCGGAATCCTGCAAAGCGCCCTCGTCCTGCTCGACGAGAACATCCGCGTGACACGCTCGCTGCTCAACAACGGCGCAGGCAATCGCACGGCCCTGGTCCGCGCCACGAACGAAGCGGAGAAGATCCGATCGGAACTGATCTCCGCCGAAGAAACGAAGGCGAATGCGGCCGCAGCCTTCAACGTCTTGTTGAACAGACCACTGGACGCTGCGATCGTCGCCGATACGATGCTCGCTCGTACGACGATGCAAACGGCCGAAGACAGCGGGCGTTCGATCGCCGGAGACGCAACGGCAGCCGTAGAACGACGCGAGGAAACGTCCGCACTGTCGTCATCGGTACAGGCGTTGGACGAAGCCCGTGGTCTGGCCGGCTCGCACTGGATTCCGAAGCTCAGCGGCTTCGTCGATCTCGGCTCGCAGGGATTCGACTTCCGCTTCGGTAATAAAACCCGATACTATATGGCAGGACTTTCCTTCGAATGGAATCTGTTCTCGGCCTTCTCGAACTCGCAGAAGGTACGTCAGACCGAAGCCGACCGTGCAGCGCTGATATCGCAACAAGGTGTGGTGAAGAATCAGCTCGCCCTGCAGTACTACGCAACCGCCCGTTCGCTCGCATCGGCACGAGCACGGCTCGCCTCTTCCCTCTCCCAGACCGATGCGTCGAAGCGGTTCTACGACGACATGCAACTGCTCTACCGTGAAGGCAAGGCCATCTACATCGAGCTGCTCGATGCGCAGAACGAGTTCATGACGGCCCGCCTGCGCGAATCCCTCGCACGTATGGACGTATTCATCCGCACGGCCGAACTGGAACGCGCCTCGGCATCCTATCCCCTTCATTGACCTCCAACGATCGCTCACGAATTCCTGTAATGAACATGAACCATCATTCCATCCTCGCATCGATGGCATTGGGCGCAGCCCTGATCGTCACCGCATGCTCACACGATACGGGCAAGGCCGCGGCAGGCCACCAGGCAGCAGCGCAATCCATCCCGGTCCATACCGCGCCCGTCGTCCATCAGACGACGACCGACGTCGACCCCATCACCGCATCCGGCCTCGTCGCATCGGAACTGGAGGCACGGCTGTCGTTCAAGACAGGTGGTATCATCCGCACCATCGATGTCCGCGAAGGTGAACGGGTACGAAAGGGACAGCTCCTGGCCACACTCGACCTGACGGAGATCGATGCCCAGGTCGGACAGGCGCAGGAGGCACTGGCGAAGACCGAACGCGACATGCACCGTGTCCGCAACCTCTATCGCGATTCCGTGGCGACACTCGAACAGATACAGAATGCCACGACGGCCTACGAGCTCGCTCAACGCACGTTGGAGATCGCACGCTACAACCGGTCCTTCTCCGAGATACGCGCCACGAACGATGGTGTGATCCTGAAGAAACTCTCGAACGAAGGCGAACTGACGGCACCCGGTACGCCGGTTCTCGTCCTCAACGGAACCGGACCACAGAACTGGAAGATCATTGTGTCCGTGCCCGACAAGGACTGGGTACGCCTGCGCGCAGGAGATCGTGCGACGGTAACGCTCGATGCATTCCCGGACAGGACGTTCGGAGCCACCATCACGACGGTCGGTCAGGGTGCCGATCCACGGTCCGGCCTGTATCAGGCGGAACTCCGTTTGACGGACGCTCCTCGTGAACTCGCCGCAGGACTGTTCGCCCGTGCGACGATCACACCGGCGACAGGTCAGGCATCGGCTATGGCCCTCGTTCCCATCGATGCCATCATCGAAGGGAACGGTTCCCAGGCCTTCGTCTTCGCAGCCGATAATGGCAAGGCACGCAGGGTCTCCATTCGTATCGACAGGATCCGTACGAACGACGTCTCCATCACAGGTCCGCTCGACGGCGTCACGTCCGTCATCACGGGTGGTTCGGCCTACGTCACCGACGGCGCCACGATCCGTGTGGTCCGCTGATATCGCCCTTCTCCATCATCCACTCCGCATATCCAATGAACATCACACGATTCTCGGTAGAGAACTATCGGTTCACCCTCGTCATGTTCATCGCCGTGCTGGCGCTGGGCATCACATCCCTCCTGACCATGCCCAGGAGCGAGGACCCCGACATCATCTCGCCCCAGTTCGCCATCGTCATCGTCTACCCCGGTACGACACCATCCGACATGGAACAGCTCGTCGTCGACCCCTTCGAGAAGAAGATCAACGAACTCGACGACATCAAGCGCATCAAGACCGACATCAACGACGGCCTCGCTGTCATCCAGGTCGAATACAAGTTCGAATCGAATGCCGACGACAAGTATCAGGAAATCGTACGCGAAGTGAATTCCATCAGGAAGGACCTTCCCGCAGACATCAACAGCATCACCATTCGCAAGTTCACGCCGACGGACGTGAACATCCTCCAGTTCGCCCTGGTCAGCGAGAGCGTCCCTTATTCCGTATTGCAGCATCATGCCGACGAGTTGAAGGACAGGCTCGAGAAGGTACGTGGGCTGAAGAACATCGATGCACAGGGCTTCCCCGATCAGCAGGTGCAGGTAGAGCTGAACCTCGACAAGATGGCGCAGATGCACGTTCCGACGTCTGCCGTACTCGGTGCGCTCCAGAGCGAGAACGTCAACATGCCTGGTGGCAGTATCACGGCCGGAAACCGGAAGTTCAACGTGAAGACGAGCGGCGACTACGGCTCACTCGACGAGATAGCGGCGACGGTCATCGCCTCGACGGGAGGATCGATCGTTCGTCTTTCCGACGTGGCTTCGGTCACGATGGGGTACGAGGACGAGACGCACATCACACGTCTCGACGGCCACCGCTGCGTGTTCGTAACGGCCAGCCAGAAGAGCGGGCAGAACATCATCGATGTCCGCAAGGACGTGGAGCCGGTCATCCAGGACTTCCGATCCACCCTTCCGGCGTCGGTGGACTTCCTCACCGTCTTCGATCAGACGGAAAGCGTCTCAACACGTCTGCTACGCTTCGCCAAGGATTTCAGCATCGCCATCCTCCTCGTCCTGATCACTCTGCTTCCGCTCGGTTTCCGTGCTTCGGTCGTGGTGATGATCTCCATCCCCTTGTCCCTTTCCATCGGACTCACGCTGCTCAATCTCTTCGGATTCAACATCAACCAGTTATCCATCGTTGGCATGATCGTCGCCCTGGGTATCCTGGTCGACGACTCCATCGTCGTGGTCGAGAACATCGAACGATTCCTGCGCATGGGTGTGGAACGTACCAAGGCAGCCATCGGCGCCACCTCGCAGATATCCCTTGCGGTACTCGGCTGTACCGTTCTCCTCATGTTCGCCTTCCTGCCGCTGATGTTCCTGCCCGAAGCCGCAGGCGCCTTCATCCGCAGCCTGCCCATGGCCGTGATCACGACGGTCTTCGCATCGATGGTCGTATCGCTCACGGTGGTCCCCTTCCTCGCCAGTCACCTGCTCAGGAATCATGGCGTCGGCGAAGAGAACTTCTTCCTCCGTGGTCTGAAGAAGATCATCAGCGGCAGCTACAGCAAGGTGCTCGATGCCGCATTGCACCGTCCGAAGATGACCCTCGTCATCGCCTTCTCCATCTTCGCGGGAGCCATCGCCCTCGTCCCCGTCGTCGGCTTCAGTCTGTTCCCGAAGTCGGAGAAGCCGATGTTCCTCGTGAACATCGAGATGCCGAACGGTACGAATATCCATGCGACGAACGAGGTCACACGCGACGTGGAACGGGTGCTACGGTCGAAGGGATCGGTCATCCGGAACTTCTCTACCAACGTCGGCAAGGGAAATCCCCGCATTTACTACAACGTGACGCAGCGTAACGAGGCCGAGAACTTCGCCCAGATCTTCGTCCAGCTCCAGCCGGAGACCGGAACGAAGGAGAAGATCGCCGTCATCGACGACTTGCGCGAACGCCTGAACCATATCGCCGGGGTGAAGATCGAGGTCAAGGACTTCGAGCAGGGACCGCCGATCGATGCCCCTCTCGCCTATCGCATCTACGGTGAGGATCTGGATACGCTACGTGCTGTCGCAGCACGCATCGAAACATTGCTGAAACGGACCGGCGGCACGCTCTATGTGAACAACCCCCTCAGCGTCCAGCCTACCGATGCACGTATCCGCATCAACAAGGACAAGGCCGGCATGCTCGGTATTCCGACGGGAGAGATCGACAGGACGGTACGCCTCGGCATCGCAGGGCTGAACATCGGCACCTATCGCAACGGTAACGAGGACGAGATGAACATCAATGTCTCGATACCGCACAAGGGACCGACGGCCTCGTTCGATGTCTTCGATGCTCTCTACGTCCAGTCACTGACCGGCACGACGATTCCGCTCCGGAACGTCACCGACGTCGAGTTCGAGACGTCACCCAACCTGATACGGCACTACGACAAGGAACGCACGGTCACCGTCTCCTCGTTCCTGAAGACCGGCTACAACACGGCGCGTGTGAATGCGGCCATCGTCGAGCAACTCAGGACGTTCCCGTTTCCGACCGGTGTCCGCTATCAGGTCGCCGGAGAGCAGGAAAGCCGCAGCGAGAGCTTCTCCGGACTGGGCATCATCATCCTCGTGACGGTCTTCGGCTTCATCGCCGTCCTCATCCTCGAATTCAAGACGTTCAAGAGCATCGCCATCGTCCTGTCCGTGATTCCCCTCGGCATCATCGGTGCCGTGGCGGCACTCCTGCTTGCCGGCGAGACGTTCTCCTTCACGGCGACGATCGGTATGATCGCCCTCGTGGGAATCGAAGTGAAGAACTCGTTACTGCTGGTAGACTTCACGAATCAGCTTCGTGCCCAGGGCAAAGGCCTGATCGAGGCCATCCAGGAAGCGGGCGAAATACGGTTCGTGCCCATCGTCCTTACATCCCTCACGGCCATCGGCGGACTGTTGCCGCTGGTCATCGAATACAATCAGCTCTACTCTCCCCTGGCCATCGTCATCATCGGCGGGCTTGTCAGCTCCACCCTCCTGTCCCGTCTGGTGACGCCAGTCATGTACCTGCTTCTTCCTCCGGACGTCGAAGCTCGACCGGCCGAAGCGCCGCTCTCGGGGACGGTATGATACCCTGTGGAACCTCCGGACATCGATAGCTGGAACACTTTTTCATCATCAAAGTCGAAGACATCGACGACCGTCGAAATGTCACGTTCACATTCGCTGCAGGTGAAGCCATGTACATCGTCTGTCTGGCTATCATCCTCGTGTCGTCCTGTATGCTCACAGGATGCACGAAGAGAACGGAAGCCGATCGGAAGTTCGACGAGAATATCGCCGCGAAGAAAGACGCCATCGACGAGCAGGCTACCAGGGCCAAGGCGGAACTGGACCGTCAACGCGAGGCCTACTATGCCAGCGTCGACGAACACATGGTCCGCCTGAATGCCTATCTCGACTCACTCGAAACCGTCTATGGTCAGGCCAAAGGCGATGTGAAAGTCGAGATGCGCAAACGGATTTCAGAACTGTCGGCGGTACGCGATACCATGCGACATCGGTATATGGAGGTCCGGACGGCTTCGGAAGAAGCCTACCAGGATCTGAAACGACGCTTCGACTCATTGAAGGAACGGAATCGCTTCTGGGAACCGAACTACAACACGCAACCGAAGCCGGACAAGAATGCCGGTACGGGTGTGAAGCTGGCTCCCAACACCAACAAGAAGTGACATCCGGTGCATGCTGTACGGTCATCCCTTTCCGCACGAAGGGATGGCCGTCGGTGTTTATGGCCCGCTACTTCTTCATGAGACGTTTCGCTGAAGCGGCCAGGAGCTTTTCGAGCACGTTGATATCGATATCGCCAAGTCGCTTGACGTAGAGACATCCCATGCCGGTCGTGAACTTCCCGAGTTCCGACAGCAGATCGGCATGATGCTCGAATCCTTCGGTGAGATAGATGGTGAGCTTCTGCTTTCTCGGCGAGAAACCCATCACGAACCAGTCCCCTTCGCGCCCGCTCGCGTAGACATAGCGATAGTCGCCGAAGCCGACGATGGAAGGGCCCCACATCACCGGAGGGGACTTCGTGACCTTCGCCATCATGGACACGATGGTCCTGCAATCGTCGCGTTTGCCTTCATCCGCAACACTCCCGATGAAGGCTTCGGCGTTCATATCCGTCTTCTTCGTCTTGAGTTCAGCCATACGACCACTCCCGTTCATAGAAGTATCCGAACGTTCGCCTCGTCCTGCAGGCAAGATACTTCGATCGGAACCTGCTCTCCATCAATGAACGAGTCGGGCCGATTCCCGTGGCCGTGCTGAAATCACTCGAAAGACCGGATACCGATCTTCATCGTACTGCCTTCGACGGTCGAAACCAGGAAGCTGCGGTCGTCGATCACGGCCGGCACCACTCCATCAGGAAAGTGGAGATCTCGCGGCTGCAGGCGCTTCCCGTCGATCGTACCCCGGTACAGCCCGTAACTGATGGTATAGGGCTTGACCGACGCCGTATCACCGAACGTATAGTTGTTGTAGATGGCGACGATACGATCTCCGGAACAATCGTAGTCCACGATGAAAGATCGCTGGTTGTATGCCTCGTCGATCTTCTTCCGGCTTTCACCGTATGGGAAGTCATTCCGGTACGTTCGCCAGACCGTAGTGTCGAGACTCAATGGATACTGTTCGACGGTTCGTCCACGACCATCGAGCAGGCTGATACGCGGAATGAGATTCTGCCATTCGTATAGCTGTCCACCCGGTCCACGGCGATACAGGGCATAATTCAATCCACTCCATTTCCTTGTCCGGTATTCGGGTTCGGCGCTCCGGAACGGCCTGCATTCCGTACCGTTGACGGCCATGATGCGGATGTTGGTGTCGCTCGCCGTCAGCCGTTCGCACCTGTTGACGCTGAACGTGTTCGCGATGATACCGTTCCGGTCCGTATCGTAGAACATCCATGTCGAGATATTGACCGTCGTATCGGACGAGCATCCGCGATAGTAGTCCAGCGTCGTGAACGTATCCTTCACGACATCGTAGGTCATCACCTTGCGGTAGTCGTCGTAGGCATTGCAGGGAACGAGAAGAAGCGAGTCCCGTATCGCCCAACTGGCAGACAGCAATCCGATCATCGGGTCCTTGACGACCGAGTCGATGCGCATCTGCCTGCTCTCTCCCGTCCTGACATCGGTACGGACCATCACGAGCGAATGCTGCAGCATCGTGTAGATCACACCATGCTTCCGATCGTAGATATGCTCCCGTCGTCCGGCACTCGGGGCATAGGTTCCGAGATCCACCGTATAGGAGGCCTGCTCCCGTCCAGACATTCCGTTCCCTCGTCCGGCCGACGATCCGCCTTCGTCCGACAGAATCGCCGCGAGGATCATTTCAGCCGTCATCTGGCCTCCGGACTTGTCCACGGCAAGCACCTTGCCATCCTTGCCGAGTGCGATGTAGAACGATTCCTTCGATGCCGATACTTTATCCCTGTACAAACCGAGCTCGTCCGCAATGACGGCGCTGGCCGAGGGCCACTGTTCACGATATCGCTCCGCCCCTTCGTTGTCGAGGCCAAGAACGAAGACCTTGAAGTCGATCTTCATCGACCGCCTCAGATCCGTAACGATGCCACCCACGGACTGCATGCAGAGGTTGCATGCGGCGACATCGGTATAGAGATAGATGCTGGCCGCTGCTTCGTTCGAGGATCGGAGCATGCGGACCTTGCTTCCGACTTCAGGCAATCCTTCACCGGCATGGCACACCGTGATCGTCAGGAATATGGCCCAGATCGAGATGTACAGGATCTTCCAGTTCACGAACACTCCGGATCTATATCGATGGATACAATGACGTGCCCGCACCCACAGTCGGGAGCGGACACGCCGTGTCGCTTCGCTTCGTCGATGTTCTTATGGCATGAACAGTACCGTATAACCGCCGTTCACGTCGGTCGCGATACCGCTGATATTGATGACACGTCCGTTGAGGAGCGGATATGTCGGGCTATTGTCGATCGTTACCGTCGTCGTCGGGGGGAACGTGATAGCCCTGTTGGCCAACGGTATCGTGACAGGGCCGGTAATACGCGGGACCGTTCCCGTCATGTCCGTATAGGGCACCTGAAGGATGAGTCCCCCGCCACCTCCACCGCTCGGGGCGATGATAGACTCGGTCACGACCGTTTTCGTAATGGTGATCGTGCATCCCGTACCCGAGGAATTGCAGTCGGGAAGTCCCGTTCCACCGTCATAGCGCTGTACCGTCATCGTCGTCACCGTCGTCGTTTTGTCGGCATGGGCTGCCGACAGGATGCCCAGGAGGCATACTCCGAGAACGGCGGCAGAACGGATGATTCGTCGCATACTCATTACTCCGGAATGATTGAGGGATGAAACAACCAGGATCAAGGAAGGAAGGACACGGTGTATCCACCGTTGACGTTCGTCGGGATACCGCTGATGTCGATGATACGACCGTTGAGGAGCGGATAGCTTGGGCTATTATCGATCGTCACGGTCGTCGTTGCCGGAAAGATGATGGCACGATTGACGACGGGAACCGGTACGGGGCCGGTGCCGCGTACCACTTCGCCCGTCATGTTCGTATTGAGGACCTGAAGGATGAAGCCGCCACCACTGGGCGAGATGATCGAACCGGTCTCCGTCGTCGTCGTCACCGTAACGGTACATCCGGAGCCGGAAAACTCGCAATCGGGCGTACCCCATCCGGCATCGTACCGCTGGACGGTCTTGGTCGTCGTCGTCGTCGTCTTGTCGGCGTGTGCCGTGGACATGGCACCGATAAGGCAGATGCCGAGCATCGCGGCATATCTGGTCAGTCGTCGCATACTCACTACTCCGAAAAATAGAATGGATAAGAAAGAGTATCCCACGACATCGAGTACTCCTAACCGGTATGGAGCCCCCGACGCCCGGATACGAACGATATCGAAAGAAGAAGATCCGTCCTCCATGCCCGGTCACTACAACGGACAACGATGCGGTCATGTTTCTGCACTACGAAGCGAATATAGACGGACACGATGAGCACAAGCAAGGAGAATCGATGTGCCAATGTTTCGGCAACAGGAAATACCGGTTACCGGGGACGTCCGGCACTCTCCTCCTGCTTCTCAGTAACCATGGCTCCATCCATCACGCGACAACCTGCTCCATCGCCAGTCCTTGTTCACGTTATGGAAGGAAGGATACGGAATACCCGCCGTTGACGTCTGTCGCGATACCGCTGATATTGATGATACGACCGTTGAGGAAGGGATAGGATGGACTGTCGTCGATCGTTACCGTCGTCGTCGGGGGAAGGGTGACAGCGCGATTGACCAGAGGCTTGGTAACCGGTCCCGTACCACGTGGTACGACACCGACCATATCCGTATTCGCAACGTGAAGAATGAAGCCTCCTCCACTTGGGGCGATGACCGAACCCTTTTCCTGCGTTCTCGTTATCGTGACGGTACATCCCGTACCCGAGGACTCACAATCCGGCAGACCGAATCCGTTATCGTAGCGCTCGACCGTTATCGTCGTCGTCGTGGTCGTTTTGTCTGCATGAGCCACAGAAACCACCCCAACCATGCAAATGGCAAGAATCGCCATTGAGTGAACTATCCGTCGCATACGCACTACTCCAGTAAGAAATGTAAGAATATGGGACCTCCGTCTCCGACCCTTTACCGGTATGGAGTATCGGATACTTCGGCCTATCTATCACGGGAAGGAAACCTTACAGGGCGAACCAGGCACTACATTCAGCGGACCACAACCTTGCACTACGAATGCAAATTATACTACAATATCGAAGGCAAGCAAGAACAATTTGCCGATTCTCACCCGATACGAACGAATACCGACAAGCAGGTAGTATCGGGAAGCGAGGACTGACGGAGAAGCCATCTCCATCGTTCAACGACGCTTCCCGCACGATCGTCATAGCCTTGTCAGTAGCCTGTCGGTTGCTTGTTCTTCTTGCGCCATTCGAGGATGGGTTTGAACGGACCGTACTTGTGCTGTTCCTGGGTGAACGGATCGGAGTACGGGCCATCGCAATAATCGACGGGTTTATCGACCTGAACGGGATAGTCGTCATCCAGCTCGGTATGCGGACGTTGGTGAAGCTTGTCGTCGTTGATATAGGAGGCGACGTCTTGCGCTTCCTCGTCGGTCAGGACAGGCTTGTCCCAGCGTGCGAGATCGAAGGGCATATTGTACTTGATGAACTGCGCGCTCTTGATGAGCCGGTGCATGCTCGATCCGGGCTGATACGACTCCTTGCCCCATACCGGAGGATAGACGTAGGACTTTCCGTCCTCCTTCAGTACGCCCTGGCCGTCATCTCCGTGGCAGCGCATGCAGTGGCGGGTGTATATGTCACGTCCTTTATGCGGGTCGGCCGGACGGTTCAACAGTACGATTTCCTTGAGCTGATCGCCAGGAACGTGACCGCCGACGGGAACTCCGGCACTGAGCCACTTCATGTAGGCAAGAATAGCGACCATTTCCTTGCTGTCCAGCGGCATCGGCGTGCCGTTCATCGGACGCTCGATGCAGTTATTGACGCGATCACCGAGCGTCAGGATGCGTCCTTCACGTCCTCTGTATTGAGGGTATCGCGCGTGTGCGGAGAAGAAGTTCAGACCGTAGGGTCGGGTACCTGCATCGAGATGGCAGTTCTGGCAACCGAGCCCGTTGTTCCCGAACTTGCCGACCGTTCCTTTCGGACCGAGGTAGTACGGGAAGTTGACGATGAGTTCACGTCCGTAGCGGATCATCTCCCCGGTCGGGCCACTCGGAATGGTGGACGTATCCGGTGCAGTGTGAAGAGGTATCGCCGTTGCGGCGACTGTCGGTTCTTCCTGCCGATCAGCCGGCGGTTGACACGAGGCTATGGCCATCACGATGACGGCGAGATACAGGATGTTACGACGCATGAATCGTCCTGCCCTTGACGTTGGTTATACTCTGCTCCCCTGTGCAGGATCAATAACCCACGACCATGATTTTGGTTTCACCTTCAGATATTTTTCCGGCGGCGGAACGGTTCGACGATCTGTCCGAGGAAGCTGTCCGGATATCGCTCCACGCCGTCGAAGCCGAGCGGAATGTCCCGGCCGTTCACCGGGATATACGCCGTTCCGAACAGGTAGTCCCACAAGGAAAGCGAGAGGCCGTAGTTCACGCCCTTCACGTCGTGCGGAAGCTCTTTCGCATGATGCCAGATATGCATCTGCGGCGAGTTGAAGATGTACTTCAGAGGTCCTATCGGAAGGGAAAGATTCGCATGGTTGAGATGGCCGATGGCCAGGGCGAAGATATGGACCGCGAAGAAGTCCTTCAGTCCGAAGCCGATCAATGCGAGCGGAAGATACTCCAGCACGCGATAGACGACGGTTTCCATCCAGTGGAATCGCAGATGGGCCGCGAATCCCATCTGCTCGACGCTATGGTGTACCATGTGGAACCGCCATAGCCAGGGCACCGCATGGAGAAGTCGATGGACATTCCATTGGATGAAGTCCCTTACGACGAACAGGATGAGAAGCTGCGACCACCACGGCAAACCGCGCACGTCGATGATGTCGAATTCGTTGATTCCGAGCAGCGATGCGGCACCCGAGCGAACGAAATAGACGACGACGTTCGAAATGGCGGCATAGCCGATCAGGGAAAAGACGAAGAAGTTGAAGAACATGTACCAGGCGTCGAGCCAGAAGTCCTTGCGGACGATTGCCTGCTTCTTCCGCCATGGAACGACGATTTCCAGGCCCCAGACGACGAGCGAGACGCCAATCAGCCAGTAGAAGTAGTTGTTCCACGATGGCGTCGTGATCTCATACCACAGGTAGTTCGCGTATCCCAGATAGGCATTGACGACGATATCGACGATCTCTGTCATGTGCGCTTCGATCCGTAGGATTACTTGCCTTTCCTGCCGCCAGAGGATTTCGGAATGACGACGGGTTGACCTTTCTCCGCCCATGCCTTGTATCCACCGAGCATGTCATGGGCATTGGTAAAACCGTTCTTCTTCATCATTTCCAGCGTCGCTGCACTCCTGCGTCCGGTTGCACAGTAGACGACGATCTGTTTCTTCCTGCTGAGCTTCTTCACCCTGCTCTCGAACTTGTCCGAATAGAAGTCGATCCATACGGCATTGGCGAGATGTCCAGCTGCATATTCATCGGCCTTGCGCACGTCGAGGACGATGACGTTCTTCCTGTCGATCATCTTCCGCGCCTGTTCCACGGTGACGTCACCGGTATCCCCTGCGAAGGCCTTCGCAACGACGACGAGCAATGCGATCATCACTGCGACATAGTGCTTCTTCCCCATGATCAGCTCACAGTATGTGGTTGGTGCGACGTCATGGCCCGACGTCAAGTCGTCAATATACGAATCCGGTCCTTCGACGTATCCGAACCATGATTATCGCTCTTCCGGGACCGAACATAGTGTCCTATTTCCATAACTTCGGCAGCATGAATGCCTGCCTGCAGCGAAATACCCCGCCTCTCCTCGTCGTCCTTTGTTTCGTCGCGTCCATCGGCCTGTCGGCCCAGGACCTGCGATGGAATCTGAGTGACGACAGCAGCCAGTACGTCAAGCTCTCGATGATGGCGCAGTTCTGGGCACGATACAACGAGAGCAATCCGGGAACGGTGCAACAGGGAGAGCCCGCTGCCACCACGTTCGACATCGGCATCCGCAGGGCACGGATCCAGTGCTACGCCCAGATCACGGAGAGAGCATCCCTCTTCCTCCACTACGGCTTCAACAACTACAACACGAACTTCGCCATCGGAGGAAATCGCAGGCTTCAGGCTTTCTTCCACGACGTCTTCGGAGAGTATCGTGTGTCGGAACGTAACGAACTCAAGCTCGGCATGGGGCTGACCTTCGTCAATGGCCTCTCGCGATTCTCGCAGCCTGCGGTGATCGCCATCGCCACGACCGACATTCCCGTCTTCGGCCAGGCGACGGTGGAACAGATCGATGTCTTCGGACGGAAACTCAGCATGACTGCACGTGGACAGATCGGTCCGATCGACTACCGCCTCGCATTGTCCGACCCCTTCCCCGTCACGTCGACGGGAAGTCCGCAGCCAGCCATCAATGCCACCGCGACGTTCGCGCAACAGGGACATCACCTGCAGAAACAGGCCTACGTGATCTGGCAGTTCCGTGATCATGAACCTCATACCATCGCCAATATGGCCGGATCGTACTTCGGCACACGCAAGGTCTTCAACGTCGCAGCGGGCGTGATGCATCAGCCGAATGCGATGTGGCGTACGGCCGGTGCCGATACGGTCTACGATGATCTGCTCCTCATCGCCGTGGAATCCCTGTACGATGCGCCGATCGATGCGTCAGGTACGACACTCAGCGCCTATGCGGGTGTCTTCCGCAACAACTACGGCAAGAACCATCTTCGATACAACGGCATCATGAACCCGGGGACGGGTACCGCGCCACAGTCGGGTTCCACGTTGCAACCGATCCCTAACGTGGGCGCTACATACGGTAACGCCTATCCGATCTACGGTACCGGTACGGTCGTCTACGGTCATTGTGGAGTACTGTTTCCGAAGATCATCGGCGAGGCCGGCATCATGCCGTACGTCAGCGCCTTCTTCGGCAACTACGACCGCCTCGGCAGTACGGTGGACGTCTATCGTCTGGGTGCATCACTGCTCATCGACGGTATACGGGCCCGGGTATCCGTCGACCTGGAGAACAGACCGACCTTCGGACTTCTTGCCAACGGAGCGGGTGAACGGCAGGAAACGATCGTCCGTGGCGAGCGGAAGAACCAGGTCGTTCTTCAGTACCAGATCAGCTTCTGACGCCGATACCGCCTCCGTACGACCCGGCGATGAGATTCGGAATACGATGCTTCCATAGTATACCGCACAGGTAATCAGCGCCGTTACCATCGCAGCCATCAGAACTGCGGAACGTGTTCGTACATCGACGTCCAGTCCGGTCGGATACTACGCTTGGTGAATGAACGGCCGTGGATCCTTCAGGCGCTTCCAGAGATAGGCAACGTAGGCCGCTCGACGTCTCGTTACATCGTCGGTATCGTGGTTCAGGAACTCGTCGGGTACGCAGTCGACGGCATGGATCAGGACATCACGGGTGAGAGTCTGCGCAAGGATCGGGTCCCACTCACGTACACGCTTCGCCCGCGATTCCAGCACATGGTGCTCCGGAGCACGGCGGCGCGGCGACTCTTCCGTCACGTTATTCCAGTTGTACTGGAACGGCAGCGACGCACCGTGATCGATCAACCAGAGCTTCTTCATCCACAGCAGAAGATTCGGATTGCGAGCCGTACGATCCATGTTCATCACCAGGGCATCGAGCCATACGATGCGCGACGCTATATCTTCATCGATCGAGGGAATGTCGTCGGGACGGATATCCCGGGCACCCTTCATGTAGTGGAATCCGAGATTGAGACCGCGGCTCGCATTCAGCAGATCTGCGAGCTCGTCGTTCTTGTCGTCGCTGACGACGTCATGTCCCAGCATGATGAGCCTGCGTTCCGGAACATCGAGGTCGAGCGCTTCGGCAAGCTCGGCAACGATGATTTCCGCGACGAGGGCCGACTTTCCCTGTGCCGTTCCGTGAAGCTTGACGAAGTACGGTCCTGCATCCGTATCGACGATCACGGGCATCGTGCTGCTCTTCCTCTCGGCGGCGAGCACACGATTCACATGCAGGGCCTCTACTTCAGGAAGCAGTCTTTTCATGGTAGTCGTCATTCGCTCGTTCCATACGTTCTTCACGACGCAAATCTCGGCATTCCACGTGTCAGTTCATCGGATTCCATCCGCCCATCGCCATACGTGTTCCACGTACCCGGACCGTGCGGTCCGGCAGTATCCTTCCCCTCATCGGCCTCGACATAGGCGGGGGCGCTACCACCACCATGCCCGGCCCGGTCATCGGGGGCTGCCTTCTCCGGCGGTGTACCGATGATGCCGTCCGTGTCGCTCAACTCCATCGCATCCTCCGGCTCTTCCCTATCGCCATCGATGCCGGAATCGCGGTCGTCCTGCGGCTCGCTCCATCCGGTCGGGTTCGTCCCGTTACCCCACCTCCAGAACTCGAGACGGGTAGGGATGACGTATTCCACGGCGACATAGGGTTCTGACGTGTTATTCTTGTACTCAGTGACGATTTCACTAGATTAGTCATGTCTAAATTATTTTTACGACATGAAACACCCTAGTCCGTCCCTCGAGGAAGTACATCAGAGCGTCGATACGCGCAGCCGCAATGGCTTCTTCCGCAGGTTGCTGGCCTTCATGGGGCCGGCATATCTCGTCGCCGTCGGCTACATGGATCCGGGCAACTGGGCAACGGACATCGCCGGGGGCAGCAAGTTCGGCTATACGCTGTTGTGGGTGCTCGTCCTGTCCAATCTCATTGCATTGCTGCTGCAGAGCCTCAGTTCCCGGCTCGGTCTCGTACGTCGCATGGACCTTGCGCAGGCTTCGCGACAGACCTATCCGCCCTTCGTCAATTTCGTCCTCTATGGCCTGGCCGAACTCGCCATCGCGGCCTGCGACCTGGCCGAGGTTCTCGGTATGGCCATCGGCCTGCAACTCCTCTTCGGCATCCCTCTTCTCTGGGGTGTCGTCATCACGCTGCTCGACACGTTCATCCTGATGGCCATCATGCGCGGAAACGTGCGCAGACTGGAAGCCATCGTCCTCGGCCTCATCACCATCATCGGCCTGGCCTTTCTTTCCCAGGTCATCATGTCGAAACCCGATGCGGGGACGCTGGTAACGGGACTGGTTCCACGCATTCCGAATACCGAGGCCCTCTATATCGCCATCGGAATCATCGGTGCGACGGTCATGCCGCACAACCTCTATCTCCACTCCGCCCTCGTACAGACCCGCCTGTTCTCGCGCGACCGACGCGGTATCCTCGAAGCGTTGAAGTTCAACGTCATCGACTCGGCCGTGGCCCTGAACCTGGCACTCTTCGTCAATGCTGCCATCCTGGTGGTCGCGGCCTCGGCGTTCTATACGCGCGGACTGCATGACGTCACGGAGATCCAGGACGCCCATAAGCTTCTGGCTCCACTGCTCGGCAGCGACATCGCACCCATTCTCTTCGCCGTGGCACTGATCGCGGCGGGACAAAGCAGTACCGTCACGGGGACGCTTGCCGGTCAGGTCGTCATGGAGGGATATCTGGGGCTGCGCCTGCGCCCCTGGCTGCGCCGCATCGTTACACGTGCCATCGCCATCATTCCTGCCGTCATCGTCATTCTCGTGGCTGGAGAAGAAGCCGTCGGCGAGCTTCTGGTACTGTCGCAGGTGATCCTCAGTCTGCAGTTGGGCTTCGCCATCATTCCCCTCATCCATTTCGTCAGCGACCGCCGGGAGATGGGGGAATTCGCCATTGGGCGAATCGTGAGGTTCCTCGCGTGGTTGAGTGCCTTCGTCATCATCGGTCTGAACGGCCGCCTCGTCTACGCGGAGATCGCCGGATGGATGGAATCGAGTGCAACACCCTACATCTATTGGCTGACGGTCGTACCCGCCTGCCTGTTCTTCGTCGCAATCCTCGTCTATGCCACCGTCATGCCCTTACGCACACATCGCAGACGACACATTCTCATGCCGCACAAGGAGCAGCATGGCGCGATGGATCTGAACGTCGACATACGCTATTCCCGCATCGCCGTGACGGTCGATTTCTCGGATGTGGACGAGAATGCGCTCCGTGCAGCCGTTTCGATGGGAGACACCGGCAGTACGATCATCCTGTTCCATGCCGTGGAGACACCGGGCGCACTGGTCATGGGTGAAGAGGCCTACGACAGGGAGACGAGCGCTGACCGTACACGTCTGGAGCGCTACGCCGATGAGATACGTCGGACCGGACGCAGTGCGGAAGTACGGATATGTCACGGTGAGCCCCGCAAGGTCCTGGTCGGGCAGGTCGCGGAAAGCGGCGCCGATCTGCTCGTCATGGCAGGGCATGGTCACTCCGGCATCAGCGACATCGTCCATGGTGCGACGATCGACGCCATCCGGCACAAGATTTCGATCCCGATGCTGGTGGTCTGAGCCCATCCCACATCACGATCATCGTTCAGCTCGTCGGCAATACCATGCTGCCTGTGGAACAATAGCCCCGATCATCGAACTGCATCTCGATGACGTGACGTTTCGTTCCCGTCGCGCGATCGAATTCGACGACGAGCTGCGCCTCCTCTCCGGCGCGGCCGCCAGCGGCGGAAAACCTGAGGATGACCTGGGCATGCAGGTCACGAAGCCAGGCACCACGCACACCTTCGGCTGTTCCCATACGCACTTCCAGTTGATCATTGATCTCCATTTCATCGCCCGTCGACGTGATGTCGATAATCTTGAAATGATTGAGGTCGATGTCTTTCGAGAACTGGACGTGAACGGTCGTATACATGAACACCTCTGATAAGAGTGCATGATCCTTGCCCGGGATCGGAGGAGTAGCTGCGCTGGACCATACACGTACCGCGGTTCCAGCACAGCACTACGCTACTCCATGAACCTGCATTGCATGGGTACGAACTTCCTACTTTCCATGGAGCCAGGCATCCCGCCAACCGGGGAGCGCCACGGAAATACCATGTTCAGGGGATCAGATGTTCTCGGAATCCGGATTGTAGAGGCCTATGGCGTAAGCGTACTTCACGAGGCCGATCGTGGAATTGATGCCGAGCTTGGCCATGATGGCTTTGCGGTGCTGTTCGATGGTGTGAATGCTGCGGAACAGTTGCTCGGCGATCTCCCGCGACGTCAGTTCGTCGTAGACAATCATCTTCAGGATCTTGAGTTCGGTTTCGGTCAGGCCGAGACGGCGATTGCTGATGGTGGGCTGATAATAGGAACGCTCGAACTGGGCGAAGGAACCGTTCATGACGTTGCGGAGGCAGGCGAGGATTTCGTCGATTCCCGCGACCTTCAGGACGTAACCGTCGGCATCGGCCCGAACGGCGCGAAAACGTACTTCCGCTTCACTGTATTGTGTAAGAAGGATCACATAGGGAAGCGTGCCGCCCGATTTCAGTTTGCGACACAACTCGATACCATCCATGACAGGCATACCGACATCGGACAGGACGATGTCGATCTCGTTCCGACGCTGACCGATCTCTTCGAGGGCGGCCACGGAATCGGTGGCGGATCCCACGATATGGATGTCCGACGTCAGCAGCAATGCGGCCTTGATACCCTCAAGGACACTGCGATGGTCATCGACCATGTAGACGCGGATCGGATTGCTTGTCGTCATGTTCGGCTTGCTCCAGGCTATGTGTTCAGTATGTCGTTGCTTCCGCCAATGGTACGCTCACGTGCGTGAACGTGCCGTGTCCAACCGTAGTATCGAGATGGAGCGTTCCTCCGTAGGTACCCACACGTGCAGCAACCTCGCGGAGTCCGAGTCCTTTGCTGGTCGTCCCGACATCAAATCCCGTACCGTTATCCTCGATCGAGAGATCGACCGTGGATTCATGGACGATGAGCTGCATTTCGATGACCGTTGCGTTGGCATGCCGCAATACGTTCTGCAGCAGGCTTTGCGCGCACCGGTAGAGGCATCGGGCGAGATCATGATGGATGGTGTCGATGTCTCCATGTGCACCGTAGTTGATCGAAAGGCCATTCACGGCCAGGGCCGTGTCCTGGACAAGTATCTGCATCGCCGCCGCGAGGCCCTGCGATTCCAGTACCGTATTGGATAGCTCATGGGAGATACGCCGGACGTCGTTGGCCACTTCGACGATTTTCTCCCGGGCACGTACCATGACGTCCTGCATGGATTGTTCCGACAACTGTTCGCCGCGGCCCAGCTGATCGATCAGCAGGCGCAGGATGGTCAGGTCCTGTCCGACGCTGTCGTGCAGATCCCGTGCGATCGATCTGCTGACGCGATCCTGCGTTTCGATGATGACGCGTGTCTTCTCCTGTTGCCGTTCTACTTCGATCTGTCCGAGCTGACGTTCGTAGCTGGCACGGAAGTCCACGATACGTCCGATCGATCCCGACATTTCATCCAGTCTTTGCGTCTGCACGTCGGCGAGTTCCTGCAACAGGCGCGCCCTGTAGCGCTCGTCGTCGCCGGGTATGATGACGAGATGTTCCCTGAGGACGTTGGCGCGTTCCTCGTAGAGGCGATGCTCGTAGGCGGTGGCGCTCGCAAGTTCGAACCAATGCGCCGCGTCCGCCGGTGAGTCGAGCACTCCATGGATGCGTCCGCGCAGGGAGTAGACCTCTACCCGCGCGACTGCCGATGCCGAGGCGACATCGTCCATCGAGATGCTCTCCACCAGATTCCTGGCCTCTTCGTGCTTTCCTATCCTCACCAACAACTCTGCCTTGCCGACGATCAATCTGATGAACTGGGATGTCGGCGGCGTCGCGTCGATACATGCCAGCGCCTCGTCATACAACCTGAGCGCTTCGACGTGTTGTTGTTCGATCTTTTCCATCACTGCCAGATTTTGAAGAAGAATCGCCCTCCCTGTCGATGGCGAATCGAAAGGGGGTTGTGCAAGCGCTTCGCGCAGCATCACCTTGGCACGACCATGATCGCCCGTTCGCTGCAAGGTGGCGGCTACGTTGGCACGGATACCTTGCGTCTGACGGGAACTTCCCTCCTTCTCGACGACGTCGAGGGCCGCAAGATATGCAGTCGTGGCGGCAGCAACATCTCCATTGATCAACAAAACCGATCCGATCTCCACACGACAGAACGCCGCATCGAGGATCCATCCATGTTCCTGGAACGTAGCTTCGGCGCGAAGCTGCATCGAGATACTGCGCGCGTACTCGCTCCGCTTGCGCGCAAGGTGCCCCTGGCGGTGCAGCAATGCCGCGAGAACGAGTGCGTGACCTCCCTCGGCAAGAGCTTCAGCCAGATCGAGATGGACGACGACGTCGGATGGGTTTCCAAACGTAGCACACCATCTGCTGCGGACGAGTTCGTCCACGAACATGATTCCCTTATCCAGAGGATCGTAATGCCGATCCATCAGGGCTTTGGACGTGACGTCGTCACGAACGAGAATCGCCTGATTCAGATCATACAATGCGGAAAGGACACGCCCCTCTCCAACGGCCTGGTCGAAACGCCGCTCAACTCCGACACGATTGATATTCCAGAGAAACGAGAATATTTCTTCAGAATACCTACTTCCAGGGATTGCCAAAGGAGCCATAGGAACCACAATTTGCGTACAAGTATGGATACGTCGGCATCATGTCGAAACCGTCCTCCCCCATTACATCACCATTTCCGGAAGAAGCCATATCCTATGGATGAGAATCCTATACCTGGCGCAGACCTCAAGACGCTGAGCTTTATGGCTTGCGAAGTCAATCTCCTCACCCTTACACCTGCAGGCCTCGTCCGAGGCCCCAAGGCAATGTTGCCGATAGGTACGGTCGTCATCGTCGATAGCCGCTGCTTGATTCCCGTAGGCGGTGTGACGTACAGGATCGCATATCCGTCCCTTATCGTCATCGCCTCCTGCTCGAATCCCAGTTTGATCAACCTCGCCGCCGAAACGGCACAACCGGTCGACGTAACCGTGCCGGCTCCTCCTGAAGAGTGACATGGTGTTGTGAGTGCGATGGAAATGTAGAGAAGAGACTGCGGGGCCCCCGGTGATCGAGACGATGACCGGGGGCTTCGTCGTGTATGGGGACCTGCCGGGTCGAGCAAGGTCCGCATCACAGAAATATGTAGAATTGCCGAATGTTGCGCTACGGTATTTATGCGCAAATGATCGCAGGCATCGTGAACCCCGAGGAGAGAACGAATGACATGGTCGAACTACGGCGGCAACATCGTCGTCAAACCGAAGCGGATAGAACAACCGACGACGCTGCAACAGCTCATCGACATCGTTCGCAATGCGGAGGCCCACGGCCTCACCGTACGCGGCTTCGGCGACGGTCATTCCTTCAGTTCCGTGGCGGTGACGGACGACGTCATGGTACGGACGCATTCCTATGCCTCTCCCCTCCCCTTGCCACCGATGCGGAATCTGGCGGGTAATCCGCGTCTCGTCAACGTCGAAGCGGGCATCACGCTCGCACAGCTCATCAGGCATCTGCGTTCGTTGAAGACTCCCCTCGCGTTGCCGAACATGGGCAGCTATACCGGGCAGGCGCTGATCGGCGCCATCACGACCGGTACGCACGGAAGCGGGCTCACACTGGGGCCGATCGCCGAGATGGTCAGATCCGTCCTCATCGTCGCTTCGGGTGGCCGCGTCTTCCGCATCGAGCCGTCCAACGGAATCACGGATCCGGCCGTACCCGAGACCGGCGTAACGCTCGTACAGAACGACGACTGGTTCCACAGCGTCGTCGTATCGATGGGCTGCATGGGACTCGTACACTCCCTCGTCATCGAAGGCATTCCGGATTACGAACTCTTCGAAGACCGTCGCCTCGGACGGTGGACGGAAGCACGATCGATGATCGACGTCGACCACGCCATCTTCTCACGATTCCGGCACCAGGAGATACTCGTCAATCCGTATTCGACCGACGGAGCACCGAAGGTCCTCGTCACGGCACGACGTACACGCACGACCGAAGCCCTTTCCCCTCAGCCGACACGGGACAGTCCCTGGCTGGCGATAGCGAACGTAGCCCAGGAGCTCGTCGGAATCGGACTGCAATCCCATATCGTCAATCATCCGACCCAGATCCCAGGTCTGTTGGATTCCGGCCTCAGCGCCCTGCGTGGAACGTTCTGCTCGCACTACGACGGCGTCCTGACGCTCGGCCTGGGCGGCATCGACGGCTATGCGAACGAGATCGCCGTGCCCTTCGAGCAGACTGCCACGGCCGTCGACATCATCATCGAAACGTTGAACAAGCTCCGCGTACCGAAGAACTGGCGTACGTACGTGACGTCACCGTTCTCCCTGCGCTTCGTCGCGGCATCTGCGCACTACCTGGCTCCGCAGTACGGACGTCCGACGTGCATGATCGAACTGCCGTTCATGTCCCTGCCCGACATCGGTGTGACGGAAGAAAGCGTCCTCATCCTGAATCACATCCAGCGGCGCCTGCAGACCACGTGCGATGCGCGGATGCACTGGGGACTGGAATTCGATGCTCTCACCGCCGAACAGGTACGCACGATGTATCCCCGATGGCAGACGTGGTGCGAGGTTCTTCTCGCCCTCGATCCCCGCGGTACGTTCAGGAATTCGTGGACGCGCAGGGTCATCGAACCGTTGCTGCAGCATACGGGTGGTACGATCACGGCCTGATATGGCGTCTTCCGCATGCGCCCACACCGTCACAGTTCCAGTTCGACACCGAAGATGGGAATGATTCCCCACATCGGTTCGGCCTCGACGCTCTGATCCTTGATATCCCAGTAGTACAGCTTCGTGTTCTTGCGGTTGTAGATGTTGACGACGTTCAGATACGTCGTCAGCGATGCCCCCATGAAGTACCAGCGCTTGTCCGCCCGAAGTGATAGCGAGTGATAGGCAGGGAGGTAGTCGGTATTCGTATTCGCGACATCCCGCACCGTCCTGCCCAGCGCGCGCGAGGCGACGGGATCGACCGGTGTCACGGCCTTGCCACCTGCATAGACGAACCGTGCACTGAAGATCCAGGCACTGTCCGGCGCATAGCCTATCAGCAGATTGAGTACCAGACGATTGTCGAACGTCCGGTTTCTCCATGTTCCGTCGAAGTCCCGATAGCGGCTCCGGAAGTACGATGCACCGGCAGTGCCGTACCAATGCCCCGACAGGCGTTTCTGGACGAGGAGTTCGACACCGCGTGTGTAGGCGGAACCGCTGTCGCTGAAAACTCCGTACTGACCGTAATTCGAGACGTCGCCTGCGACCTGGTCGACGACGAACAGGTACGGCACGTTTGCGGATAACGGAAATCGATCGTATTCCTTGACGTACCCTTCCAGTGATATCTTGACGTCGGGCATCGGCAGCCAGTTCACGCCGACGATGCCGTGCATCGCACGAGGAACGTCGCGCCGCAGGTTGGACGGATCCTGCGCCAGAAGGAAGGGCGGCAGCTCCTGGTGGAAGACGCCTGCGGAGGCCGTGATCCAGAACGGTTCGGATACCTGATACGATGCCTGGAATCGAGGGTCCACAGTCCAGCGTCTCATCGCCGTCGAATACGTTCCACGAATACCTGCCGTCAACGTCAACCGTCCGAGCCGCTGACGGAACGATGCGAAGCCCGCCATCCATCCTGCGTCGAACGACTGCGATGTCGGCCGTTCGGAATCTTCCGAACGCATGATGCGCTGACGCGCTTCGATACCGCCTTCGAGATGGCTACCGTCGGCTATCGTCCATGCCGTTACGCTGCGCAGATTGAAGACATCGTCATTCACCGTCGTCAGCTCCACCAGACTGTCGCGATCGACCGACGACCATGTGTTGCGCGCATCGATATGGGAATAGGACAGTGCGGTATTCGTCACTACCGACTCGCCCCACAGTGCCCGCCAGGTCAGCCCAGACGTCGACACATGATATCCTTCGTCACCGTAGGTACTGTTCCCTTCGGTCTGCGCCACATCCTTGGGACGTTTGAAGTCGCTGACACCGTAGATACCAAGAGCGGAAATGCGATGTCCCGCTCCGGGATCGAAGACGATCTTACCCTGGACGTCGCCGAAGTTCGGAGCCTTGCCGACATCCAGCAGGGCGACGATGGCGTCCAGATAGCTTCGCCTGCCCGACACCATATACGAGCCTGCATTGCCGATCGGACCTTCGATATTGCCACCGAAGCCCGTCATGTTGAGATCGATCTGTCCTTGAAGACGTTCGCGATTACCCTCGCGGAACGATACATCGATGATGGCCGACGTCCGATCCCCATAGGTCGCGTCGAAGCCACCGGCCGACATCGTGAGATTCTCCACGAAGTCCATGTTGACGATGGAAATGTTTCCACCTGTCGCGCCCTGCTGTGGGAAGTGATTGATATTCGGCGTATAGAGCCCGTCGATATAGTAGCCGTTCTCCATCGGACTGCCGCCGCGGACGACGAGATCGTTCGCCTCGTCCTCCGGTTGCGTTACGCTCGGCAGATTGAGCAGTGCCCTGTTGAGGTCACCGACGGATGCAGCGGAACGACGTAGTTCCTCGGCATTGAAGGACACCGTACTGACGTTGGCATCGGCACCATTGTCGAAGTAGTTCGCCGTCACCAGCACTTCGTCCATATCCACGGAAGACTCGTGCAACCCTGTGTTCACGATCGTCACCCGTCCGGACCGCACGAAGACGTCGGACTCCACGCGTGGTCGATAGCCGAGCAGACGTACTTCGATCTGTACGATCCCAACGTCGACACCCGTGATCCGATAGGTACCGTCCTTCTTCGAAACGGCTCCTTTGTCGGAATTCCGTACCCGCAAGCTCACACCAGGCAATGGTTGCTGCGTAGCTGCATCGACAACGGTACCGCTGACGATACCGCCCATGACGTTCCTCTGGACCTCTGTGCTGTCCTGCGCCCACCCTGTCGATACGAGAATGCCCAGAATCATCAGCGACGTCGTTATTCGCACAGCCATCGTCAGCCCCGTTGAATGATCCGTATCCATCTGCGATCCATGCGTGCCACCCTCTCAATACCGGGTGCAAAGATCATACTTCGTCCGGTCCCGCAGAAGGGATTTCCTGACGGGATCTGTCGGAGGCAGGCTCCCCGGATCCGGTCCGGACACTGCGGCTGTAACACGTATGCGTCAGAACAATCAACCACATTGGAATCAACGGCTTGCGACCGGATTTCTACCTATTTCCGGACGTAGTCAGAAAATGACTAGAAATAATGGGTATCTGGGGCTAACTTTCCTTCCACCCTCTCAACGCAACGGACAACATGCTGCGATACAAAGCCGACCGCCGAACACTTGCCTATATGGCAATGACGACAACCCTGTTCTTTTTCCTCTGGATATCGGAGGGCTTCAGTCCGTGGCTCTACGTCATCTATCTCTTTCTGTCGGTCGCGGTGACGGTCATAGCCCACAATCACAATCACCTGCCGATCTTCCGGAACAAGACGCTCAATAATCTTACGGATTACTGGCTCACCGTGTTCTATGGCTTCCCGGCATTCGCCTGGATACCAACGCACAACATGAACCATCATGCCCTCAACAACCGCGAGGGAGACTATACGATCACCTATCGGTTGACGGAGCACAATCACCTGCTGATGCTTCTCCTCTATCCTTCGGTCAGCTCCTTCTATCAACAGAAGCCCATTCGTGACTACCTCAAGATGCTGAGGAAGGACAACCGCCGGAAATACTGGCTCGCGGTCATGCAGTATGCATTCCTCGTCGCCTGGATCGTTACCGGCCTGCTCATCGACTGGCAGAAGGCCCTGCTCTACATCATCATTCCCCAACAGTTCGGCCTGTTCGCGGTTCTCGTCTTCAACTACGTACAACACGTTCATGCCGACGAAGAATCCGAGTTCGATCACTCCCGCAATTTCACGGGCTTCCTGAACGTACTGCTCTTCAACAACGGCTATCACACCGTCCACCATGACAAGGCGGGAACGCACTGGAGCAAGACCCCCGAACTGCATGCCAAGATCGCGGACAAGATCGCACCGGACCTGAACGAGCGCAGTTTCTGGTGGTATATCATCCGTGTCTACTTCCTTTCCATCATTATTCCCTCCTATCGCACGCGCTCACGGCGCCTCGAACGGATGGCAGGAACGTCGAAGACCATGGCTGCGGAAACGCTCACGAAGGATCACCAAGCACGTGGCGTACAGCCATCTTCTTCTGCGTCGTGAAGTCGTACAGGACGATGACGTCCGTTCCTTCTGCCACGACGTCCCCCGCTTGGTCGATAAGGAGATGACGAAGCGTAAAACTCGTCCTGCCCGTCGACGCCAACGATGTCCGTACGGTAATCGTACCGGGATAGTGCAACTGCTTCTTGAAGTCGCACTTCGTGGATGCCAGGATGGGACCGACGTTCGTGGTGTTGTAGATATGCATCAGACCCACCTCTTCCCAGTATGAGACGCGTGCAGCCTGGATGTACTGGAAGTAGGCGATGTTGTTGACGTGACCGAAGCGATCCAGGTCACTCCAGTCGATCCTGAGATCCAGCGAATGTTCCGTCATCATGAGACCTCGACAGATCCGTGTTCAATGAAACGACTTCTCCCGGATCGGGAACGACGAGCCGTGTTCCGGTCCGCCGTGCTTCGTTCTGCAGACGATCGATGGGTTCGGCCCACGGATGGATGGCGAGATCGAAGGTGGCCCAGTGTATCGGCAGGAGAAGCTCTCCGCCCACCATACCATGTGCGGCAACGGCCTCTTCGGGAAAGAGATGGATTTCCGCCCAGGCCTTGTCGTAGGCCCCGATGGGCATCAACGTGAGATCAAACGGACCGAAGCCCTTTCCGATATCGTCGTATTGCGGCATGAAGCCAGAATCGCCGCCGAAGTAGACGCGATGATCCCCATTGACGAAACACCATGATGCCCACAGTGTGGTGTAGGTCGACATCATGCGTGTCGACAGCGTACGACCCGAATAGTGCCGTGCAGGCGTGCAGATGATCGTGTTGTCACCGTGCCGTACGTCCTGCCACCAGTTCCGTTCCACGATACGCTCGGCAGGGACACCCCATCGACGCAGGATCGCGCCGAGACCCATCGGCACGATGAACTGGCGCGTGCGCTCGGCCACCATGCGGATCGTCCACTTGTCCATGTGATCGTAGTGATCGTGGGAAAGGACGACGGCATCGACGTAGGGAATGTCGGACGGATGAATCGGCGAGGCATGGAGACGACGCGGCCCGATCGATTGCGAGAACGACGCGCGCTCGTTGAGGACGGGATCGAGCAGATAGCGTTGACCACCCATCTCCATCAGCAGGGAGGCATGGCCGAGCCACCACACCTTCGGCGCCTGCGAGGCCGACGCGAAAAGATCGGCCGACGCGATGGGATGGACGGTAATGGGATCGGGAGGTCTGCCGATTCCTTTCGGGCGCCGGGCATACCTCTTGAAGGCATCCCACATGGCTCCGTCGACATTCAAGCGTGTCGGGATCGGATTGGTATACATGGGGTCTTACGACGTTCCTGTCATCCGTTCATTTCACCGACGTCAGTCGGCGATGCGAACGGCTTCGATGTCGAGATGCATTTCGTGCTTGCGCAGCACTTCGTCGTCGAACCGCTGCTCCTTCCTCAGAGCCACAAGTTCCTTGCGCTGTATACCGATGAGTTCGGCGACGACTTCACGATAACGCTTCATCAATGCCTTCTCGTGTTCGTCGCATTCCAGTTGATCCAGATGCTGCGCGATCATCCTGATATCCTGCTCGTACTGCGTCCGCAGCGACCGCACCAGCTCATTCTCGTGGAGCTCCGCGGAGAACCGTGCGTTGAGATGACTCAACGAAGCTTCCGTCATGCGAAGCCGTATCGCCGCCTCCTGCTCCTCCTCGTCCATACGTTCATCGACTTCGTGGATGCCGAGTACCCTGATGAGGACCGGCAGGCTCAATCCCTGCAGGACGAGCGTGAAGAGGATGACGACGAAGGTGATGAAGAGGATGAGGTTCCGTTGCGGGAAGGTGGCACCATCGGCGGCGACGAACGGAACGGACAATGCCGATGCGAGGGACACCACGCCACGCATACCGGACCAGCTCACGAGGAAGACGCCCTTCCATCCCGGATTGCTCTCGCGTTCACGTATGCGCTTACTCAGGATCCTCGGAATGTAAGCGGCCGGATAGACCCATGCAATACGGATCGCGATCGTGAGCAGGCTGATGAATACACCATACATGATGGCCTGCATCAGGGAATAGTCGCCAAGCCCCGCCACGATGGCCGGAAGTTCGAGACCGATGAGGATGAAGACGAGGCCGTTCAGAACGAAGACGACCGTCGACCAGGTCCCCGTCGCCTGGATACGCGAACGGTAACTGAGTATCTCGTGCGAACGGAAGGACAGGAACAGTCCGCCGCTGACGACGGCCATGACGCCGGAGAAATGGAACTGCTCCGCGACGATGTACATGAGATAGGGCGTCATCAGCGTCAATGCCGTATCGATGCTCGGAGTCGTCGGCATCCACCGATGGATGACGTACATGATATGGGCGATGGCAAGGCCAATGACGACTCCCATGCCAGCAACGACGAAAAAGTCGACGACGGCGGCACGGAGAACGAACTGTCCGGATACCACGGCCGCCAGTGCGAAGCGGAATACGATCAGACTCGATGCATCGTTGACGAGGCTCTCGCCTTCGAGGACGGTCAGAACGCGTCGTGGAATCGCCATGCCTTTCAGGACGGACGTAGCGGCGACGGCATCGGGCGGCGATACGATACCCCCAAGGAGGAAGCCGAGCGCCAGCGTAAAGCCGGGTATCATGGCCGAGGAAACGAGGGCGACGGCCGCCGATGTGAAGATCACGAGACCGAAGGCAAGCAGCGCGATGGGCCGCTTCCACCTCCAGAATTCGTACCATGACGTATACCATGCCGCTTCGTACAGCAAGGGCGGCAGGACGAGCAGGAAGATGAATTCCGGATTGATGCCTACCTGTGGAATGCCCGGTACGACACCGATCAGCAATCCTGCGATCACGAGGAGGATGGGATATGATATCCGCAGTCTCTGCCCGAGCATGACGAGCATGAATACGGCGAACAGGAGGCTGAGGATCAGCAGGAGCTTGTAGGGAAGCATGGTGGCAAAATAGCTTCCCCGGCGCCATCCCGATACATCCGCTACGGTACCATCCGGTAGCCCACGCCGATCTCCGTCCTGATGATGAGAGGGCGGTCTGGATCGACTTCGAGTTTCTTCCTGAGTGCCGCTATGTATACCCTGACGTACTGCATCTCTTCCTGCGCACCCGGTCCCCATACGCTGCGGAGGATATGGTGATTCGTGACGACGCGCCCGGCATTTGATGCGAGCACGCGCAACACGGCGAACTCCGTGGCCGTGAGATGTATGCGCTCCCCGTCGCGCATGACGACATGACCCGCGAGATCGATGCTCAGAGGTCCGATCACGACGTCGGCCTGCGTCTCGGTGCGCGCCCGCCGGCGCACGTGGGCACGCATCCGTGCGAGCAGTTCGGGGATGGAGAACGGCTTGGTGATGTAGTCGTCGGCACCGGCATCGAGCAGGGCGACCTTCTCGTGCTCCGCATCCCGTGCCGTGATGACGATGATGGGAACATCGCTCCATGAGCGTACGGTACGGACGACGTCGACCCCTTCTCCGTCCGGCAGACCGAGGTCGAGGAGGATGACGTCGGGACGCGTCATCGCCGCCTCGACGGAAGCCGAACGCACGCTTCCGGCTTCGATCACACGCCAGTCCTGCGATTCCAGGGCGATACGTATCATACGTCTAATGGCGACCTCGTCGTCGACCAGCAAGGCTGTAGGACTGTCCGTCGTCATGTCTTCACCTCTGAATCTTCCTCGTTCGGAATGGTGATCACGAATCGTGTGCCAGCATTCTCCTTCCGATCGGGATGGGCCACTTCGACACGCACCGTGCCGCCATGTGCGGTGACGAGGCCATCCACGATGGCCAGGCCCAGGCCCGTACCACCGCTCGGTGCGGAGCTGCCTCGATAGAATTTGTCGAAGACGTGGGGACGCTCTTCATCCGGAATGCCCGGTCCATGATCTTCGACGTCGATACGGAAAGAAGCCACCTCCGGGATGAGCCGGATGACGATGTCCGTACCGGGCGGCGTGTAGATGGCCGCATTCAGCAACAGGTTCCGCAGAACGTGTTCCATATACACGGCGTCGCATTTGACGAGTGGATGCACGACGGAGCTTTCTATCCGGACCGGATGGTCGGCGAGCTCATGTTCCAGGGCTCCGACGACGCTGCGGACGAGATCATGCATATCGGTCCACTCCGGCCGAAGCATCACGCCTCCGCCTTCGATACGCGTCATATCAAGCAGATTGGCGACGAGCCTGTCCAGACGCACCGTTCCCTGGCGTATCTGCTCGAGCAGTTCGACGATACGCGCGTCACCATCCTCGCCGAGCAGTTCGTGGATGACTCCGGCCGATCCGCCGATTGCCGCCAACGGCGTTCGTATCTCGTGCGAAACGGTGTTCAATAGCAATCGATACAATCGTTCCCGTTCGTCCGTCATGCGTAGCCGTTCCGCTTCGGAGCGGAGCCGCTCCCGTTCGATGGCACGTGCGATCTGCTGGAGAACGGACCCGAGGGAAACGATGTCCACGGCCTCGCGCGATTGTGCCCGCAGACGAAGCCCCAGAATGCCGACCACATGATCTCCGACGATGAGCGGATGGAACGTCCCATCCGCCGAAGGCAGCGTGTCCGTTCCGTTGCCCGCCGACTTTCCGTTACGGTAACTCCACGTGGCCACACCGACGTCCTTGTCCGCCGGAACATAGGTGGCGCCCGGCAGCACGATCTCGGACAACTGCTTGTCGTCCGCATCCGGCATCATCAGACAGACATCGACGTCGAGCATCTGTCCGAGCCGCTCGGAGACGACGACGGAGATCGCGTCCAGCCCTGCGGCATCGCCGAGATCATGGGCAAGACGGTACAAAGTATCGGTACGACGTTCACGTCGCCGGATCACCTTCTCCCGCAGCCGTATCCGTGTACTGAGTACGGATGACGTGAGTGCGACGATGAAATACAGGACGAAGGTCAATCGATCCTCTATCCTGCCGATGCTGAACGTCAATCGCGGCGGGATGAAGAAGAAATCCCACATTACCGCCATCAATGCGGCCGTGACGAGGACCGGTCCCCTACCCGCCAGCATGGGCAGTATCGCAACATAGACGAGGAGGATGAGCCCGACGGCCTGATATCCTACGATGGGCAGAAGAGGCAGGCAGGACATCGTCAAGGCGAGGCCGATCAGCAAGGGTACGGGATAGGCCGCCCAACCGGACATCGGCGTCAGTGAGATCGGTCGTCGCTGTCCGCCGGCATTGTCGTCGTCGATACCCTGCACGATGGCGATGTCGACGTCACGACTCTTCTCCACCAGCTGCGACACGAGCCCCGTGCGGAACGTCCATGCAAGGCGTCCCCGGACGCGTGGTTTGCCGACGACGATGGTGGATGCATTGATACGCCGAGCCGCCGTCAGCAGTCCCGATGCTATGTCATCGTCGTCGAGAACGATGACGTCCTGTGCCCCAAGTTCACGGGCAAGGGAGATGTTCCGCGTCAACTGCTCACGCTGCTCTTCGGACACCATACGTGGTGTCCGTACATAGACTGCGAACCACGGTATGTCCCGTGCGGCGGCAGCCTGCCGTGTCCAGCGTATCAGCCTGGCTGCGTACGGACTCGGACCGATGGCGACGAGGAAGCGCTCGCGCGCAGGCCATACCGTATCGATCCGTTCGTCGACACGATAGTCCAGCAATTCCTTGTCGACGTGGTCGGCCGTGGTACGCAACGCCATCTCACGCAGGGCCGTCAGATTGCCGACACGGAAGAAGTTGCTGGCGGCCTGTTCGCGCCGATCACCCGTATAGACACGTCCTTCGCGAATGCGCTGCAGAAGATCTTCGGGCGATATGTCGACGAGTTCGACATCGTCCGCCTGGTCCACCACGCTGTCCGGCAAGGTTTCCAGTACGCGGATGCCGGTGATACGGCGGACGTTGTCGGCTCGGCTCTCGAGGTGCTGGACGTTCAGCGTCGTATAGACGTCGATGCCTGCATCGAGCAGTTCCTGTACGTCCTGATACCGCTTGGGATGGCGCGTTCCTGGTGCATTCGTATGGGCGAGTTCATCGACGAGGACGACATCCGGATGCAGCGCCAGAAGGTGATCCAGGTCCATTTCCATGATGGTCGTATCGCGATGACCGACGGCCATGCGCGGGATGACGACCAGCCCATCCAGCAGGGCCGCCGTCTCCGAACGTCCGTGCGTCTCCACGACACCGACGACGACGACGCGTCCTTCCCGTACGAGCCGGTGCGCAGCCGTGAGCATGGCATAGGTCTTCCCTACGCCGGCCGACATTCCGAGAAAGATCTTCAGCCGGCCACGCCCCTCCCGTTCACCTGCCTGGATGAGCGAGGTGAGAAGTCTGTCGGGATCGGGGCGTGTCGGTTCTTCGCTGCTCATACGTTCCGTTACTGTTGCGGCAGTTGGTCCAGCGCAACATTAAGCTTCCTGACGTTCACGCGATACTCGCCGAGCATGAAGTATTGCGGCGATTCCGTCATGCGGTCGATCAGGTCCACGACGTCACCGCGCCAGGATTCCGGCCATCCCCGTGCCTTCACCACGGACCCGACCTGTATCCGTGCCGATTGCGGGCTGATGTGCGGATCGATACCGCTCGCCGACATCGTCACCAGATCATCGGGTACGTCGGACGGTCGTACGTTGAAGCGCTTCGACAGCGAATCCCGCAGTTCTGCGATCCGCGTCTTCAGCTTCGCGTTGATGGGTCCGAGATTCGAGCCACCGCTCGGTAACGGCTGGCCGTTCACGGCCGAAGGACGGCCGATAAAGTACGTCGGCGATTCGACGACAGGGCCGATCGACATCGCGATATCGTCCTTCGATGGCCCCATGACCAGTCCCAACCCGGCGATCAGGCCGGGATACAGGACTCCGGTCAGCATCGTCATGACGGCGAGGAATGCCACGGACTGCCATATCAGAGTGATGAGCTTGTTCATCGTCATGCTCCTCAGAATGCCACGCTCATCGACGCCGTCACGAAGACGTCGGATGAACGGAAACCGTTATCGGATGGGAAGACATCGTTATCGGCGCCGAGCCAACGCACCTCACCACGCAGCAGAACGGGAGTCGAAGGAAGGACGTCGATGTTGAGCGAGGCGCCGCCGGTCCTGAACGACGTTGCATTGGCCGGTGCGATCAGGATCGTGTTCGGATCGTCGAACCATTCCATGCGGGCTCCGATCCGCACCGCATCGGAAACGGAGTATCGGGATTGCAGTGCGAGATACCACATGTTGTGGGTCGCGTCGGTACCACTCGTCGAATCGGCCGGGCGATGTTGAATGCATGCATCCGCGAGAAGAGCCAGTAACAGGTCGTCCGACGCCTGCAGTTGCACCCAAACATTATTGTGGATACGAAGGCCCGATCCCGACGGCGTAGGCTCGTTGCCGACGTACGTACTCCAGTTCATCGTCAACGCCGATGTGGGCCTGACGACGATCTGCGATCCAAAGGCCTTGTCGTCGTTGACGTCGACGATCTGCTGCCAGCCATTGAGCAGAAGGATACTGGCATCGATCATCGGGCTCGGTGACCACGTCAGCTTCACCGCGGCTTCGTAGTAGGGGGTATAGTCGGCGATGAGGGAGCGGCTCACGTTGATGTTGTCACGCGCGATCATGCTCTCGTAACCGATATGCGACGGCATGATGCCGGCATCGATCCACAGTCCATTCGCGATCCGTGCACCTGCCGAGAGCTCGTGGACGTTCTTCCACGCGGCGTCGGCGCCCACGTAGTTGGCTTCGGCGAAGGTACCGGCCTGCAAGGCAACGCGCAGACGATAGTCATCCGAGCCGTACCTGAAGGCGAGCAGTGCATGATTGACGATGATCTCGTCGTTACGCGACGGCTGCGTCTGGAACGACCGCTGATGATTCCTCGGCTGATTGCCCGACCACGAATACATGACATCGACGTTACCGTTGATGGTCAGCGAAGAGTCCTGCGCTGCCGATAACGCCATATCCGAAAACGAGCAGGAACCCACGATCAGTCCTGCCATGAACATCCGTCTCATACGAATCCCAATGCTGTGAGAAGAATATCGACCAGTTTGATGAAGAGGAAGGGGGCCAGCAGACCGCCCACGCCGTAGATCAGGACGTTGCGGCGCAGGACGACGGCGGCACCTGCGGGTACGTAGGCAACGCCACGAAGTGCGAGTGGAATCAGCAGTACGATGAGGAGTGCATTCACGATGACGGCACTCAGGATGGCACTGTGCGGGGAATGAAGTCGCATGATATCCAGTACGGCGAGCGGTCCGTGTTCACCGCCCGATACCACGTACAATGCACCGAACATCGCAGGCAGGATGGCGAAGTATTTCGATACGTCGTTGGCGATACTGAACGTCGTCAGGGCACCACGCGTCATGAGGAGCTGTTTCCCGATCTCGACGATCTCGATGAGCTTCGTAGGGTTGCTGTCCAGATCGACCATGTTCCCTGCTTCGCGTGCCGCCTGCGTGCCGGTATTCATCGCCACGCCTACGTCGGCCTGGGCAAGAGCGGGCGCATCGTTCGTACCGTCGCCGATCATCGCCACCATGCGGCCTTCGCCCTGTTCGCTGCGGATCCGGGCGAGCTTGTCCTCGGGTCGCGCCTCGGCGATGAAGTCGTCCACGCCGGCTTCGGCGGCGATGGCGGCAGCCGTCAACGGATTGTCGCCGGTGATCATCACCGTGCGTATACCCATCGACCGCAACTGCATGAATCGTTCGCGGATGCCTTCCTTGACGACGTCCTTGAGTTCCACCACGCCCATCACACGATCGTCCTGGCATACGAGCAGCGGCGTACATCCCTGCTGTGCGATGCGGCGTGCATCGGCTTCGCATTCGGGTGGGATCGTGGCACGACGCTCCTGCAGATACGAGCGCACGGCATCGACGGCACCCTTGCGGATCTCCATGACCGTACCGTTACGATCCACATCGGCACCACTCATGCGCGTCTGGGCCGTGAACGGAATGGCCGTATACCGTAGCGAGCCCGACGTATCGTTGGCTTCGGCATGACGGGTCTGGACGAGCGCTACGATACTGCGCCCTTCTGGCGTATCGTCGGCCAGGGATGCGATCATGGCCGACCTTGCGAGATCCGTGGCGCTCACGTGCGGTGCGGGCATCAGCGATGTCGCCATACGGTTGCCGTACGTGATCGTGCCCGTCTTGTCGAGCAGGAGGACGTCGACGTCCCCCGCCGCTTCGACGGCACGACCGCTGCGTGCGATCACGTTGCGGCGTACCATGCGGTCCATACCGCTGATACCGATGGCACTGAGGAGACCACCGATGGTGGTGGGAATGAGGCAGACGGCGAGGGCGATGAGGACCGTAGGCGATGTATCGGCGATGCCGAATCCCCCGTCACGGAGAAAGCCGGTGAACATCGGCAGACAGCCGACGACGAGGAGGAATACGACGGTAAGGCCGAGCAGAAGGTTCGAAAGTGCGATCTCGTTCGGTGTACGCTGGCGCGAGGCACCTTCGACGAGGCCGATGATACGGTCGAGGAAGGCGCTACCCTGTGCCGCAGTGATGCGCACCACGATACGGTCGCTGATGACGGTCGTGCCACCGGTAACTGCACTGCGGTCGCCACCGCTCTCGCGGATGACAGGGGCAGACTCGCCCGTGATCGCTGACTCGTCGATCGAGGCGATACCCTCGACCACTTCGCCGTCGGACGGTACGAGGTCACCCGCTTCGCAGACGACGAGATCGTCCACGACGAGCTCCGATGCGGGAATGCGTTGTTCTCTGCCGTCGCGCAGACGTCGTGCCATAGCCGTGGTACGCATCTTGCGCAATGCTTCGGCCTGGGCCTTGCCGCGGCCTTCGGCGACGGCTTCGGCGATATTGGCGAAGTAGACCGTGGCCCACAGCCAGCCGGCGATCTGCAGATCGAAGGAAGCCGGAATACCGTTCGCGAGATTGTAGAAGCCGATGGCGGTACAGACGACGGCACCGATGGCGACGAGGGCCATGATGGGCGTGCGGCGAAGATCGTTCGGATGGAATTTCCTTGCGGCGTCGACCAACGCCGTCTTCATTGCTTCACGGGAGATCATTGCACACCTCCTGTACTCATGATCAGATGTTCTGCGATGGGTCCGAGCGACAGCACCGGGAAGAACGTCAGTGCGCCGATGATGAGAAGGACGACGAGAAGGAGCATACCGAAGATCGGCGTATCCGTGGGGAAGGTTCCCGGCCCCATCGGCACCTTGCGTTTCGACGCCATGCGGCCGGCGATCGCAAGCACGGGAATGATGACGCCATAGCGTCCGACGAGCATGCAGATGCTCGTGACGATCGTATAGAAGTCCTTCGACGCATCGAGGCCTGCGAAGGCACTTCCGTTGTTGCCGGCCGCACTGGCCATGGCATACAGGACTTCGGATACACCGTGCGCACCGCCGTGCAGCATCGACGCACGTCCGGCCTCCGTGGCGAGAGCGAGCCCCGCACCGACCATGATGCACGTGCTGGGCAACAGCACGGCGATCATACTCATCCGGATCTCGAACGATCCGATCTGCTTGCCGTGATATTCCGGCGTACGCCCTACCATCAGCCCTGCGAGGAAGACCGTCAGCAGGATGAAGACGATGAGACCGTACATACCAGACCCAACGCCTCCGAACACGACTTCACCGAGCATCATGTTGAGCATCGCCAGTCCACCGGCGACGGGCGAAAGCGAGCTGTGCATGGCATTCACCGAACCGTTGGAGCTCGCCGTCGTGGCATTGCTCCAGAGGATGCTGTTCGTGATGCCGAAGCGCACTTCCTTCCCTTCCATCGCCGTCGTCATGCCCACGGCTCCATTGGAAGAGAACTCGGCCCACATGGAAAAGCCGATGAAGGTCACGAAGAGGGCCATCAACGATGCGACGAGGATGCGCCCATGTCTGCGGTCATTGACCATACGGCCATAGGCGAAGACCAATGCGACGGGAATCAGGAGCAGACTCAGCATCTCGACGAGATTCGAGAACGGTGTCGGATTCTCAAGAGGATGAGCGCTGTTCGCATTGAAGACCCCCCCTCCATTGCTGCCGAGCTGTTTGATGGCGACCTGCGAGGCCGCCGGCCCCATCGGCACCATCTGCTCCATACTACCTGCCGTCGCGATCTGCGTTGTGGCATCGAAGTTCTGGATCACACCCTGGCCAAGCAGGAGGATGGAAACGATGACGCTGAGAGGGAGAAGAATGTAGATCGTCGAGCGCGTCATGTCGGCCCATGCATTGCCGACCTTGTCGGTTTCCGTACGGACGATACCGCGGGCCAGTGCGAACAGCACGGCCATGCCGGCAGCCGCACTGAGGAAGTTCTGCACACCGAGGCCGATCATCTGCGTGAGATGACTGAGCGTCGTTTCTCCTGCATAGGCCTGCCAGTTCGTATTGGTCACGAAGCTGACCGCCGTGTTCAGCGAAAGCAGGAACGGAACCCTGCCGGCGTGATCCGGATTCAGCGGGAGCCACTGCTGCACCTGTTGCAACAGCACCAGTACGACGACGCCAACGACATTGGCGACAAGAATGGTACGGCAATACTGCCACCACGTCATTTCACGACCGGCGTCCACACCGGTCAAGCGATAGACGAACCCCTCGACCGGTCCCAGCCATCGCAGTAACGACGACCGTTCTCCGGTCGCTATCGCCGCGATGATCCTGCCGAGCGAGGGGCCCACCAGCATCAGCACACCGAGGAAGACGGTGAGCTGAACCCACATCATCGAAGACATCGTGATCCTTTCTGAATGAACACCTGCAACTTGCCACGACATCCATCAAGGCCGGATCAATAGTCAGGGGCATGGCATTAAGACCGTATAAAGATCGTCCCCATGCCCTGGTACGAAGCCTATTCCAGAGCTTTCGCGAACTCCTTCATCGCCGTACCCAGAAAATCCGCCAGACCAGGATGCCGGTCGTCATAATATCGCCTGAACTCCGGATCGCTCACGTAGAGTTCGGCCAGGCCACGGTACCTCTCGGCATTGCACGGATAGAAGTTCTCGATCCAGCGATGATGGCGTACCACCAGACGTTGTACCTCGGTGCCTGCAGGATCCGTTCCCAGATATGGAACGAGTTCCTGCGCGATCGCCTCGCCCTCCTTCTTTACCGCATCCCACTCGCCCTTCGAAAGTGCGGACAGACGCTTCGTCGTGTCTTCGACGGCATCTTCGCCATATCTCTCCTTCGCCTCCCGTTCATATCGTTCGATAGTATCGGGTGCGAAGCCTTCATATAGATCCTCACGTGATACAGGCATTGTCTTGTCCTCCAGTGTAGTGATTGTTCGACCGATCGTCTGCAACAGACGGCGCAGCCGCTCGACACGCAGGGTCAGCTCGTGGCGATGCCCCTTCAATGCCGAGACCAGATCGAAGTCCGGATCGTCGAGGATCGTCGCGATCTTCCTGAGCGGAACATCCAGTTCCCGATAGAACAGGATCTGCTGGAGCCGCAGAAGGTCGGCATCGGAATAGCGCCGATAGCCGGCTTCGCTTCGATGCGACGGCTTCAGAAGGCCGAGATGGTCATAGTGGTGCAAGGTCCGGACGCTTACGCCAGCCAGTTCCGCCAGCCTCTGTACGGTATAGTATGCCGTTGTCTGTTGCATGGTATCGAAGATAGGGGCTGACGTTACGTGAGAGTCAAGGGAAACGTTCAAGCCACCGATCCGGAAAGACACTACGCTTCGATTCTGCAATGGACTTCGGCTGCATAGACCCTCAGGATGAAGTCGGACATGAAATCGAACATATAGTGTGGCCTGTCGGCTCCTACGAAATCCGCACCGAAGGACTGTATGATGTCCTCACTGACGAACTGACTCAAGCCAAGGCAAGTATCCTCGCGATAACCATGTTCAGGGTTGCGTGGCGATGCGGCGAAGAATGACACGTCCGACATGATGAGGGTGATCGCGCGTGGGCAATCCTCCGGGACATAATCCGCCACGGAAACGATCCATTCGAGCGTCACTATCCGCGCAACGACATCGTAGGTCAGGCTACGAAAAACATAGTAGTTGTGAAGATCATAGAAGTCCTCGCCGACGATCAATTGTGTATGATCGATCCTGAACCCAATGAAGTTCATGTGTATCTCGCTTCTCGTTGTGTGAACGATCCAACGCCCCATAGTAATACGACGGAAAGGGCATTCAATGGCAGCATCCTCTCGATATCCATAGATACTACATCATAATAGCTCCTGACGGAGATAGAGCTCCCCGTTCATAAATTACGTGTGCTATTCGTCAATTGCGTTACGACCGGACATTCCGCATCTTCATATCGTTCGATGCACCGTTCGCGCTACTGTGAAGCCATGTTGCATATCGTGGCGAGATAACAATGAAGACAGGAAGAATATGAACCGCAGAACGTTTGAGCCTTTGGCATCGTCGATTTTCACGATTGGCATTCTCGACATGCTGGGCTTCGAGATGCCTGGTGTTGCCTATATCGCAGCCGTCGTATCGTCGATCGCGACAAGCATGCTGGTCCCGCGTTGGGACATCAAGCCTCTCGTACGTATGCTGATCATGGCCGGCATCCTGGGTGTATCGGTGCTGTCGGCGACGGTACTACCTCGTGGCACACACGAGGGGATCGAAAGCAGTTTGTTCTTCGTGATCCTCGGTGTTACATCTCCCTTGTTCTGGGAGATGCTGCTTTCTCCCGGTCATGAGAAGGAAGCATCGGCATAGGCTTTAATGCACATCCGATGAATGGAAGGGCGGCTGATCGTGAGAGCAGTTGTCCTTCTTCATGTGGGCATTGGCCTGTCAATGTAGTCATCGATACGATCGTGACAGGATGCCAGAGGAGTCACCCCACGAGGGCGAGACGTACCTGCAGTTCGTTGTAGCGCTGCACTTCGATCGGTACGCCGAAGCGATCCGTCAGCAGGTCCGTTCCTACCAGGTCGACCGGTCTGCCGACGAAGGCACACGTTCCCCTGTCCAGTACCAGAAGGCGGTCCGCCCGTTCGGCCGACGCGAGAACGTCGTGCGATACGCAGATGACGGACATCGAATGCAGATCGGCGGCTTCGCGCATCAGACGATAGACGATGCGCTGATGACGGAGGTCCAGGGCGGATGTCGGCTCATCGAGCAGGAGCACGGACTTCGACGACTTTCCCTGTCGCAGTTGATGGAGCGCGCGTGCGATCATGACGAGCTGGCGTTCTCCCCCCGAAAGCGTGGAGAACATATCGCAGGCCTTGTGTCGCAACTCGACCTGTTCGAGTATATCCATCGCTCCATAGTCCCCGTTTCCCCGCCACCACGAGCGGGACTGGGCCATTCCCTGCACGACGTCGATGACGGGCAGCGGAACGTTCGTGGCCGTATGCTGGGGTACCACCGCACGCAACGCAGCCAGCTCACGCGGATGATACTGCCGGATGTCACGACCGCCCATTTCCACCATACCCGATGAAGGGCGGACGTCCCCCGCCAGAACCCCCAGGAACGTACTCTTTCCCGCACCGTTCGGCCCGATGATCATCGTGATCGTACCGGGTTCGGCCGTGAGGGAAACGCCGTCGAGAATCGCGGTGTCTTTGCGTCGTACGGCAATGGATGATGCTGTGATCATACGAACTCCCGTCTGCGCTGACGAATCAGCAGGCTGAGAAAGAAGGGCGCGCCGATCGCTGCCGTTACCACTCCGATCGGCAGTTCGCGCGGGATGACGATGGTACGTGCCAGGCAGTCCGATGCGATGAGCAGCGTAGCGCCCAGAAGGGCCGAGCCCGGTATCACCGTACGCAGATCGGATCCGATGAGCATGCGCACGATATGAGGAACGACGAGACCGACGAAGCCGATCGGACCACAGTAGGCCACGACGATTCCCACACCTGCGGCGACGAGCAGGATGACGCTCGTCGTCAGACGCCGTACGGGCACACCGGCATGGGCGGCTTCCCGTTCTCCGAGAGCGAGGACGTGGAGACCGCGGGCCAGCGGTTGGGCACAGATCAGACTCACGATGGCGATCACGCACATGATGCCGGCCATCGTGGCATCCACCGCACCGACACTGCCGAGCAGCCAGAAGGACATGTTCTTGAGCTGTGCTTCCGTCGCCACGTAACTGCAGAAACCGATGATGGCTCCGAGCAGGGCATTGAGGGCGACGCCTGCGAGAATCATCAGCGACACCGACGATGTACCGCCGATACTTCCAAGACGCCATACCAGCACGACGGCAGTGAGACCACCGATGGCGGCAGCGGCAGGAAGGGAGAATGCAGAGGCCGCGAGTGCGGTGCCACCGCTCGTCAGAATGAAGATCATCGCACCGCTCGCGGCACCACTGCTGATACCGAGCAGTCCCGGGTCGGCCAGCGGATTGCGGAATAGTCCCTGCAGCAGGACACCGCTGAGTGCGAGGATGACGCCTGCCGCCGCCGATGCGAGCACACGGGGCAGACGTATCGTCAGGATCACGGTGGTATGCAACGGGTCGCTCGCTGAACGACCCGTCACGACATCCACCAACGTATCGACGACGTCCGAAACCGGAATAGGAAGGGCACCAAGACTGATGGCCATCACGAAGGCCACGGCCAGCAGGACGGCGAGTCCGGTCAGTACCATGACGGCCCTGCGCACACGTCGGCGCATGATGACCATCTCCGGCATCGTCATCGCATCCGTCGTCATTGCGCGTTCCGTAACAGGTCGTACAACGTCTTCGTTCCTTCCGCAAGGCGCGGACCGAAGGTAAGCATCAACGCATCGTCGACCTTGACGATCTTCCCGGCCTTACCGGCACGGGTGGCCGCCACCCCGGGCAGGGCTCTCACTCCATCCATTCCCCCGACGCTCGCCGCGCCATGCTCTGTGACGACGATGATGTCGGGATTCGCGCCGATCACGGACTCCGCCGTGATGGCGATGTTGCCCTTGGCATCGATGGCATTGGTGGCTCCCACGGACTGTACCATCGCATCGGACACCGTGCCCTTGCCGGAAATGTAGGTGACGCTCTTGCCGCGCAGATAGAGGAAGAGGATACGTTTACCGACTGGCTTCGCGGTGATTTCCTTCCACAAGGCGGTCATGTCGGAACGCAACTTCGCCGTGAGCTCCCTGGCTTTCGCCGCCGCACCGAACGATGCACCGATGGTTTCGATGCAGCGGCAGGTTTCGTCGAGTGTCTCGGGACGTTCGACGGTAACGATCTTCACCCCTGCCGCCTTGAGTTGTCCGATCACGTGCGGGGGACCGGCTTCGCCGATGGCGACGATGTGCGTAGGCTTCAGACTCAGCAGTCCTTCGGTCGACAGTGCCGTGAAGTATCCCACATTCGTGAGCGAATGCACGGAAGCGGGATACGTACTCGTGACGTCGACGCCGACGACGTACCTGCCGAGACCGAGGGCGAAGAGCGTCTCGGTGACGACACTGCCGACGGAGACGATACGCTGCGCGGAAAGGGACGACACGGCCATCGTCATGATCATCGCGATCAGACACAGGCGGCGCATCGCGGCCATACGATCAGCCATTGACCACCTCTCCCGCCTGACGCAGTTCCTGCCAGAGCGATGCCCAGTCCTCGCGTTCGGGAACGCCGGGCTTGCGCTTACCGAAGAACTGGACGATGAAGTCTCCGTTCTCCGCGAAGGCTTCGATGGAGTGGATCGGCCCGTCGTCGGACGGCTTCTCGACTGCCCATACGGTATGTACGCGATCGAGGTTGAGGTGAAGGTTCCAGAGCGGATCCATCACGTTGATCCACGGACCCGTCGCCATGATGTTCGATGCAGGCCCGGAATGGATCTGGATCGCACCATCGTTGCCGACGAAGCACATGATTTCGGCATTGCGTTCGCTCACGGCATTCAGCATCGTCGTGATCGATTCGCGAGGAATGGAACGTGCGAGGTCGTCACCGGCAGCATGCATGGCCGCGATGCGCGTCACACGGTGCTTGCGAAGCATCGGGAAGAAGTCGTGCGTATCGCGCAGTGCGCGCCAGTCGGCACGGAACCGTTCGACGTCCACATCGGTGGACGATACGGGCGGCGCGGGAGCCGGGCGAACGGCGAGACCGTCATCCTGCGTACCACTACGGTACTGTTCCACGAACTTCCTGTAGGCGTCGAGGTCGCTCGTCTCCGTCAGATAGATCTTGTGGACGGCCGTACCCGAAGCATCGAACGTCTGGATGCTCCGCAGCGTGCCGCGGGGCGACTCGGTTTCGCATGCGAACGAATAGGCCCAATGACGCGGAAACATCCGGAGGTCGATGTCGGCGCCGACGACGAGGACGTGTTCGGGAGACCCGGAGACATTCTTGTAGATACCCTTGCGTTCGTGGACGCAGGCTTCGTTACGGGTCAGCGCCATCACATAGCCGAAGGTCCCGGCCCCCTTCATGATGTCCAGACACGAAACGTCCAGACGCACGTTCTCGGTTCCTACCAGCGCAGCTACAAGCTCCCCTTCGCTGATGCCCATCTGGGCGGCGGCGTCCCGTGCACGCGGGGGGCGTGCCGACGTACGCATCCTATTCCATGTCTCACGGATGCTTGCTGGTTCCATAGTCTCTATCCCTTCTGCCAGATAATGAATCGTTCTCGATCTGAATTCGAAGTTACCGTATTTCACCAACATATCTTAATTTAGACTTAGTCCAAATAAGGGCTCAGCCATATTTTCGATTGTACGTAATCGACAGGAGTGAATGACGATGGTACGCAACTACATGATTTCCAAGGCGATTGCAGTGCTGGCCCTGCTCGGGTCCGTACCCGTGGTGGCCGAAACCCACGATTCCGTTTCGATGGGCGCGCAGTACGCCGATCAGGTCTTCTATCAGTTCGGATCGGGAGAAAGAGGTCGTTCATCGAATGCCAATTGGCACATCGCCTTCTCCACGACCGGCACGTCGGGCACAATTCTCACGAACGGCGCCGCCGGCGTGAAGCTGCAATGCGTGCCCGGCAAGACGGTCGGAGACTGGGCGACCATCGACACGGCTGGTTCCGGTGCATGGCCCATCGTCTACAACGATGCCAAGGACTGGTCGGAAGGCGCCTTCAGCCGTACCCGCGACGAGAACGATCCCTTCGACCTCGGCTGGGGCAGCTACAGCATGATCACGCATACGGTCGTCGGCAAGCGCGTCTTCGTCATCACCCTGCCCGACGGCACGGTCCGCAAGATCAGGGTCGACGGCCTCGTGAGCGGTGTCTTCACCGTCACCCATGCCGGCCTTGACGGCACGGACGAGCAGACGATCACGATCAACCGCAAGGACTACGCGACGAAGAACCTGATCTATCGATCGCTGTCCGAACATGAGACCATCGATCGTGAACCGGCACGCACGGACTGGGACATCACGTTCACCCGATACGTCGAACCCATTCCCTACGGTCAGATCATGATGGACTATCCGGTGACGGGCATCCTCACGGCTCCCGGTGTAGCGGCCATCAGGCTCACCGGCGAAGCCGCCCTGAATCCTGTCCTTCCCGTCGAACCGGCATGGGACAGTTCCGCGATGATCATCGGCAGCACCTGGAAGTCCTATACGGGCGGTGTCTACGTCGTCCGCGATTCCATCGCATGGATCGTCCGCAGGGCGAGCGGCAACATCGTCGTCTTCAAGCCGACGCGATTCAGCGGTGGAGGTACGGGAACGACGTCGTTCACGACGGAGGCAATCACGACGTCCGTCACCGAACACGACAACGGCCGGACGTCCCTCGCCCTCATGCCGTCGATGGTCGATCATGGCTCCAGCGTCCGCATCGTGACCGATCTGCCGTCGGCTGCTGCGTGCTCCATCGTGGATGCGACGGGACGCGAAGTCGTGAATCTCTCCATCGAAGCAGGTCTTACTTCGACGGTCCTTTCGACGTCCACGCTCGCCAACGGCATGTATCGCGCCGTCGTGCGAAGTCCGTTCGGTATCACGACACAAGCCTTCATCGTACGATGATCCTTCTTTCGCTGATCGCAGCAAGCGTGCTTGCAGTGCAGCAAGACTCGATCCCGGCCCGGCACGATACGATACGTTCGTATCGTGCCGACGAGGTCGTGGTGACGGGACAACTGCTGCCGACGTCGATAAGCCGCAGCGTCCATCGCGTCCGTATCGTGGATGCGGAGCGCATTCGCGCACAGCAGGCGGTGACGCTTCGCGACGTCCTGGTACAGGAATCGGGCATTCGCCTTCAGCAGGACATGGCTCTGGGTACGGGTCTGAGCCTCGGGGGTATCTCGGGCAACAACGTCAAGATCCTCGTCGACGGAGTTCCCGTGATCGGGCGTCTGGATGGTTCGATCGATCTTTCACAGGTACCGGTCCAACGGGCACAACGCATCGAAATCGTCGAAGGCCCGATGTCCATCATGTACGGCACCGATGCATTGGGCGGTGTGATCAACATCATCACTGCCGCACGAGCGGTGGACTCGCTCCATGTGTCGGCATACGGCCAGCACGAAACGGTCGGCGCATGGAATGCAGGCACGACGGTACGCGGCATGGTCTCCGACGTGGATGTCCACGGCTCCTTCACCCGCAATCTCTTCCGGGGCTGGAATCCTCCGGGTACGATCGCCGAACGTTCGTTCCAATGGAAGCCTCGCGAACAGTATCTCGTCGATGCAGGATTCGGTCTGAACGTCTCGTCCATGCAGCTCAAATACGACGGTTCGTGGTGGAACGATCTGATCCTCACGCGCGGCGAACCGCGTTCGCCTTTCGGAACGTCGGCCATCGACGAGCATACGACGACGCGCCGCATGCAGCACTCGGTGTCGCTGCTCGGCGATATCGTGGAAGGATGGAAACTTTCCGGCCTTACGAGCTTCTCCACCTTCGACAGAATGCGTATCGGCATCGTCAAGGATCTTGTGACGGGCGTGGAACGGACATCGATGCAACCGGGATCGAGCGATACGAATACGCAGCGCACGGTCATGACGCGATGGATGCTTCGCCCACCGGCATTCTCCGACGCTTTCGCACTCGAAGTCGGCGGTGAAGGAACGTCCGACGTCGTGACGGGTAACAGGATCGCACAGGGTCGGGCCACGATGGTCGACGTGGGCCTTTTCACCGCACTACAGTGGCAACCCATCCGGCAACTGATCGTACAGCCGGGCCTTCGCTATGTCTACAACTCCCGATACGGTGGACCATTCACGCCGGCATTGAACGTACGCTGGTCGGCGTCGCATGACGTCACCTTCCGGTTGGAGTACGGGCGCGGCTTTCGGGCGCCCTCACTGCGTGAACTGGCGATGGAATTCATCGACATCAATCACAACATCACCGGCAACGACAACCTGCGTGCGGAGTATTCGCATCATGCCGGCATGTCGATGGACATCGGCCTTGCCGGTGAACGGGCCCTCCTGTCGATCAGGCCGTCGATCGTGTTCAACGACATCAGCGACCAGATCACGCTCGCACAGGTCGATGCGACGCGCTACCAGTACGTGAACATCGGACGCCAGCGTACGATGATGGCGCGGACCGACGTCGTCGTCGACGTCTCCGATCTCCAGATCAAACTGTCGGGTGCGCTGACCGGTACGCAGCGCCGGTTCGAAACGGGTACGATGAGCTCCTGGATGATGTCGCCCGAAGGCAACCTCCAATGCACGTGGTCCGATCCCTGGGTGGGCATACGCTGGAACGGCTTCGCAAAGGTCACCGGATCGCAACCCACGGTCCAGCTGCAGGAAGACGGCACCCTGACGAACGGTTCGATCGCCGCCTATACGGTGATCGACGTCACGGCCGATCTGCCCGTCATCCTTTCGTTCTTCCGTGCATCCATCGGCGTACGCAACCTTCTGGACGTCACGATGCTGCAGTCGACGAGTGCCGGAGGTACGGCGCATTCGCCGTCGACCGGATCGATTCCCATGATGTGGGGCAGGTCCATGCTCTTCACGATTCGCTACGAGATGTAATCATGCCCTATACTCGCCTGCTCTCAGCCCTGCTGCTGATTCCCTGTCTCCAGTCCTGCCTGCCGTCCGACAAGCTCGTCGCTCCGCCCGCACCCGGCAGTTCGAAACGCATGCAGGTGCTCGTCGGATCGACCTACGACAGGCAGGTCTTCGTCGATCTCGCCACGTTGGACACCGTCCTCACCGTCCCGCTCGATTCGTGGAATCTCTGCGTGAACTCACGGCCCGACGACCATACGATCCGTCTCAACACGGGTCTCGTGGCTTCCGTCCAGGATGCAGGAGAAGTCCCGTTCGACGATGTACGGAACGCGCCGGCGACTGAGTCGCGCTACGATCATCCGACGGGCAGGACCGATTCCATGGCCATCGGTATATGGTGGAATGCCGACGGTAGTGGCGACGGCCATGTTTACGTCGTCCACCTCGGCTACGATACGAAGGGCAGGGACCTCGGCTTCCGCAAGATCCAGCTCGTGTCCGCCGAAGCGGATCATATCGTCCTGCGGGCAGCCACCCTCGACGGATCGTCGGATACGACCGTCACCGTCGCGAAGGATCCCCTGCGCCGTACGACCGGCATACGGCTGGCACCGACGGTCCAGGTCGTGACGCACGAACCGCCGGCGGACAACTGGGACATCGTCTTCACGCGCTATACGCACGTCTTCTGGGAACCGGCGTTCACGCCTTATGCCGTGACCGGTGCCCTGGTCAACACGACACGCATCGAAACAGCGAAGACGAGGAAGACTCCCTTCGTGGCCATCGACCGTACCGCTGCGGAAGCGATGACGTTCACGAAGGACCGCGACGGTATCGGATACTCGTGGAAGTCCTACGATCTCAACGCGGGAACCTATACCATCGATACGACGACCACCTACGTCATCCACGACGTCTACGGTCAGTACACGAAGCTCCGCTTCCTCGACTTCTACGATTCGCAGGGACGCACCGGTGCCCCGCTGTTCGACGTGGCGCCGCTATAGAGCACTCCCATCAAACGAGGATGATCTCGTGCCGGATGTCGGCCGTCTTCGCCAGCATGGCATAGACGCCGCAGTACTTCTCGATGGAGGAATGGACGGCGCGCTCGACCTTGGGACGTTCGGCCGGATCGACGCCGACTTCATAGACCATACGAATCGTCTTGTAGACCTTGGGATGATCTTCGGTTAGATCCCCTTCGACGCGGATCACGAGCGACCGCATCGTCACACGCGATTTGGCCACGAACAGTGCGACGTCGATTCCCGTACACCCCGCCAGGCCGCTCAGGAGCAGTGTCTTCGGGCTGATGCCCTGTCCCGTTCCTCCGGCTTCGATGGCGGTGTCGATCGGAATCGTGAAGCCCTGCTGGTGGACATCGAACCGAACCCCGCCCTTCCATGTCGTTTCCGTCCTGTGAGTCGCCATACCGATATCCCGTTCGTATCGTGATGAAAACACTGCAAACCTACGGCATCCGATAATTGATTAGATTTGTAATCGTCTTAGAGCTACGGGTATACGTAGCCTCTCATATTCCTCCTGCCTTCCGTTTCCATTGTCCGCTTGGGTTTACGACACGGTTAGCATGAATTGTGTCACGGCAAGGCGCCGTGCACGCGAGGGATGTGCGATCGTGTTGTTTCATCTTCCAAGGAACGGTCAATGACCTTTTCCGATCTGTCCCTTATTGACCCTATTCTCCGTGCGCTTGAGGCGGAAGGGTATTCCAATCCCACGCCCATCCAGCAGCAGGCAATACCTCCCTGCCTGGAAGGCAAGGATCTCTTCGGCTGCGCCCAGACGGGTACGGGCAAGACGGCGGCGTTCGCCCTGCCCATCCTTCAACGTCTCGGCACGACGCCCTTCACCAAGGGGCCGCGCGCCCTCATCCTCGCACCGACGCGCGAACTCGCTCATCAGATCAGCGACAGCTTCCGTACGTACGGGAAATTCATTCGCTTCCGCCATGCCGTCGTCTATGGTGGTGTATCGTCACGTCCCCAGATCGACGCCCTGCGTCGCGGCGTCGACGTCCTCATCGCCACGCCCGGACGTCTGCTCGATCTGATCGAACAGCGTGCGCTGACGCTGGAACGCGTGGAAGTGCTCGTCCTCGACGAAGCCGACCGCATGCTGGACATGGGCTTCATCACCGACATCCGTCGCATCATGCCCATGCTGCCGAAGGAACGTCAGACGCTGTTCTTTTCGGCAACGGTACCCAACGAAATCAAGAAGCTCTCCAACGATCTGCTCCGCGATCCCGTTCATGTCGAAGTCGCCCCTCAGGCCACGACGATGGAAACCATCGAGCAACTTCTCTATTTCGTGAACAAACTGCAGAAGCGCGAACTGCTCGCCCATCTGCTCGAACATCAGATCCAGGGCAGCGTTCTCGTCTTCACACGCACGAAGCACAATGCCGACCGCGTCGTCAAGGACCTCGAACGTACGGGTGTACGAGCCGAAGCGCTCCATGGTGACAAGTCCCAGCAGGCACGCCAGCGCGCACTGCGTAATTTCAAGGAACGTCGTACACGCGTTCTCGTTGCTACCGATATCGCGGCACGGGGCATCGACATCGACGATCTTGCATTCGTGGTGAACTACGAGCTTCCCGATTCGCCGGAGAACTACGTCCACCGCATCGGCCGTACTGGCCGGGCAGGCGCGTCGGGCACGGCCCTATCGCTCTGCAGCCCGGACGAGCAGGATTCGCTCCATGCCATCACGCGACTCATCCGCCGCCGTATTCCGGTCGTCAAGGATCACCCGTTTTCGACACCCGAGCACGAGTATCAGGCTCCGCAGCAACGTTCGTCCGGAGGACAGCAGCGCCAGGGCGGACAGTATCGTCGCTCCTCGGCCCCCTATCGTTCCGGTTCGGGATCGGGATCGCACCGTACACGCAGGCACTAACAGTGAAATGAGATGAGATGATCTCTCTCGACCGTTCCGGTATGTCCAATGCGGATACCATTGCCGCATTGGACGATCTACCAGTCGGCATCTTCCTGTCCGACAGAGACGGTCAGTGCACATACGTGAACAAGGCCTGGGTGCAGGTCACGGGATTGTCGATGGACGAATCCCTGGGCCTCGGATGGTTCAAGGCCATCCACCCCGACGACATGGCCTCGGTACTCAAGGCCAAGGCACAGAGCGAAAAGACGAAGACGGCCTACAGCCTTACCTACAGGATCATCCTGCCCACGGGGGAAATCCGGTATCTCCACGTGACATCTACACCGCAAACCGATGACGACGGCGCACTCCGCCTCGTCATCGGCAGCGTGTTGGACATCACCCGCGAGGAACGGCTCCGCCAGCAGCTCGAGCAAGAGAACCGCTCGAAGTCGGACTTCATCGCACGCATGAGTCATGAATTCCGTACTCCTCTGAATTCCATCCTCAGCATCTGTCACCTGCTCCAGCTCGAACAGCTCAGCGCGGCGCAGCTCGAATACGTGGACATGCTGCAATTCTCGACGAAGAATCTTCTGGACCTCATCAACGATATCCTGACCCTGAACCAGGTCGAAGCAGGTGGCATCACCCTGAATCCGGAAACGTTCGGGCTGCACGATCTCATCGACACCTTCTGTGCTCCGCTCGCCATCAAGGCACGCGAGCACGGTACCGAGCTCACGGTGGCTTACATGGGTGAAGTGCCCTTCATGGTCATCGGCGATCCGATCCGGTTCGGCCAGATCCTCAACAATCTGATCTCGAATGCCGTCAAGTTCACCAAGGATGGTATCATCCGCGTCGAAGTCCAGGTGCGGGAACGGGACGATCTGACCGTTACCCTGGCCGTCACCGTACGCGATACGGGCATCGGCATTTCGAGAGAGGAACTGCCCCACGTCTTCGACCGCTTCCGTCAGGCCAATCCGTCCATTTCGAAGCAGTACGGCGGCACGGGCCTCGGCCTGGCCATCAGCCGTGAACTGGCACAGATGTTCGGCGGCGACATCACCGTCACAAGCGAGCTCGGCAAGGGATCGTCCGTCACGGCCGTCCTGCGCTTCGGCGTCGTATCGCCCATGGCAGTGACGACCGATGACAGGCCTACCTCACAACGTCCGCTCGAAGGAAAGCGCATCCTGCTCGCGGAGGACCACTCGCTGAACGCACGGCTCATGCGCCGGATCATGGAACCCTGGGGTGCACGCCTCGTCGTGGCCGAGAACGGCCTCGAAGCCGTGGACATCTACAGGAAGGAAGGGGCCGATCTCGTCGTGATGGACCTGGTCATGCCACTCATGGACGGTCTCGAAGCCGCAATGAACATCCGCAAGACCGATCCCGACGTGCCGATCATCGCATTGACGGCCACGTCGACGGACAAGGCGCGGATCCTGGCCAACAAGGCAGGGATGAACGGAGTGCTGCCCAAACCCTTCGAACCGGCGGAACTGCTCAGGATGATCCTCGAGCATCTTCGGTGATGGCATAGCGCTCGACGATCCAGTCCGGAATGACGAGACTCCGGCCCGTCGTCACGTTCACCATGATGAAGTCCTGATGTCCCTGGGCCGCCACCTTTCCGGTCCCCTTGTTGACGATCCAGAACTCGACCCGCACGCCACGCTCGGAAAAGGAAGCGATGCGCGTTCGCACGGTCACCATGTCCCCCATGTGCAAGGGGCGTTTGTAGTCGATGGTACAGGAGCTGTTGACCCACGAATAGCCGTGGTCGAGGAATTCTTCCATGGACATCCCGTAGCAGCGGTCCATCTGATCGTAGCGGGCGGCCAGAACGTAGTCCAGGTACCGGCTGTTATGAACATGCTTGTTCATGTCTATGTCATCGGGCCGCACAGCCAGATCGGTTTCGAAGGTTGCATACATGGCACAAAATACCACGCCTCTGGGCCAGCTACTCCGTATATTTGTCAGCTACATGAATGCACCAACCCATTGATCCATGACGACATCCGAAGAATCAGCAGAACGCGCACCACATACCGACCAGGCACAGGGTGAGCAGTCCGGCGAAGCCGGACGCAAGCGTCGCCGCCGTCGGCGCGGACGCAATCGTGACAAGGGCGAAGGGGCTCCGCAGGATCAGGCCGAAGGCCAGGTATCCGACGACGATGGCGATGACGACGGTCCCGATACGGACACCGGAGACGGTGGCCCTGCATCGGCCGACGACGCAGCCGGCGGCGATCCGGAACGCAAGAAGAAGCGTCGCCGCAAGAAGAAGAAGCGCGGTGGCGAAGGTGGTGACGAGCAATCCGCCGAACAGGACGGCACAGCCGCCCCTGCAGGGGATGCCGCACCACAGCAACCTGCCGCAGCACCCCAGGAGAAGCTTGACAAACCCGAAAAGCAGGGACGTGGACGCCGTGATCGCGACCGCAGAGGCAACGAGCGTTCCGAGCAACCCGAGCGTTCCGAGAAGAAGGAACCGCCTTCCCGCGGTAATGCCCTGCAGCGCCGCATGTCCCGCATCGAACCGGTCAAGGACGTCTACGACGACGATCCCGTCATTCCGTCGGCACCAGTACCACCGGCGACGACGGTCGAAGGATACGTGAGCAATCATCGCGGCTGGCAGCGCGAAGTCCTGATGAAGCTCCGCGACATCGTCCGTACCTCCGCACCGGCACTGGAAGAATCCATCAAATGGTCCCAGCCCGTCTTCGAAGGCAACGGTCCCGTCTGCTACATGAAGGCATTCAGCGACCACGTGAACTTCGGTTTCTGGCGCGGAACGGAACTGGACGATCCCGAACATCTCCTCATCGGAGACGGCATCAAGATGCGTCACGTCAGGATCAGCCAGGTCAACGACGTACGCCGTGAGTTGTTCGAATCCTTCGTTCGCCAAGCCGTACGCCTGAACATCGAGAAGGGCGATCCGACGTTGTCATGATCTGCCCCCATCGCCCCCTTACAGGAGGGCGATGAAGGCTCGATCCGACCGGAAGGCTTCGCTGTCGCGCAAGGCCGACAAGGTCGTCGTCCCCATCACGTAGTGGTCGCTCCGGCCACGATAGTCGACATCGATCTCCGACCACGGAATGGTCCGGAGCAGCTTCTCGTCCGAAGAACGAGCATATACCCTGACAGGGACGTCCGTCGTGAACTGCGGCGCACGTCCCTGTTCCAGTTTCTTGTACTCGTACCGATAGTTGTACCGCAGTGCGGCGATGTCCGACAGGACAGCCGATGCCGTAGGATGCCCACCCGCCCCCTTGCCGATGAACGACTGTGCGTCGCTGAACGCACCGTGCAGAAGGACCGCGTTGTATTCGTCGTCGACTTTCGCCAACGTAGTCGATTCGGGAACGAAGCGAGGCAGCACGAAGGACGTGAGCTTGTTGTCCACGAGAACGTTGTTCGACACGAGCTTGATGGTCGCACCGCGTGCGCGTGCGGTGGCCGCATCGAAGGATGTGACGCTGGTGATACCGCGGCGGATGACGTCACCCGGCTCGAGCACGACACCGAAGGCATGGGCTGCGATGATCAGCGTCTTGAATGACGCATCGTATCCTTCCACATCGAGCGTCGGATCGCTTTCCGCGAATCCCAGACGCTGCGCTTCGGCCAGGACTTCACCGTATCGCGCATCGCCACTGGCCATCACCCGCGTAAGGATGAAGTTCGTCGTACCGTTCACGATCCCCTGCACCCCGTCGAGCAGATCGTTGTCGTAGTACTCCTCGAGGTTGCGGATGATGGGAATACTGCCACAGCACGAAGCTTCGTAGAGCAAGGGGGCACCCGTCTCGCGTTGCAGGGCCAGCAGTTCGTGGAACCGCGTCGCGACCATCTTCTTGTTGGCCGTCACGACGGCCTTGCCGCGGCGGAGTGCCGTCGACACGATGTCGAAGGCCGCATCGGCATCGTCGATGAGTTCGACCACGACATTGACGTCATCGTCGTTCAGGATATCGTCGCGATCGAACGTGAACGCTTCGGCGATGACCGGGCGCTGCTTGGAGCGATCCTTCACGCAGATGCGTGTAATGCGTGCCTGCAGGCCGGGCGTGCGGTGCAGGACGTCGTACAGTCCCTGGCCGACGCAGCCGAAACCGAAGAGACCGAGATTGAGAGCGGAAGTTGCCATGTGGTGATCAATGAAGAATTGTTGATGTACGAATGATGGATGCCAGACGATCCTGATCGATGAGGAAGGCGTCGTGACCGGCGGGGGATTTCAGGACGCGATATCCCGCGCCCGGGATCTGGTCGGCGATGAAGGTCTGTTCGGCTGTCGGGAAGAGCATATCGCTGTCGATGCCGATCACCAGCGTACGTGCGCGTATCCCTCGCAGTGCGGCACCCGCACCGCCGCGCCCCCGACCGAGATCATGACTGTCCATCGCCTTGCTCAGGACCCAATACGCATGGGCACTGAAGCGCTGCACGAGCTTCGCGCCCTGATGACGCTGATAGGATTCGGCGCGATAGTCGTCGAGGCGCTCGTCCTCGTCACGCTGACGTCCGTTGTACAGCACAGCCGTGCGATAGGAGATCATGCCGATGGCACGGGCGGCGGAGAGGCCACGTCCCCCTCCCGTCACCGATCCGTCGGTGAAGGACGGATCGGCTTCGAGAGCCATGCGCTGTGCGGTATTGAAGGCGATGCCCCATGGCGAATGCCGTGCATTCGTGGCGATGGGAATGATGCGCTCGATACGCTCCGGCTCCATGACGGCCCACTCGAGCACCTGCTGTCCTCCCATCGACCCGCCGACACAGACGGCGATGCGCTGGATACCGAGGTGGGCGCGAAGAACGATCATCGCCCGCACCATATCGCGTATGGTCACGAGCGGAAAGCCGTTCAGCCACGGCGAACCCGTCGCAGGGTCGACACTCGTAGGACCGGTGGAACCGTAGCACGAGCCGAGCATGTTGGCGCAGATCACGAAGTACCTGTCCGTATCGAAGACGAGTCCCGGACCTACGAGACCCTCCCACCATGAAGCAGCATCGCTGCTGCCGGTAAGGGCATGGCAGATCCAGATCACGTTGCCGCGGTCCTCTCCGAGTTCGCCCCACGACTGATATGCGACGTGGAGCCCCGGTAGTTCGATACCGGATTCGAGTGAAAAGGGTGTATTCGAGGAGTATACCTGCAACTCCGTCGCGGTCGTCTGCCTGTCCGTCATCTGCTTGCCCTCAAGGCTTGTTCGAGATCCGATATGATGTCATCGACATGTTCGATGCCCACACTGAGACGCAGCGTGGCCGGAGCCACGCCTGCCGAGCGTTGTTCCTCGCTCGAAAGCTGTTGATGCGTCGTGAGCGACGGCTGGATGATCAATGTCTTGGCGTCTCCCACGTTGGCGAGATGGGAAATGAGGGAGAGGTGATCGACCAGGCGCCGCGCGCGTTCGCTGCCACCGGTCGGTTCGAAGGAGAGCACGGCACCGAAGCCGTTGCGGAGATACTTCCGGGCAAGCTCATGATAGCGCGCCGACGGCAGGCCGGGATAGTTCACGAAGGAAACGTCGTCCTGTGACTCCAACCACCGTGCGATGGCCAGGGCGTTGTCACATGCCCGCTGGACACGCAGTGACAGTGTCTCCAGGCCCTGCAGCAGCAGCCACGCGTTGAACGGACTCTGGCTCGGACCCAGGTCGCGCAGCGCTTCCACGCGTGCACGAATGGCGAAGGCGATGTTGCCGAACGGACCGCCCGCACCGAAAACATCCCAGAACTTCAGCCCGTGATATCCCTCACTGGGCTCGGTGAATTGCGGGAAGCGTCCGTTCGCCCAGTTGAACGTACCTGCATCGATGATGACGCCACCGATGGCCGTGCCATGACCACCGATCCATTTCGTCGCACTCGCCACGACGATGTCGGCGCCGTGATCGATCGGACGGAAGAGATATCCTCCGGCACCGAAGGTATTGTCCACGACGAGCGGTATGCCATGCTGCTTCGCGATGGCGGCGATACGCTCGAAGTCCGGCACGTTGAATCCGGGATTTCCGATCGTCTCGAGATAGATGGCCTTCGTTCGCTCGTCGATGAGATAGGCGATGGAGGTCGGGTCGTCGCCGTCGGCGAAGCGGACGTCGATGCCGAGACGCTTGAACGCGACCTTGAACTGGTTGTAGGTACCGCCGTACAGGAAGGACGTGGAAACGATGTTGTCTCCCGCTTCGGCCAGAGTATGCATCGTGAGGAACTGTGCTGCCTGGCCACTGGCGGTAGCCACGGCGGCCTTGCCTCCTTCGAGTGCGGCGATGCGCTGTTCGAACACATCCGTCGTCGGATTCATGATCCGCGTGTAGATGTTGCCGAACTCCCTCAGTGCGAACAGGTTGGCTCCGTGATCGCTGTCACGGAAGGTGTAGGACGTGGTCTGATACAGCGGTACGGCACGACTGCGTGTCTGTTCCTCCACGTTGGTGTATCCCGCATGGAGTTGCTGTGTTTCGAAGCGGAGTGCTGCCATGGTCGATGATCCCGAATGTTGTTGTCATGTCGCCGTTCTTTCGGGTATCGATGGGTTTTCCGCTGTGCACGAACGAAAAAACGCCACCCCCCGGAAGGAGAGTGGCGTTGTAGATAGCTGCTCGTAGTTGGTTCGCTAGACGCCAGTCCCCTTATGATGCATGGGCATCATCATAGACCAACACATCATCGGGGCGACGTGATTGGAAGGGGTGGTATGGCGAAGCGTCGTGTTCATTGTCGGAGTGCGAAGATAGGGATTCGATCCAGATACGCAAGTGAGCGAAGGTTATTTTTCCATTTGATATCATTCGCCCCGCGTGCCGATGCTACCTCAGGGCGGCTTCCAGAGCCGTCTTCGCGTCGGTCTTCTCGTCGCGGTACTTGACGATCATCGGTGTGCTGATGGAGAGCCCGTGCGCGCGCCCGAAGTCCGACGTCACCGCCCTCGACCCCGCGACGACGACGGCTCCCCTTGGTATTTCGAGCGGCTGCTCGGCAGTGCTGCGCAGGATGGTCTGGTTGACGAGATCGTAGACCGGCGTGCTGGCATTGAGGATGACGCCGCTGCCCAGCACTGCACGACTGCGGATGAGGACACCTTCGTAGACACCGCAGTTGCCGCCGATCATGACGTCGTCCTCGACGATGACGGGCCGGGCGCCTGCGGGCTCGAGTACGCCGCCGATCTGCGATGCGGCACTGAGATGGACACGCTTGCCGATCTGGGCGCAGGTTCCTACCAGGGCGTGCGAGTCGACCATCGTTCCTTCGTCCACATAGGCGCCGATGTTGATGTACATGGGCGGCATGCAGATGACGCCATGACCGAGGAACGCTCCATTCCGGATCGTCGAGCCGCCGGGAACGACGCGAACGTTATCGGCCAGCGTCAGCATACGCGTCGGCAGACTGTCCTTGTCGAAGAACTGGAAGTTCTCGTCGGTCGATACGTCGATGAGACGTCCCTTGCGGAACAGGACGAGGATACCGCGTTTCACCCACTGATTCACCTGCCACGATCCGTCGTCCTGGGGCGATGCGCTCCGGATGGTACCGTCGTTCAATCCCTGAACGAAGTGCTGCAGCGTTTCCGTCGTGCCGCGGTCGTACTGGATTTCATGTGCCGGCAGTGCTGCCAGCGCTTCCACCCTGCTCTCGAGGTCGTTCATGATCATCTTCCTTTCGAGAAAGCGATGTTGAGCATCTTGTAGATGAGTCGTGCGGTCGTCAGATCGGTATGAGATACGTTCTTGACAGGTGCGAGTTCGACGACGTCGAAGCCGACGACGCGGCGCCCGCTCTTCACGACTTCACGAAGCACGTCGATGGTTTCGCTATAGAGCAGACCGTCCGGCTCCGGGGTGCCCGTCGACGGCATGATGGCGGGATCGAAACAGTCGACGTCGAACGTCACATAGACATCCTTCGCGAGCGTGTCCACGACGCTCTTCTGCCATGCCTTGCCGTGGAGGCCGCGACGGATGGCCGAGGCATAGAATGTATTGATGCCCTTCTCCTTGATGAACCGTGCTTCCTCGATACACTGTGCACGGATGCCGACCTGGCTGATGCGCTTCGTCGGGAAGAACTCGGCCACACGTGCCATGAAGGAGGCGTGCGAATACGGCGATCCCTGATACTCCTGGCGGAGATCGGAGTGGGCATCGAAATGCAGGACGCTCATCTTCGAATACTTCCGGAAGTGGGCGGCGATGGGAGCCGTCGAAATCGTATGCTCGCCACCGAGCGTCACCACGAACTTGTCCATGTCGATCAGGGCATCCACCTGCTCTTCGATGATGTCGAGAGCATCCCTGTCGACGGCCTTGCCGAAGCGCAGCGGCTTGAGCGTGGCGATGCCCTTGTCGAAGCACAGCTCGCGGTCGAATTCGTCGTCGTAGAATTCCACGTAGGCACTCGCGTCGACGATCGCCTTCGGTCCTTTGGCTGCACCTCCGCCGTAACTCACGGTATGTTCGTATGGAGCCGACACGATGGCGATAGCGGATGATTCGAGCGCGGAATAGCGCTCGTCGATGGCCAGGAAGTTCTTCGTCGGGCCGAGAGTCTTCATGATTCGTGATGGATGGTGTACAACGTCGTTGTCGTCCGGTAAGCGCAAAGATAGTGTCGGCACGGCTTGTATCTTTGGCACCATCCGCAGCATTCAGTCACAGACATGGTGAACAGTGGCAGCATCCATCAGAACACAGCGCATCGGATGGTATTTCTATGACTGGGCGAACAGCGCCTTCTATGCCACGGTCGTGACGGTCTTCCTGGGCCCGTACCTGACGAACGTCGCCGAGGCGGCGGCCGTCGACGGCAAGCTGCACGTAATGGGCTTCACCGTGAATCCCGGCTCGTGGTTCCCGCTCATGGTCTCGCTGGCCGTCGTCCTGCAGGTCATCATCCTTCCCGTCGTGGGGGCATTGACGGATACGTCGCATCGCAAGCGCAGGCTCCTCGGCATGTTCGCCTTCACGGGCGCCGTCGCTACGACGGCCCTCTACTTCCTCCAGGTCGATCTCGGCAACTACCTGATCGGTGGCGGACTCTTCGTACTCGCCAACCTCTGCTTCGGTGCCAGCGTCGTCGTCTACAATTCCTTCCTTCCCGATCTGGCATCGCCGGAGGAACGGGACAAGGTCTCGTCGCGCGGATGGGCGCTGGGTTATCTGGGTGGAGGCCTGCTGCTGCTGCTCAACCTGCTGTACTTCTCCTACGTGAAGAGCACGGATGGTCCGGTAGGGTTGGCCGTACGCATCATCCTGGCGAGCGCAGGTATCTGGTGGGCCCTCTTCACCATCGTTCCCATGATGATGTTGCGGGACCGGCCCGCGACAGGTACCACGCCAGGCAGATTGAAGACCGGTGCGGCGTTCCGCCAGTTGTGGTCGACGCTCAAGCACATGACCGGCTACCGTCAGACGTTGCTCTTCCTGGTAGCCTATCTGCTCTACAATGATGCGGTCCAGACCGTCATCGCCCTCGCGTCGCAGTACGGGCAGGAAGAGCTGGGCCTCGGCCTCGATACGTTGACGACGGCCATCCTGATGGTACAGTTCGTGGCCATCGGCGGGTCGCTGCTGTTCGAGCGCATCGCTCACGTGACGAGCACGAAGCGCGCCATCATGATCTCGCTCGTGATATGGTCGGCCGTTCTATTCGCCGCCTATACGGTGGTATCCACCGAAGCCCACTTCTACATCATGGCGGCGGTGATCGCCGTCGTTCTCGGCGGTACGCAGGCCCTGAGTCGCTCGATGTTCTCGCAGATGATTCCGCACGGACGCGAGGCGGAATACTTCTCGCTCTACGAGATCAGCGACAAGGGCACATCGTGGATCGGCCCCCTGGTCTTCGCCCTGGCGTTGAACATCACGGGCAGCTATCGGGCAGCGGTCCTTTCCCTCGTCGTGTTCTTCATCGCGGGCATGATCGTGTTGGCGAACGTCGACGTCGGACGTGCCATCGAGGAAGCTGCCGACTGACGTCGGCCACCGCACGGACGTATCGTCAGTGTGCCTGTTCCCGTCCGTCGTCCAGTGAGCAGATACCGTTCAGGATGGCCCACTTCGTGAGCCCGACGGTATTGTTCAGGCCGAGCTTCGTCATGATGTTCTTGCGAGGCTGCTCCACAGCATGGATGGAGAGGAACAGCTCGTTGGCGATTTCGGTCGAGGTCAGTTCGGCGCACACGATGTATCGCAGGACGTCACATTCGCGTGGCGTGAGCTGTCCACGGGAAATGTCCTGCACGATCGGTACACCGGGGAAGAGACTCCTTCCGTGCCGTGTGAACTCGATGGTCCCGATCAGTTCGTCGGACGTCGACGATTCGAGGACGACTCCATGTGCGCCCGCTTCGACGGCCTTGGCCTGCATGCCCAGATCGCCATGGGGCATGAGCATGACGACCTTACATGCGGGCGTCATATCCTCGTTCTCCCTGCATGTCCTGATGCCATCCATCGGCTTCGCCGATGCGTCGAGGATGACGGAGTCGGCGCCGGTTCCGTGGTGCTCCATTCACTCCATCGCCCCGTCTCCCCTGGTTGCCGTTCCGACGACGGACAGATCGCCGTGTCCGGCCAGAAGCAGTTTCAAACCGTCGCGTATGAAGACATGGCCATCGACGATGTAAATACGCCACATCTCTATCATATACGTGTGAGGTCTGTCGGCCTCGGCGCTACATGGTCTTTGCCGCAAACTACCACACGAGTATCAGACATCGCTCACCGGGCTGAAAACGACGACGGCCATCCGATATGGATGGCCGTACGCATGGTATCGATGTCGGAGGCAGGATCAGTCCATGATCCGGCGGAGGAAGGCGGGAGCGTCGCTATCGCCACCGCTACCTGCGGCACGACGTACGCTCGGCGTATAGGCTTCGCCCGTCGCGTTCGGCGTCACGGGAATGCTTCCAGGTGTACCTCCGGTTGCGGTCGACTGTCCGCCCGACTGCGGTGCAGGACGGTTACGCCATACGGCGGGTGTGTCGAACTCCTGCAGTTGACGCGAACCGCTCGGCGTAGGTGCAGCGGGAGCGGGCTGAGACCTCGTTTCGACAGCGGCCGGACGATAGGCGGCCGGTTCCGGTGCGGGAGCGGATTGTTGCTGTTGTTGTACGGGAGCTTGCTGTTCTGCTGCGGGCTCCGCCTTGATGATCGTGATGGCCGGCTTGGTAGCCTTCATATCCTCGGCACGACGGAAGCCCGTCGCGACGACGGTGATGGCGATCTCGTCGTCCATACCTTCATCCACGACGACGCCGTGAATGAGGTTGACGTCGTCTCCTGCGGCCTTCTCGATGATGGAGACGGCTTCGCTCACTTCGTGCATCGTCATGCTCAGACCGCCCGTGACGTTGACGAGCAGCCCCTGTGACCCGCTGATGGACATGCCTTCGAGGATCGGCGAATTGAGGGCACTCGTTGCTGCTTCGAGTGCGCGGTGTTCGCCGCGTGCCATACCGATACCCATCAGGGCATCGCCCATGTTGGCCATGACCGTGCGGACATCGGCGAAGTCGACGTTCACGTAGCCGACACCGGAGATGATGTCGGAAATGCCCTTCGTGGCATTGTAGAGAACTGCGTCGACCTTGGCGAGCGCTTCGATGAAGGACGTGTTCTTGTCGACGATCGTCAGGATGCGCTGATTCGGAATGACGATGAGTGCATCGACGTGTTCGCGCAATTCCTTGATCCCCTGCTCGGCGATCTGCATGCGGCGGCGCGATTCGTACGAGAACGGCTTCGTGACGATGCCCACGACGAGGGCCCCCAGTTCACGGCCGACCTTGGCGATCACCGGTGCTGCTCCGGTTCCCGTCCCGCCGCCCATGCCTGCCGTCACGAAGATCATGTCGCTGCCGTCGAGAGCATCGCGCACATCGTCGATGCTTTCCTCAACGGCCTGGCGTCCCTTATCGGGATTGGCGCCCGCACCGAGGCCACGTGTGACGCTCTTTCCAAGCTGGATCTTGATTCCGGCCGGATTGTTCATCAGTGCCTGGTGGTCGGTATTCGCCGCTACGAATTCGACGCCTTCCAGGCCGCGGGTAATCATCGTGCGTACGGCATTACCGCCGCCGCCGCCGACTCCCACAACCCGGATCCGCGCATCGTAGGTCTGCGTGGTATCCAGCTCAATTGCCATACTTCCCCCCAAGGAATACGGAAACATTGGACATCATAGATTTTCGAACCATCGTTTGAGGCGGTCCACCACACCGGCCTTCTCCTCCGGTACGAGCGGTTCCGCGGTTACTGCCTCGTCTTGTTGGGTTTCCTTGGTCACAGGAACAGACTCGGCTTCGTGTTCCTGTGCCTGCTGCGCCGCATACAGGATCAATCCTACAGCCGTGCTGTACATCGGATTGCTCACCTCGCGTGCCAGACCGTCCACGCTGAATCCCGTGGGGATACCGATCTTGACCGGGAAGCGGAAGACCCGCTGCGCGAGTTGATCAGCACCACGTACCAGCGAACATCCTCCCGTGATCACGATACCGGCGGCCAGTTGATGGGCCAGACCGGACTTCATGATTTCCTGGAGGGAGAACTCGAAGATTTCTTCCATGCGCGGTTCGATGATCTGGCAGAGCACGCTCTTCGTCACTTCCGTCGGCGTGCGTCCTCCTACCCCGGGAACCTGAAACACTTCGTCGCGATTGATGCTGTCGCTCAGCGCGTGACCGAATTCGAGCTTGATACGCTCGGCTTCGACCTGACGGATGCCGAGGACGGCCATGATATCGTCGGTTACTTTCTGTCCGGCGATGCCGAAGATCGACGTCGACCGGATGATGCTGTTCTTGAAGATGGCGATGTCGGTGGTGCCGCCACCGATGTCGATGATGGCGACGCCGAGTTCCTTCTCCGCTTCGTCGAGCACGGCACAGGCACTCGCCAGGGGTTGCAGGACGATGGAATCGACCGTCAGCCCCGCGCGCTCGGCACAGCGATACATGTTCTCGATGGCCGTGAGGGATCCAGTGATGACGAGGACGTTCGCCTCGAGACGGATGCCGCTCATTCCCACCGGATCGGTGATGCCGTCCTGTCCGTCGATGATGAAGTCCTGCGGTATCACGTGCAGGATGCGCCGGTCGCCGTCGATCTTCACCTTGCGGACATCGTCGAGCAGACGCCTGACGTCAGCCCCGCTGATCTCGCGCGTGGGCGACGAGATCGTGACGATACCGCGTGTGATGAACGACGAGATATGGTCACCCGCGATGCCGATGACGACACGCCTGATGCTGATACCGGATTGCTGTTCGGCCTTTTCGACGGCCTTGCGGATCGCTTCGGCGGTCTTGTTGATGTTGGTGACGACGCCCCGCTTCAATCCTTCACACTCCGACATCCCCGTACCGAGGATGTCGGTACGCCGCGTCACCGGGTCGGACGCGGCGACGACGGCACACACCTTCGTGGTACCGATGTCGAGCCCGACGTAGATGTTCGTCGAATTCATTGCAGTGTCATCCCTTGTAGCGTACGATCACTTGGTTGCGCCAGCGAAGATCGATTTCGTTGACGGTAGTCATGTCGAGCCGTGTCGACGTCCGTTTCCAGAACAGATCCATATCCGCCAAGGCCTGCCGTGCGACGGCGACGTCGCGGATCGGCAGTCGCCATACCGCTTCGTCCGTGGTGACGATGGCCTGCTGGCGTGCACCGTCGAGGCGCACTTCGGAAATCGACTGATAGAGAACCGGGTCGAGATTCTGCGCCGCCGCCACCAGCATCGCAGCCAGCGTACGGACGTCGGCCTTCGACAACGTGTCACCTTGCGACGACTGGAGGATCGGAACATTATGGCCCGTACGGATCGATGCGGGCGGAAGTACCGTGCCTTCGGCGTCGACGTAGCGCAGCTCGCCGCCCTGGACGACGATATGGGCAACGGGAAGACGTTCCTGCACATCGACGGTGATGTCCCGAACTCCGGACAGGTGCACGGATGCCGAACGGACGTAAGGCAGTCGCTCGACGACTTCGCGGACGTCGGCCAGCGAGATCGATCGCACCGACTTGTCGGCCAGCGTGTCCACCACCATGTGCACCGCCGCCAGACTCAATCCCGAAGCACCGGTGATGATCACCCTCCCGATCGCCTGCCGACCCTGCCACTGGCTTGCCACCAATGCCAGGAAGACGACTGCCAGGAGCGCGACGACCAATCCCGGAGCACGACGTCGTACTCCGGCCTGCTGCTCCGTCCCCGGGTGGGGTGCGTGCTGACGTTGGCGCTGGCCTCTTCCTCTTGCCGTCACTGCATGCCTCGCGTTGTGGAAAACTCGACTGAAATTCACACACCTGTGGAAAACTTCAAGCCTCGTCTCCTACCCTCAAGCTCGGTTTCCCGTGCTTTTGGTCGATATCCTTGCACAGTGCAACGGCTTACGACCACCGCAAAACTAGAGCGTTCGTGTGGAAGAAACAAACGAAGGACCATTCATGATAGCCCCATTTCAGAACAAGTTATCCACATCACGTGGAGAAACTCAGGAGAGAGCCCTGGTACGCCCACCATCCACCAGGATACTGGTTCCGGTGATGTAGCCGGACATCGGCAAGGCGAGAAAACCGACGGCATTCGCGATCTCTTCCGGGCGGGCGAAACGGCCCGCCGGAATCTCGTCCAGCATCTCCTGTCTGACGTCATCGACCGCGATCCTCGCCCCCTCGGCCTTCCGGTCGATGATCTGGGTGAGCCGCTCCGTCTCCGTCGCCCCAGGCAATACGTTCGTCACGGTGATTCCGTACGGCGCCAGTTCCGTCGCGAGCGTCTTGGACCACGATGCCATCGCCCCCCTGATGGTATTGCTCACACCGAGCCCTTCGATCGGCTGTTTGACCGATGTGGATATGATGTTGACAATGCGGCCGTAGCCCGCGGCCTTCATTCCAGGGACGAGAACCGACGTCAGACGATGAGCTATAAGTATATGATTGGAAAATGCTTCCAGGAGTTGTTCCGGCTTCGCGTCGATGAGTTTTCCACCGGCCGGTCCTGCCGTGTTATTCACACAGATGTGGATTGCGCCTACGTTATCCACGTGATTCTGAACACTGTGGACAAGCTCGTCGGGTCGTGTGACATCGGCGACGACCATCGAATGGACCTGGCCTTTCGACGTATCCAGCGTGGCGATGACGTCGGCCAGTGCCGACTCCGTCCGGGCGAGCGTGGTCACGGACGCCCCCAGTTGTGCGAGACGTTCCGCAGAAGCTCTGCCGATTCCTTTCGATGCACCGCAGACGAGTGCGCGATATCCGGTGAGAGGCATGATCGATTCGATATTGTTGTTGATGATCGTCGTGAATGGATCCGTCGTCGCATTGCGAGGCGCGAGTTCCGTATTTTCTGTAGCCTGCGTCCCGATGGCACGTCCACGTGTTCCCGGACAGCGGTTCAAACTTACTCAGGTCCAAACGAGGTATAGTCATGGCAGTTATCCCCCCGCTGAATTTCCGGCAATGGATCGACGACCACCGGCACCTGCTGAAGCCTCCCGTCGGTAACGCCAAGGTCTACGAAGACACCGATTTCATCGTAATGGTCGTGGGCGGGCCCAACGCCCGTAAGGACTATCACTACAATGAGGGTGAGGAGTTCTTCTATCAACTCGAAGGCGACGTCACCGTCAGGATCATCGACGACGGTGTTCCGAAGGACATCCACATCAGACAGGGCGATATCTTCCTCCTTCCGCCACGAACGCCGCACTCGCCGCAGCGTCCGGCCAACACCATCGGCCTCGTCATCGAACGCAAGCGTACGGAACAGGAGCTCGATGCCTTCATGTGGTTCTGCGAGCGATGCGGCAACAAGCTATACGAAGAATACCTGCCTCTCAAGGACATCGTGACGCAGCTCCCCCCGCTCTTCGAACGCTACTGGGGCTCGCTCGAGCACCGCACGTGTTCGAAATGCGGCACCGTCATGGCACCACCCGCCAAGGCCTGAAGCCGCATCCCTTCTTCTTCAGTGAATCATTCTCCCACCAACATCATCGACGATGCTCAAGATCGACTGTCATGCACACATCCTCCCCGAACGATGGCCCTCGCTGAAGGAACGCTACGGATACGGCGGATTCATAGAACTGGATCACTTCACGCAGGGCAAGGCAAAGATGATGCGGGACGACGGGACGTTCTTCCGTGAAATCGAGGAGAATTGCTGGAATCCCGAAGCGATACTCGAGGACATGGACCGGCACCAGGTCGACACCATGGTCCTCTGTACCGTCCCCGTCCTCTTCTCCTACTGGGCCAAGCCTGCCGACGGCCTCGACTGGAGCCGCTTCCTGAACGATCACCTCGCCGGCGTCGTGGCCGACGATCCGAAACGGTTCATCGGCCTCGGCACCGTGCCGATGCAGGACATCGACTTCGCCGTCAAGGAAATGAAGCGGTGCAAGCTCGAGCTCGGCCTCCCAGGCATCGAGATCGGAACGAACGTCAACGGGAAGAACCTCGACGACAAGACCCTCTTTCCCCTCTGGGAGGCTGCACAGGATCTCGGCGTCGGCATCTTCGTCCACCCGTGGGACATGATGGGCGCGGACCGCACCAGCCGCTACTTCCTGCAATGGCTCGTCGGCATGCCGGCGGAGACGACGCTCGCCATCAGCTCCATGCTCTTCGGTGGCGTCTTCGACGCGTTTCCGGACCTGAAGGTAATGTTTGCACATGCAGGTGGGACGTTTCCGTTCACAGTGGGTCGTATATCCCATGGATATCACGCGCGGCCCGACCTCTGCAACGTCAACCGTGTCCAGGATCCGACCGACTACATCGGAAAGTTCTGGGTGGACAGCATCACGCACAATGCCGACGCCCTGCGCTTCCTCATGGCATTGCTCGGTCCGGAGAGAATCGCCTACGGAACGGACTATCCCTTCCCTCTCGGCGACCTCGAACACGGCAAGTTCATCGAGGACATGGCGGACCTTTCCGAAACGATCAAGCAACAATTGTTCGCCGGTACCGTTCTTGATTTCCTGAGCCTCCGCGCCGAAGACTACACCAGGCCTACACCCAAGGATCTGCCGGACGATTCGACGGTCTACGAATGAGTCCGTTTCGCAAAAACCTGTAGTTTTGCAGCGCCTGGAGGGCTCGCATAATGGTATTGCAGCGGTCTTGAAAACCGCCGGGCGCAAGCCTGTGGGGGTTCGAGTCCCTCGCCCTCCGCGACATTTTTTCAACACCCACCGTACGTGGGACAATTCGGAACTTCGGAGCAACCACAATGAAGCGCATCGCTTCCCTCGTAGCAGCAGCTACCCTCGTGATGGTTGGGTGTTCGGACGACAAGAACAACAACCCCACTCCCGACAACTCGAACTATTTCCCGACGACGCAGGGTTCCTACTGGGTATCCGATACCAAGGAACTGAGCGGCGACGCATCGAATCCCACGGAAAAGAATCCGGGTGTGGACAGCACCTTCGTCAACCGCACGAACGTCACCGTCGGTGGCCAGGTCGCGACCGAATTCGTCACGCACAGTACCGTCGGCGAAACGATGTCGATGGACACGGTCTACTTCCGCAATGACGCTTCCAAGACGTATCGCTACTTCGAACTCGCGATCGACGGCATCACGGGCATGAGCGGCGTGGATCTCGGTGCACGCTGGATGCTGATGGCCGATGCCAACGCAACGGCCGAATGGACATCCCTCGACGAGACGATCAGCGACATTCCCCTGACGTATCAGGGCATGAGCATGAAGGGAACGGCCAAGCTGAAGTTCACCGGCAAGAAGGTCGGTGCCGAAACCCTCACCGTCGGTGGTACGGCAGTCACGACGCTCCACTATACGACGACGCTGAAGATCGACCTCAGCATCGACACGCAGAATCCGATCTTCGGTACGATCACCGTACCGATCTCGACGAACACCGACGTATGGGTAGCCAAGAACATCGGTATCGTCAAGACGCTCACGCCTCCGAGCAAGATCACCGTGGGTTCGTTCGGCAACGTCGACATCGACGGCAGCAGCAACGTCCTCGTCCGCTACTCCATCAAGTAAGCACACCATCACGACGATTCCGGAAGGGCACCCGCGGGTGCCCTTTTCTTTTTTGTGCAGGATCGCAGGACCGATGTAACCGCCTGCGGGCGTCGTGCCTCCCACGGCATGAATCACCATCACACGAACGGGAACGGTATGGACGAGACGTACGACCGGCAGCAGGAGTTCATGGACCTCCTGCGCCCCGTGCAGGCAAGGCTGGAGAAGTTCGCACTGAACATGACCCGCGACACGGACGCAGCCCGGGACCTCATGCAGGACACGATTCTCGCCGCATGGCAGCATTTCGATACCCTGCGCGACCACGCAGCATTCAAGAGCTACGTGTTCACGATCGCCTCCAACATGTACAAGCGCAAGTTCGTGCGGGCGAAGTTCTTCGGCCTCTACAGCGAGGAACTTCAGGAAACACTCGAGTCCTCCACTCCTTCGCCCGAACGGAGCACCGAACTTTCACTCGTCCGTGAGGCGCTCCAGACGCTGCCACACAAGTATCGCGAGGCCCTGGTGCTGTTCGAGATCAACGGCCTGAGCGTCACGGAAATACAACGCGTCCAGGGCGGCACGGTCAGCGGCGTCAAGGTACGCCTGATGCGCGCACGGCGGATGCTGGCCGACCGGCTCGGCATTCACGACGATCTCCCCGTTCCCGAAACGGTGCCCCAGGCCTTCCCGACCACCCAACTCCTGTGATCACGACTACAGTGGAATCCGTCATGAATCCGAACCAATCACTCCGCTCGACACTACAGGCCCTGAAGGACGAGGCCCCTCCCTCGACGCCGCTACTGTCCGAAAGCGACGTACGGTCCCTCCTGCAGTCGCCCCCCCCTCCCACCGCACAACCGACGTCCATACCGTGGATCATCACCGGTAGCCTGGCCGCCGCGGCTACGGTAGCCACCATCGCCTTGTGGCCGGATGCCCCCGAACCGCTCACTCCGCCTGCCGCCTCACACGCTGCGGCGGAACGGGGGAACGTCACCGATGCCCATACACCTCCGGCGATCCCGGCGAACAAGACGGTTCCGCTCCCTGCCCCTGCTACCGCCTCGGCGGACGAATCGAACGGATCCGCAATGACCATTCCGACGATGGAACTGAGCCGGGCGGAATTGCAACGCCTCGGCCTGGACGTACAAGGTGACCGCATCCGATATCGGCAGAACGAGGACATCGTCACCATCCGCACCAACGGTATCGGAGCACGCCGGCATGATTCGCCGGAGGATGGCCCCGTTCCCCCCTATGCACGCATGGTCCAGCTCTATCATGGGAACGACATCCATGCCTCATGGTGGAACAAGGACGATGCCGAACGACGCGATGCAGTACAGCAGACGAAGACGACGCGTCTGGTCACGTCCGTCAACGACATGATCGGCATCCGCATCCCGCTCACGCCCGACGCACGGACCTATGCGGTGCTGTGGTTCGATGCCGCCGCCGTCGCCGATCCGCACCGGCCGCTGCTCCCGTCCCGCTATACCAAGGCCGTCGACGACTTTACCCAACGGCAGACGACGACGCTCTTCGGCGCTGCGACCATCTCTCCCAATCCGTTGACGTCCGGCACGGCCATGCTGAATCTCGACCTGCGGTCGGACCTCACCACCTCGGCCATCGTCGTCGACATGAACGGCCGGGAGATCGCCACGCTCTGGAATGCACGCAGCATGCAACGCGGACAGCACCGGATACCGATCACCGGACTCGACGACGCAGCAGCGGGCATGTACCTCGTCGTCATCCAGGCAGACGGCCGGGCGGACCGCATGATCCAACGACTTCTCATCCAACGCTGATTCAAGGAGCATCATCATGAAAACGATCTTCCTCGCACTGCTCCTCGCTGCTTCCCTGCCCGTCCTCGCCACGGCACAACGATCGACGATGCCCGGTGTCGTCGTCAACGAGAACGGAACGTCGACAACCCTGCGCGTCGTCAAGCTCGACGTCTCCGTACGCATCACGGGCACACTGGCCGTGACGACGATGGATATGACGGTCCACAATCCGTTCCCCCGCATCCTCGAAGGCGAGTTCGAGTTCCCGATCACGGAAGGACAGACGATCAGCCGCTTCGCCCTCGACATCAATGGACACGTCCGTGATGGCGTCGTCGTTCCGAAGGAGAAGGCGCGTGCGACCTTCGAGGCCATCATCAAGCGGAAGGTCGATCCCGCCTTGATGGAATGGACGCGCGGCAATACCTTCCGCTCGCGTATCTATCCGCTTCCAGCCAACGGAACGCGCCGCATCGTCATCGCCTACGAACAGCAACTCCGCGCTTCGTCGGACGGCTATCTGTATTCCCTGCCCTTCGCCTTCACCGATACGGTGCGGACGTTCTCCTTCGTCATGGACGTCGCGGCCTTCGGCACACGGCCCGTCCTCAGCGGCAGCGACTGGAAGGACGTCGACTTCACGCCGAACGGCCGTACCTACCACGCGGAAACGCATCTGGAGAATGCCGTCATCGACCGCCTGTTCCAATGTCTCATTCCCGTGACGTCGGGAAAGACATTCACGGCCGTCAACGACTTCGACGGACGGAAGTACTTCGCGACCTTCCTCGGCATCCCGTCGCAACGGACACGCCGTATCGCCCCGTCCCGTATCACGCTCGCCTGGGATGCCTCGCTCTCGGGCATGAAGCGCGACATCGACAAGGAGCTGAACGTCCTCGACAATCTCTTCCGTCTCTATCCGAACGTCGACGTCACACTCGCACCGTTCGCCATCGGTGCACTGCCCGTGCAGAAATTCAGGATCACGTCCGGCAACTGGTCCGCTCTGCGGACGGCCCTGCGTTCGATGGTCTACGACGGCGGTACGCAGTTCGCCACCGCACCACTGGCAGGAGGAGGCACGGACCTCTACCTGCTCTTCTCCGATGGCATATCGACGTTCGGCGCTGCATCGGCACCGCCGGGCGACGCCGAAGTCATCACCATCGCGAGCAGCACGACGGCCAATCATGCGTCGTTGTCCGACATCGCACGTCGCAGCGGCGGATCGTATCTGAATCTCGCCGAAGGCACGATCGACGATGCCGTCGATCTTCTCGCCTATCGTCCTGTACGCCTTGCGTCCGTTCGCGTCGAACAGGGTGACGTCGACGGCCTCTACCCTGTCGGAGGACAGGTCGCGAACGACATGATCACCGTAGGTGGCATCCTGAAGTCCGACGAAGCCGTGATCGAGCTTCAGTTCGAATCCGGTCCGGGCACGGCACGCCTCGAGCGCATCCGTATCTCCGGTCGCGAGGACTTCGATTCGGGCACGACCGTCGCGCGTCTCTGGGCACACAGCGAACTCGGCCGTTACGGCGCCGATCCCGTACGCAACGAGGCGGCCATCACCGCGATCGGACAGCGCTTCGGCATCGTCACGCAGGGAACGTCGCTGATCGTGCTGGAACTACTGGAGGACTACGTTCGCTTCAACATCGCACCGCCCGCAAGCGAGCCCGCTCTCCTCGCACAATGGACGGAGCGCCGCAAGGGTATCGTGGACGACAGCGTACGCCGCCGATCGCTCCACAAGGAAGAGATGCTCGCACTGTGGAATCAACGCAAGGAGTGGTATGACAGGGTCTTCGAGCCCTATGTACCACCGGTCACCGACATCCCGATGCGTGAACCGGACAGTACGGCCTTCACGTTCAAGACGCCCGTTCCTCTCAAGATCAGGAACGGAACCACCGGTATCCTGCGCGGACTCGTCACGGGCACCGACGGCAAACCGGTTTCCGGTGCGACCGTTCGCATCCTCGGCACCACCCGAGGTGGCCTCACGAGAAATAACGGCACGTACTATATCACGAACGTTCCGGCAGGCGACTATACCGTCCGCATCAACATGCCGGCGAGCGGAGCGGTACGTGACACGGTTTCGACCAATCTCACCGTTCTGCCAGGCCATGAGCAAACGGTCGATGCGCGATTCCGGCGTGGAGTCATCGACTTCTACGAGAGCAATGGAGCTATGGATAGAGAAGGTCCGCTGCCCGCAGCATCCGTGAAGGGCAACGGCTTCAACATCCGCGGCAGCCGAGCGTCCGGTGCCGTCGTTCGCACACAAGCGGTCGAAATCACGGATCAACTGAGCGACGGATTCGCCGCGGGCTCGGGCAATGCGGCAGAGCCCGTCGTCGAAGCCGAAGTCTCGCAGCGGTCGGACGACGTCACGCTTACGGAAACGGCACGTGCACTCACCACCCCTCTGCCCGCCGCCCCCGAATCGTCCGATGCCCTGATGCCTGCGAAGTCCCCGCAGAACCGTGAAGGAACGACGGACCGATTCAAGAAGGAGGCCACCGCCGCGACCACGTCGGGCAGAATCATGCTGATCGACAGCGATTCATCGACGTCCTATCTATCTGCGATGAAGGCTGCGAAGCCTGCCGATGCCTACCGTATCTACCTGACGTTGAGGCCGCAGTACGAGAACTCGCCGCAATTCTATCTCGACGCCGCGGACATCCTGCGCTCGAAGGGCAGACTGGCCGAGGCCCTGCGCGTCCTCTCCAATATCGCCGAGCTCAAGGCCGAGGATCACGAGCAACTGCGCGTCCTTGCCGGCAGGCTGCTGCAACTCGGGCATGCAGACCTCGCAGTCCTCATGTACGAAGACGTCCTGCGTATACGTGGCGAAGAACCGCAATCGTACAGGGATCTCGGTCTGGCACTCGCCGCTGCGAAGCGATATCCCGACGCCATCCGCTATCTCTACGCCGTCGTCGATCGTCCGTGGGACAATCGCTTCCCCGAGGTCGAGATGATCGCCCTCAACGAACTGAATCATCTCGTCGCGAAGAACGGATTGTCCGTGGACACGACGGTCGTCGATCCGAGATTCATCGGCAACATGCCGGTCGACGTGCGCATCGTCCTCGCGTGGGATGCCGACAATACGGACGTCGATATGTGGGTCACGGATCCCAGCGGTGAGAAGTGCTTCTATGGCCACAGGGAAACGACCATCGGCGGACGCATCTCACGCGATCTGACCGGCGGATACGGTCCCGAAGAATTCCTGCTGAAGAATGCGGCGAAAGGTGCCTACAAGGTACAGGCCAACTACTACGGCAATAGCCGTCAGCGTGCGAGCGGTCCCGCCACGATACAGCTCGAGCTCTACACGCACTACGGCAAGCCGAACGAAACGAAGAAGACGATCACGCTGCCGCTGACCGGCAACAAGCAGACGCTCGACATCGGTACGCTGATGATGGAGTGACGATCACTGGCGTGCAGCCTGGACACGACGTCGGGATACGTAGAGATCCAGACCACCGGTGCCGCCCGGGCGATTGGATGCGAAGACGATGGTACCGTCGGGCAACCGTGCGCAGTCGCTGTCGTCGAACTCGGAATTGAGCCATTCGAGAGGCTCCGGTTCCTGCCACATGCCATCACGGAAGACGGAAAGGAAGATGTCATAGCCTCCCTTGCCGCCGTATCCGTTCGAAGCGTAGAGCAGTGAATCGTTGGAAAGGAAGACGGGCGTGATCTCGTTGCCCTCCGAGTTCACGACGTTGTTGACGAGGACCGGTTCCGTCCAGTCCCTGTCCACCGTCCGCTCGCTCATCCACAGATCGAGGCCGCGGCTGACTCCCCTGTCACTCGAGAAGACGAGACGCGTGCCATCGGGCGAGATGGCCGGGTGGGATGAGAAGAACTCGCCATTGCAGACGTCGAGGGCACGACCGCAGTTGACCTGCCCCCCGTCGCGCAGGATGTTGACGATTCCCATATAGGAACGTCTCGAATGCATGAGGAAGGCCGCCCCCACACCTTCGCCATTATCGGCGAACGAGACGAAGGCCCTGTGCTGCCCTATCTGGTTGAAGGTACCGGCAACGGGTACGACGTCGACATATACATCGAGTGCACGTGGCGGATCGCAGGAATAGACGGTAGCCCATTCGGTGCGTTCCGATGAGAAACAGAGTCTTCCGTGTACGGGATCGAAGGACGGCGCATAGTCGTCCGCCGCCGAATTGACGCCGACCCACAGTACCGGCAGGGCATACTTGTTCATGAGATCTTCGGCATCGTACATGGCCTGGCCCTTCGCCACGCAGAAGGAGGCGAAGATGGAGATACAGACCATGATGCTGCGGACGATCATCGCTACACTCCCCGCGTTTGAGGATCCCACACGAACTTGTGCACCTGCAACTGGAACCGCACGGGAAGGTGATCTTCGAGAATCCAGTTCACGAGATCGACGAAGGGCACGGCATCGAAGACACAGGAGAACAGGACCGCTGCCGTACGTTCTCCCAGTGCATACTTGCGGACGACGTCGCGGGCCCATTCGTAGTCGTCGCGCGAAGCGATCACGAACTTCACCTCGTCGTTGGCATCGAGAACGTCGAGATTGGGCCAGTAGTTGAGCGACGACATCTTCGAATCAGGACATTTGACGTCGAGGATACGAACGATGCGGCGGTCCAGGAGTGAGACGTCGACATGACCGCCCGTTTCCACGGCGACGGTATAGCCCTTGTCGCACAGCAGCGCCATGAGTGGGAAGACGTTGATCTGCTCCAGTGGTTCCCCACCCGTGAACTCGACGAACCGGCATCCGATGCGTTCGATTTCGGCAAGGATGTCGGCGCCTGTCATCGACCGCTCCCGATGGCGCTTGTCCAGGGCATAGGGCGTGTCGCACCATACGCATCGGAGCTTGCAGCCCTGCAGACGGACGAAGGTACAGGGAACGCCGGCACGTGTACCTTCTCCCTGGATCGAGTAGAAGATTTCGTTGACGTTGAATCCGAGTGTCAGCGGATCGTCAACAGGCAATATTTCACGTGTCGGCTGAACGAACATAGAGTACAAAGTTACGTCACTGCGATGAACCCGAAGGATACGTCCGGTGGATCGTTCTCCACACCTGGCGCCGTGTCGCGAAGCGAGTTACGGACCGGGATCGGCAAGACCGATGCCCTTCACGCGACGCTGACGAAGCCGGAGGCTCCTTCGAACAGTGCGATCAGAACTTCCCTGGCATGCCGATGTTCCTGCGCACGCAGGTGAGGATCGCGTTCGAGAAGACCGAAGGCTTCCTCTCTCGCTCGAGCGATCACCGGAACGTCCGTTACCAGATCGGCGAATCTGAACTCCGGCAAACCGCTTTGCCTGGTGCCCAGCACGTCGCCCGGACCCCGCAACGACAGGTCGACTTCGGCGATGCGGAAGCCGTCCGTCGTCTCCTCCATCGTCTTCAGTCTGATGACGGAGGCAGCCCGGTCCTCGACCGTCGTCCTTCGATTGATCTGGTACCGGAAATGATCCTTCGTTGCGAGAAAGCAATATGACTGGTGACCGCTCCTGCCCACCCGGCCACGTAGCTGATGCAACTGGGCCAGACCGAACCGTTCCGCATTCTCGACGAGCATGACCGTGGCATTGGGCACGTCGATGCCGACTTCGACGACGGTCGTGGCGACGAGAATGTCGAACTCCCTGTTCAGGAAGGCTTTCATCGCATCCTCCTTCTCGTACCAGAGCATCTGTCCATGAAGGAGGCCGACCTTGAGATCGGGAAACACTTCATGCTGAAGCGTCTCGTGATGCTCGACCGCGGACTTCAGCTCGAGCTTCTCGCTCTTCTCCACGAGAGGATAGACGATGTAGGCCTGGCGGCCCTCGGCGACCTGCTCGCGGATGAACCGGTGGACGTCGGAGATCTGCGATTCGAAGACGACGTGGGTACTGATCGGGCGGCGTTCCGCCGGCATGGCGTCGATGACGGAGACGTCGAGATCACCATAGACGGTCATGCTCAACGTACGGGGAATCGGCGTAGCGGACATGACGAGGATATGCGGCACCCGCGGCCCCTCATCGTGCGAGTCCTTGCCGAGCCGCTGCAATGCGGCACGCTGTGCCACACCGAACCGGTGCTGTTCGTCGATGACGATCAGACCCAGGTTCCTGTACCGGACGTCGGCTTCGAACATGGCATGCGTACCGACGATGATCTGGGCCTCGCCTGCCGCGATCTCGCTCAGCGCCGCTGCGCGCATGGCCTTCTTCTGTCCACCGACGAGCTGGACGATCCGTATGTCCGTCCCGTCGAGCAACCGCCGGATGCCGTTGTAGTGCTGTTCCGCGAGGATTTCGGTCGGCGCCATGATGAGCGTCTGATATCCGTTGTCGACCGCACAGAGCATGCAGAGCAATGCCACGATCGTCTTGCCCGAACCGACGTCGCCCTGGAGCAGCCTGTTCATGGGCACACCGGACGACATATCGTTGGTGATTTCGTGGATCACGCGGCGTTGCGCCCCGGTGAGCTGAAAGGGAAGACGTTCCGTGAGAGCCCGTGCGCGAGGACTCTTCGGCGATACGACGAGACCGTTCTCCGGACGTTTACGCGACCTCCGCCGTACGGCCAGCAGCAACTGGAAGAAGAACAGCTCTTCGAACTTCATGCGCTGGCGTGCATCGTTGATGGCCTGCAGCGACGACGGGAAATGCAGTTCCCTCAACGCACGATCGCGTGGAATCATCCGCAGGCGCTGGCGTATGTCGACGGGTACGGGATCGACCATCGTACCGATGGCCTTGTCGATGACCTGCCCTACCATGTCCCGCATGAGCCGCATCGTGATGCCGGCATTGCGCATGCCCTGCGTCAGCGTGTACTTCGGCAGGATCACGCCCGACCGGTAGTCGGCCATGTCCTCCTCGTCGATGCGTTCGATCTCGGGATGATGGAACGAGATCTGGTTGAATCGTGGCTCGTATTCCGGAGTACCGCTCACGACGACGTACTGGCCCTGGGTCAGTGCACGTTTGTAGTAGTCGACCATGTTCCAGAATACCAGCTTGGCCGTACTGCCGCTGCCGTCGGTGATGACGACGGACAGCATGCGGCGTCCCTTGCCCACCGTGCTTTCGCGTACGTCGTGCACGGCGGCGATGAGCGTCACTTCCGACGTGACCTTGGCGATGGAAGCAGCGTCGCCGTTCCAGAGATCGGGCCGACGGTACGATTGGTGCAGGGCGGCGATACTGGGTGCGGCATTACGATCCACGTAGCTCCGTGGTACGTACAGGAGCACGTCCTCGATCGTCACGAGACCATCCTTGGCCAGTGCTTCCGCCCTTCGTGGGCCGATCCCCTTCAGGTACTGAAGCGGAAGGATGCGCGACTCTGCTGGCGCATCGCTCATACCGCCCTTATCTCCATTGGCTCGCAGCGCCGTCGACGATGGACATCCAGTGATGCGAATCCGGAATCTCTCCGAAGCGCACGGCGTTGAGGCGTTGCTTGAGGGCGAACATCGTGCAGCCGGGTTGTACGTCGAGGGTGAACTCGTCACCGTCGATGGAAACGGCACCGATGGGAGCGATGCTCGCGGCCGTACCGACGCCGAAGGCTTCCGTGACATGCCCTGCGGGAATGCCCGCGCGCAGTTCGTCGACCGTTACCGGACGTTCCTCGACGCGCAGACCCATGTCCTGGGCGAGCGTAAGGACGGCATCTCGCGTCACGCCGTCGAGAATCGTATCGGTCGTGGCCGGCGTCACCAGGGCTCCGTCGACGATGAAGCAGACGTTCATCGTTCCGGATTCCTCGATATAGTGATGATCCCTGGCATCGGTCCACAGTACCTGATCGAATCCCTGCTGCTGTGCGAGCTTCGTGGGCAGCATCGCGGCGGCGTAGTTGCCGCCGCATTTGGCGGATCCGGTACCACCTGCGGCTGCGCGGACGAAGTCGCGCTCGACCTTGACACGGAGCGGACGTGTGTAGATAGGACGGAAGGGGCCGCCGACGATCATGAAGATGTACTCGTCGGATACCTTGATCCCCATGCGCTCTTCGCTGGCGAAGACGAACGGACGGATATAGTAGGCCGAATCGGGTCCGGGCGGCACCCAGTCGCGATCGGAATCGATCAGCGCGGGCATCGCCTTCGTGAAGAATTCCTGCGGCACCGTGGGCATGCACATACGGGTGAGCGAACGGTTGAAGCGCTCGTGATGCTTCGTATCGCGGAAGATCGCCACCCGTCCATCCTGCCAGCGATAGGCCTTCATCCCTTCGAAGACGGTCTGCGCATAATGCAGGCCGAGGGCCAGGGGGGACAGGGAGATGTCCCCATAGGGCTGGATCGCCGGTGTGGACCACTCACCATCACGATAGCGCGAAATCACCATGTGATCGCCAGGCACGTTCGTAAGGGCTCCACTGCGCACCGCTTCGACATCCAGGCGCGGACTTGTTACTGTTTCGATGATCATAGCGTTCTGAAATTGGAGGCATGAATGTTCTGCTGGTCGATCTTCTGCAGTATGACGGTCATCCAAGATACCCAATTCGAACCGTCGTCTGACCGTTCCCAGGTACCGGACAATGCCGTTCCTTCGTCGTTGAACGTACCGATAAAACGTCCCGATCTCCCCGTGATCGTCACGTTCCGTCCGTCGAGGTGGCCTTATACGTACCAACGGCTCCGTGATTGTCGAACGGATACGTTACGTACGCTCCTTCGGTCGCATCGTATCCGATGACGCCGATGGCCTTGATCTCCAGCCCATCGATACGGTCCCCCACACGATGCACGAGGAAGAGGTCCGCTCGACAAGCTCTCGCACGTGTCTTCCGCTTCCAGGGCCACGGGCTGCGCGACCGGGCCGGCCTTCGCCCCTACCTCCGCATGAACCACCGCCGATGAGAATGAGGGCGCATCGCTGGCCAGTTCGTGGTACGGAACGCCATCCCCATCGATCTTCGCCATGATGGTATTCCGTTCCCGCAGGACGGGACTGCAAATATCGTCAACCCCGGCGACGCGCCCACCGTTCGATGCGATCGCTGATGACGATACGAAGGTCGTGCGGGCGCAGTCCGAGAGAGGCAGCCATCGATTCCGACACATAGGGCAGGAAGAACTGGACGACCGAGCCCCGTTCCGAAACCATTCCGTCCAGATATGGCCTGAAGAATCCGGCGAGCTGGAGGACATGACCTGCCGGATCGTAGAGAACGAATCGCTCGCTTCGGATCACGCGACGCGCCTGATCCCGCAACTGCCGATACCACGTACGGGCACGAACGGCGCGAGGCGGAAACGGTGGCGCATGCGAACTACCCGTCGCGAACGTCATCGCCACCAGCACGGTCGCCCCATGGTCCCGTGCCCGTTCCCTCATGCCATGGAGGACGACGGGCTCTCCCGCCACGATGAAGGTATCGCGCCTCAGCAGCGTCGAGTCCCAGATCGTGGACCTGTATCCTGCCGACCTCTCCATCACCTGCCATAGGCAGAGCAGATAGGCATTTATCCAGAACGCGCTGCGCGCTACCGGACCGTAGGCCTGCGGCTGTGCGCCGGCGAACATACCGGCCAACCGACCGAAGGGCTCGCTCCTGACGGCATACGTGGAAAGCTTGCCCTGGCCGAGCGCGTCGGTCCATAACGAATCGAACAACCCGTAGTCGATCACGTCCGATGTATCGTCGACACCGAACGTCTGCCCCTCGCCATCGTAGATAACGAGAAGGAGGGTGAAGAAGAGCATGCGGAATGGGAGACCTCTTCCCCGCCCGTCGGCGAATGCAATGAGCCTGCTGAGCATCGGCAACTCCGTATCGATCCATGACTGCAACTGTCGACCAAACACCTATCTTGTGCCGCATCAACATTGGAATGTGACATGGAGATCATCACGACCGTCAGGGGCATGCAGGAACGGGCGGAAGAATTGCGACGTACGGGATCGACGATCGGTTGCGTGCCGACGATGGGATTTCTCCATGAAGGGCACGCATCGCTCGTGCGCACATCGGCATCGCGTCACGTCCATACCGTGACGTCCATCTTCGTGAACCCCACACAGTTCGGTCCGAATGAAGACTTCGGCAGATATCCGCGGGACTTCGAACGCGACGTCGCCACGGTCGGCGATGCAGGAGGCTCGATCATCTTCGCCCCTGCGGTCGAGGAAATGTATCCCGACGGATACGCCACCTCCATCCATATCACGGGTGTCACCGAGCCGCTCGAAGGCGGTTTCCGCCCCGGCCACTTCGACGGTGTGGCAACGGTCGTCGCCAAACTGCTCATCGCGATGCAACCGCATGAGGCATTGTTCGGCGCCAAGGACTATCAGCAGACCTGTGTCGTGAAGCGCCTCGTACGTGATCTCGGTGTTCCCGTGACGATCACGGTAGAGCCTACGATCCGCGAGGCCGACGGCCTCGCCATGAGTTCGCGCAACATCTATCTGTCCGCACAGGATCGGCAGAAGGCCACCGTGCTGTTCAGGGCGCTGACGGCAGGCATCGCCGAGGCCGAAGGCGGCATGACGTCGCCCGACGGTATCGAGCGGACGATGAAGGATGTCCTTTCAAGCGTGCCGGAACTGTCGGTCGACTATGCCAGTGCCGTTCTCGCCGACTCCCTGCAACGACCTTCATCTTTCGACGACGGCGCCGACATCGTCCTGCTCATCGCCGCACGTCTGGGGTCTACACGGCTGATCGACAACATGACGTGCAGGGTCGGAGACCGGCACGCCGCCCGCCCATGATCCACACCGCAGGTATCGCATGCCGCACGTCACACTGTCTCCCCTCGTTCCCGAACGATTCGACGACTTCATCGCCCTTGTCAATGCCCTGGCCGACTACGAATCCCTCCCACGTCCGGAACCCGATGCCGTAGCGCGTCTCCGTAACGATGCCTTCGGAGAACGTCGCCGATTCGAAGCGGTACTCGCCGACCTCGACGGCCATGCGGCAGGATATGCCATTCACTTCGAGACCTATTCGTCGTTCCTCGCACGGCCCACCATCTATCTCGAAGACCTCTTCGTTCTCGACGACGCACGCCGTCATGGCGTCGGGAGCATGCTCTTCGATCATGTGGCCGGACTCGGCCGTACACGCGGTTGCGGCAGGATGGAATGGCAAGTGCTGGACTGGAACCAGCTCGCACGCGATTTCTATGCGAAACGAGGAGCCACCTGGATGCAGGAATGGCTCCTCTACAGAATCGTCTATTAGATCCGTGCCGCGAGAGGCACCGGATGGATCAGGAAGACAGCCCCGCATCGAGGAACGTCGTGAAGTCCTGCTCGTTGCGCGTGAATGCCTTCTTGGCGATGTAGGTTCCCTCCCTCGACAGCACCACGTACAGCGGCAATGCCACGGTACCGTACTGCGTTTCCTGCATGCGCTGGTTGGAGATGAAGGGCTCGGACGGTCTGTCCGTATACAACCGGACGAGAACGTACTTGTCCATACGACTCCGGATACCGCTCTTCGGGAACATGTTCAGTTCCATCCAGCGGCAGTTCGTACAGGCGAAGCCCGTAAAGTCGATGAAGATCGGCTTGCCCGTGCGTTGCGCTTCGGCCTTGGCCTTGTCGAGATCGTCGAACCACACTTCCTTCGCGTCGGATACCGGACCACCGACGCCGGCACTCGTGACCGACGTATTACCGCTGCCTGCATCGAGCACTTCGTGATAGTTCAGCGGAGGCATCAACGCGTCGATCTCACCGAGGGGCTTCGCCCCGATACCGGAGAGCAGCCAGAACCCGACCGAGGCGAAGAGCACCGCGAAGATGGCACGCAGACCACTCACGGATTCGAGCGGACTGTCCAGCTTCATGCGGAACGTCCCGACGAGATAGAGCACGGTCAGGAAGGCGATACCGATCCAGATGGCGAGGAAGAGGTCTCGAGGCAGAATGCCCCAGCCCCAGACGAATTCCGCCGTACTGAAGAACTTAAGAGCGAAGCCGAGTTCGAGGAAGCCGAGTACGACCTTCACGTTGTTCATCCAGCCACCCGAACGCGGCATGCGCGTCATGAGCGACGGGAAGAGGGCGAGGAGGAAGAACGGCGCGGCGAACGCCACGGAGAAGCCCACCATGCCGATGGCCGGCCCCATGTACTCGCCTTGTGCAGCGCTGCCGATCATACCGGCCACGAACGCACTCGTACATGTGAACGAGATCAGTGCGAAGGTCAGTCCCATCAGGAAGGTCGAGCTCAGACCGTCGCCTTGCGACTTCTTGTTGAGAGCGTTCAGGATGCCGACGGGGACCTGGATTTCGTATGCACCGAAGAGGTTGAAGGCGAGGGCGAAGAAGAGCGTACCGATACCGAGATTGATCCATGGATTCGAGGCGATCTGTCCCACGGCACTCGCACCCCATAAGGCCGAGATCAGAATGCCGATCAGCGAGAACGTCAGGATGATACCCAGGGCGAAGATGAGTGCGTCGCGGAGTTGCTTGCCCTTGGCCTTCTCGTGCCTCTTGGTGAAGAACGATACGGTGATGGGCACCATGGGATAGACACACGGTGTAGCCAGTGAACCGAATCCTACCAGCAGACCGAGGAGGAAGATCGACCATAGTCCTTCCTTCTTCGCTGCCTCGATATCGGCATCACCTGCGTTGGATGCGGCCACTGCCGGCTTGGATGCCGCCGTCGAAGATGTCGTTGCGGCAGGCTGTTCCGAACCACCCTGTTCCGGCGCATCGGCTTCGGCGACTGCCACCACGGCAGGATCGGCGACGGCCGTGATCTCCACCGTGACCGGAACCTTGTAGTCCTTGGACGGCAGGCACGACATCGTATCGCATATCTGGACGTTCACGATGACCGTCGCAGAATTCGTGCCGAGCTGGAGTTTCGGATTCAGGCGTACCGGCACGCTGATGGAGAACGTACCCGTGACCTTCTCCGTCGTCACCATGAAGCTCGAATCGAAGACGGACTTGAACTTGTCGAACCGGGCCTTGCCGGCTGCCTTCAATACGGACCCGGGCTCGACGCTGACGAAGGTCGGCGTAGGACCGAGGCCTTCGGGTCCGAGCGTCTCACGTGTGGAATAGGTATGCCATCCCTTGTCCATACGGCCGGTCACCTTGACGACGATCGTATCGCCGGCCGTTCCGGTAATGCGTGCGACAGGATCGAAGGTGATGTGTTGTTTGTCCTGCGCTGCGGCAGGAATCACGGATAACAGGAGCAGTGCGCACAGGAGAGGGCGGAGAAGGGCAAGCATTCGGTCAGTCCTTAGCGTTCGATCGAAGATAGTCAATAAGCAATTCGGCGTCGGCGATCGGATCGTCCGACACCGAGCCGCCCTGTAGTTGAGCACGAAGGCCCTGTTGAAGCATCGTCGCTCGCAGACGAACGTGATGCGGGATTGTTATCGTACCGGAGATACGTCGCAAGACGGCCATCGCATTCTCACCGGCCGCAGCGCCGACGGCACGGCGGGCGCAGACACGCACCATTCCGTGATTACCGGCAATGCGCGCGGCGCGAGCCCGATCGAGCTCCAGAAGAACGGGATCGGAGGTAGTCATGAAAAATGCCGTAACTGGTTGTAACCCTGCTAACTTACGGAAAAGGCCGATTTCGTATCTTTGCAACCCATTCTCCACCACTGCAAGTGACTATGAGCGCCACTGCGACGCTTGATGCCATCCTATCGCTTTCCAAACGTAAAGGTTTTGTTTTCCAGTCGTCCGAGATCTACGGCGGCCTGAACGGCTGCTGGGACTTTGGTCCGCTGGGCGTGGAACTGCTGCGTAATATCAAGGACGCATGGTGGAAGGCCATGACGTATCGAACGGATGTGGTCGGCATCGACGCCGCCATCCTGATGCACCCCCGCACATGGGAAGCGTCCGGACACCTCCAGCAGTTCTCCGATCCGATGATCGACAACAAGACGTCGAAGCAACGGTATCGCGCCGACAACCTGATCGAAGAATACATCCAGAAGCTCCGCTCGAAGAACAAGATCGCCGATGCCGACGCCGTGGAAGCGCGCCTGTCCACCGTCGCGACGAACGAGGACTACCACAGCATCATCATGGACTTCGGGATCACGGATCCGGTGTCCGGCTCCACGGACTGGACCGAAGTACGGAACTTCAACCTGATGTTCAAGACCTTCGTAGGCCCGGTCGAGGATGCATCCAACGCCGTCTATCTGCGTCCGGAAACGGCCCAGGGCATCTTCGTCAACTTCAAGAACGTGATGGACTCGGCGCGGATGAAGCCGCCGTTCGGCATAGCGCAGATCGGCAAGTCCTTCCGCAACGAGATCAACACGAAGAACTTCCTCTTCCGCACCCGTGAATTCGAGCAGATGGAGATGCAGTTCTTCGTCAAGCCCGGTTCCGAAACGGAATGGTTCGACTACTGGCGCCAGGAACGCTGGAACTGGTTCCTCACGCTCGGCATCCGGGAAGAGAACCTGCGCCGCAAGCCACACGAGAAGCTGGCCCACTATGCGGCGGCGGCCGAAGACATCGAATACCGATTCCCCTTCGGCTGGGGTGAAGTGGAAGGTATCCATTCCCGTACCGACTACGACCTGGGCCGTCATCAGGAATTCTCGGGGAAGAAGCTCGAATACGTCGACACGGTCACGCGCGACCGCTTCGTTCCCTATGTGATCGAGACCGCCGTCGGTGCCACGAGAACCTTCATGGCCGTCCTCTGCGACGCCTATGCGGAGGAGGAAGTGGCCGGCGACAATGGTGCGACGGAAACGCGCACCGTCCTGCGTCTCGATCCTTCGCTCGCCCCGATCACGGCCGCCGTCTTCCCTCTCGTGAACAAGGACGGCATGCCCGAAGCGGCCGAGACAATCTACCGCGATCTGCAGCGCAGCTTCCGCGTGGAGTACGACACGAGCGGCGCCATCGGCCGCCGTTACCGCCGTCAGGACGAAGTGGGGACGCCGTTCTGCATCACCGTGGACGGTCAGACGGTGAGCGACGGTACCGTCACCCTTCGCGAACGCGACAGCATGCAACAGGAACGTTTATCGGCTCAGGCACTTGAAGAGGTCATTCGTCGTCGGTTACGTCGATAACAACGTTTCCGGCCTTCGGAGATCACCATGAACAGACGCACCATC